>NZ_JALFLA010000076.1 GCF_022775115.1 Agathobaculum sp.
GGCAACGGTTATGATGACGCATGGGTGGACGAGGCGGAAAAGCGCGGCCTGCGCAATCTTAAGTCGACGATCGACGCGCTGCCGCACTATCTGGATGAAAAGAACGTTGCGTTGTTCGCGGCGCACGGTATTTATTCGCGCGTGGAGATGCAGTCCCGCATGGAGACCCAGCTCGAGGAGTATGCCAAGACGCTCAATATCGAAGCGCTGACTGCGAGCGATATGGTACGCCAGCAGATACTGCCTGCATGCATCGCCTTTGAAAACGAACTGGCGCAGACGGTCAACAGAAAGCGGGACGCGGGCGTGTCCGGCGGTATGGAGGCCGACCTGCTCGGCCGCGTGTCGGACGAGACCGAGATGCTCTATCAGAAGTGCGCCGCGCTGGACGCCGCAGTCAAGGCTGTGCCGGAAGGCGATTGCGAAACGGTCGCTCGCTATTATCACGACGCGGTCATCCCGGCGATGGACGCGGTGCGCGCCCCGGCCGACCGGCTGGAGATGCTGGTGAGCAGACAGTATTGGCCGTATCCGACCTATTCGGACATCCTGTTTTATATGTAAGTAGGGACAATCCCTTTAGCCGATAAGGCCGGACGGCAAAGCCGTCCGGCCTTTGTTTTGCGTCGTGCGGGGACAAACGGGTTGCGCATTCACCATGCGTGTATTATAATGTGAAAGTACATTTTTACTGGGGAGAGATAATATGAAACGCATCGTTGCGGCGCTTGTGCCGCTTTTATTGATGTGCGGCTGCGCGCCAAAATCGTATAAGACAGATTTTTTTGCCATGGATACCTTTATGTCGGTCATCGTACAGGGCGAGCAGGCCGAGCAGACTGCCCAGCAATGTGAGCGGCGCATCGCCGAGCTGGAGCAGGCGCTGTCCCGCACGCGGGAGGACAGCGAGATATGGCAGCTCAATCATGCCGCGGGTGAGGCTGCAGCCATGCCTACAGCGGGCGGTGCGCTGCTTACGGCCATGGAGTACGCGCGGCTGACGGATGGACTGTACGACCCCACAGTCGCGCGCCTGAGCGACCTGTGGGCGATCGGCACGGAAAACGCGCGCGTGCCTGCGCAGGATGAGATCGACGAGGCGCTGCAAGGCGTCGGTGTGGACAAGCTGACCGCGGAGCAGGGGAATACCTTTGCTCTGCGCGGCGGCGCGCAGATTGATCTGGGCGGTATTGCAAAGGGTATCGCGGCGGACGAATGCGCGGCTATACTGCGGCAGCGGGGGAACGACGGGCTGCTCGTGCTGGGCGGCAATATCTATGCGGTCGGCGCGAATGAGGGCGAGGATTGGGTCATCGGCATCGCCGACCCGGAAAACAGCGCGGATTATATCGCAACGCTGGGCGTGCAGGATCAGTCGGTCGTCACCTCGGGCGATTACGAGCGCTTTTTTGAGCAGGACGGCAGGCGGTATCATCATATTTTTGACCCGCGCACCGGCTATCCCGCGCAGAGCGGCTTGCGCAGCGTGACGGTGATCGACGCGGACTCGACCCGCGCCGACGCGCTGACGACCGCGCTGTTTGTGATGGGACTGGACAAAGGCATGGCGTTCTGCGTGGAAAACGAGGTGGCGGCGGTATTCGTCACGTCAGACAAGCTGGTTTACACCACGCCGCGGGTGGACGAGGTCTGTCGCTTCCTGCTGACGGGCGGAGAAAAGGGCTACACCCATGCGCGCTAAGCTGAAGTGGGGTGATCTGGTTATCATCGGTGAGGTACTGCTGCTGGCCGCGGTGCTTTCGGCCGCGCTGGCGCGGCAGGCGGTAGGTGGGCAGCTGTACGCCGAGGTCTGGCAGGACGGCGCGCTGGTCGAGCGTGTCGCGCTAACCGAGCAGACCGACCGCGTAATCGAGCTGGACGGGCATAACACCATCGTGCTGCAGGGCAAAACGGCGGTCATCCAGTCGGCGGACTGCCACGATCAGGTGTGTGTGCGCACCGGCACGCTGACCCGCGCGGGACAGGTGGCCGTCTGCCTGCCCAACCGCGTGGTGCTCAGGCTTGTAGGAGAGCGAAACGAAGTCGATGCGATCGCCTCGTAAAAAGGAGGAAAAGCACAGGATGCAAACCAGAAGACTGACGCTGTGCGGCCTGCTGACCGCGCTGGCGATCGTGCTGTCGCTGGCCGAGCGGCTATTCCCGCTGGACGCGGTCGTTCCGGTGCCGGGCGCCAAGCTGGGGCTGGCCAACGTGGTCGTCATGTTCGCGCTGACCTATCTGCGCCCGCGCGAGGCGCTGGCGATCCTGCTCGGCCGCGTCACGCTGAGCGCGCTGCTGATGGGCAGCGTGACGGCGTTTCTGTTCTCGCTTATGGGCGGGCTGCTTTCGCTGGGCGTGATGTGTCTGCTGCTGCGCGTCGAAGGCCGATTCTGCTCGCTGCTCGGCGTGAGCGTGGCAGGTGCGGCGGCGCACCATATCGGACAAATCGCGGCGGCAGTCGTTTGGATGAAAACGAGCGCGGTCATCGCGTATCTGCCGCTGCTGCTGCTGCTGAGCGTGCCGCTCGGCCTGATTACCGGACTGACCTGTGCAGCTGCGCTGACACATATGAAAAAAATAAATTTTGGCGTATAATTGAAAGACATTTTTCTATACTAAAAGCAAATCGCTTTTAGGAGGAAACTGCAATGAAAACGCTTATTGCTTTGCTGGCCGCGTTGACCATGCTGCTGGGAGCCGGCTGCACCCGCTCGACCGGCGATCCGGGTACGAACGACGTCAATAACGACGGCGTGGTCGACGCACAGGATCAAAACAACGGCACGGCGAATGGCACCACCAACGGCACGACCAACGGCAACACGACCACCGATCCGAACAACAATGCAAACAACGGCACGATCGGCGACGCGATCGGCAACGGCATCAACGACGCGGGCAACGCCATTGAAAACGGCATGAACAGCGTGGGTGATGCGCTGACCGGCAACAACGCAGCAAACAGCACCACAAACAACACCGCCGCGAATAACAATACCACCGCGGCCAATCAGGGGACAGGCGTGACCACCAAGCCGTAACCCAAGCAAAAAGCTCCACCGAAGCCGGTGGAGCTTTTGCATTTGACCTTATACCTGTGTGGTAAAGATATGGTAGCCATGCTGGGTGAGCGCGTCGATCAGGCGCTTGGCGTGCTCGACGCCGCCGACCTCGCACACGACCTGAATGATGGCCTCGCCGATCTCGAGATCGGCCTGTACGCGGTCGTGCTGGAAGCGGATGATGTTGGCGTTCTGGTCGGCCACCAGATGGGCGAAGTTTTCCAGTGCGCCGGGTGCGTCCGGCATGATAGTCGAGAATTTCAGGTGGCGGCAGCGGGTGACCAGACCCTTTTCCACGATCTTGTGGATGAAAGAAACGTCGATATTGCCGCCGGAGAGCACGCAAACCACCTTTTTGCCCTTGGTGTCCACCTTGCCGGTCAGCACCGCGGCGAGGGAGGAAGCGCCGGCTGGTTCGACGACCTGCTTGGCGCGTTCGAGCAGCAGAAGGATGGTCGAGGCGATGTCATCATCCGACACGGTAACAACGCGGTCAACATACTGCCGGATATACTGGAAGGTGTGCTCGCCGGGTGTTTTGACCGCAATGCCGTCCGCAATCGTCCGCACGGTGTCGGACGGGGTGAGTACGCCTGCGCGGAACGAGTTGGCAATGGCGGGCGCGCCCTCGGCCTGCACGCCGATGACCTGAATGCGCGGGTTGATTTGCTTGGCGCAGGCCGCGATGCCGGAGAGCAGCCCACCGCCGCCCGTGGGCACAAAAATCATATCGACAAACGGCAGGTCGCGCAGCAGCTCGAGTGCGATCGTGCCCTGACCGGCCATCACGTCCTCATCGTCAAAGGGATGAATGAACTCCGCGCCGGTCTGCTCACAGATCTCGCACGCTTTGGCATAGGCCTCGTCGTAAATTGTGCCGGCGAGCACGACCTCCGCGCCGTAGCCCTGCGTGGCCGAGACCTTGGCGATCGGGGTCGAGCGCGGCATGACGATGGTCGCTTTAACGCCGACCGAGGCGGCGGCAAAGGCCACGCCCTGCGCATGGTTGCCCGCGGAGGAGGCGACGACCGCGTGCAGGTCACCCTCGGCGTAGCGCTTCATGATCTTGTTGTACGCGCCGCGCACCTTGAACGAGCCGGTCTTTTGCTGGTTTTCGTACTTCAGATAGACTTCCGCGCCGGATATGGCCGAAAACGTGGACGAGGTGGACAGCGGGATGGTGTGGATCACGTTTTTCAGGCGGTCGGCCGCGGCCTCAAAGTCTTTGAGCTCTAACATATAACTCTCTCCGATTTCAGATTTCTGACTGTTTTTTATCATATCACTGACGCGCGCCAAATGCAAGAGAAAGTACACCCGCGCCCGCGTGAAAACATACAAAGATTTGCTGCGGAAGCAGGCAAAAATCACCGCTTTGCCTGTTGCCAGACGGCGCGTGCTTTGTTATACTATTCACAAAGAAAGATGGAGATGGAGGATACCGTGATGGAGGAGCAGAGCACGGGGTTTCGCGGCGCGTTCTTCGGCGGCTTCAGGCGCGAGGATGTGCTGCGCTACATAGAACAGACCGACGGCAAATATCATACAGAGACAGGCGAGTTGCGCCGCCAGCTGGCTGAGGCGCAGGCCGCGCTGTCCGAGCTGCGTGAGCAGAACGAGCAGCTTACCGTCAAAAACGCCGAGCTGCTCGAGCGGCTGGGCGAGATGACGATAGACGCTGATAAAATACGCGCTAAGCTGGACGATATCGAGCGCGGTTTTACCATGCAGACGGCCGAGATCGAGGCGCAGAGCGTCCGCGCGGGTGAGCTTGCGGCGGAAAACGATCGGCTGATCGAGGAGAACGCCAAGCTGGCCGCCAAATGCGGCGAATATGACGCCTCGAAGGAAAAAATTGCGGAGATGGAGCTGTCGGCCTACCGGCGCGCCAAGCAGCTGGAGGAGGATACCAAGAACGAGATGGTCAAGCTGCGCCGTCAGTCGATGGAAATGATCGGCGAGGTCAAGCGCCAGCTGGACACCGCCAAGGAGAACTATCGTATCGTGCTGGCGCGCAGCCAGCAGGAGTCCGCCGAGATGGCGCGCAAGGCGGGCGAGGTGTTGGGTGAGATCGATCGCATTGCGGCTTCGCTGGGCGGCAAGGATGATAAAAGCAAAAATGGCCTGCGGGATGTGCTGAACAATCTGCGTCCCCGGGCGGAGGAATGAGCCATGGCGCATTACGAGCTCAACACGAGCCAACTGAAGCAGATGGCGCCTAAGCTGCGCGCGGGGGATACCGTTTCACTCACCGGCACGATTTACACCGCGCGCGACGCGGCGCATAAGCGCATCGTCGCGGCGATGGAGGCGGGCGAGCCGCTGCCGTTTGCGCTAGACGGCGCGGTCATCTATTACGCGGGCCCTACGCCCGCCAAGCCCGGTCAGGTGATCGGCTCGGTCGGGCCGACGACCTCGGGACGCATGGACCCGTTTTCGCCCCGGCTGTTGGACGCGGGACTGTGCTGCATGATCGGCAAGGGGGTGCGCGGTCAGGCTGTACAGGATGCGATGGCGCGCAACGGCGGCGTGTACATGGTCGCCATCGGCGGCGCGGGCGCGGTAAAGGCAGCGTCTATCAAGGATGTCGCGGTCGTCGCCTATGATGACCTGGGCTGCGAGTCGGTCAAACGGCTGACGGTCGAGGGCTTCAGCGCCATCGTCTCGCAGGACTGCGTGGGCGGCAACCTGTATGCTGAGGGCGTGGAAAGATACCGGAGATAGGCTGTGTTATTCCCGGTGGATAAGACCGAAAAGAGAGAAATATATGCTGCCCGCGGCTGTGCGGGATTTTTGGAGGAGATTATTTTTTATGCGTAATTTTGAAACCGATGTACAGCTGCTCAAGTATCGCGTGCTCAAAGAGGTCGCGCTGCGCGCGTATGACGGCAATCTGATGGAAAGCTATTATGAGATACCGAAGATCATCTCGCCCGGCCCCAAGGCTACCATGCGCTGCTGCATCTATAAGGAGCGCGCCATCGCGCAGGAGCGCGTCCGGCTGGCGATGGGTGGCGACCGCCGCAACCCCAACGTGATTGAGGTCATCCCGATCGCGTGTGATGAATGCCCGGTCGAGCGCTATCAGGTCAGCGAATCCTGCCGCGGCTGTATCTCGCAGCGCTGCATCAAGAACTGTCCCAAGGATTCGATCACCAAGACCAAGAACGGCAAGGCCGTGATCGACCTTGACACCTGCATCGAATGCGGCCGCTGCGCCAAGGTGTGCCCCTACGGCGCGATCACTGAGCAGGTTCGGCCGTGTGAGCGCTCCTGCAAGATCGACGCGATCCATATGAACGCGGAGAAAAAGGCCGAGATCGATCTGAACAAGTGCATCGCCTGCGGCGCGTGTGTGTCCGCGTGTCCGTTCGGCGCGGTGATGGATAAGTCCTTCATGGTAGATGCCATCAATATCATCAAAAACTCGCGCTACGGCGAAAATTACCGCACGGTGGCCATTGTCGCCCCCGCGCTGGCCAGCCAGTTTGATGATTGCAGCTTGGGGCAGGTGGTCACCGCCATCCGCCATTTGGGCATCGACTATGTGGTCGAGGCCGCGATGGGCGCGGATATGGTGGCCTCCAAGGAGAGTGAGGAGCTGGCTGAGAAGGGCTTTCTCACCTCGTCCTGCTGCCCGGCGTTCGTTTCGTACATAGAAAAGCAGATGCCCGAGATGGCCGGGCACATCTCGCATAATCTGTCTCCGATGGCAGAGATCGGCCGCTATGTCAAAATCAACGCCGAGATGCCGGTCAAGACCATCTTCATCGGCCCCTGCACGGCCAAGAAGGCAGAACAGCAAAAGCCGACTGTCGACCTGTGGATCGACTGTGTACTGACCTTTGAGGAGCTGCAAGCCATGGTCGATGCGCGTGAGATCGACATGACCACGCTGGATGAGACGATGCTGTCTGATGCTTCGCCGTGGGGACGCATCTTCGGCCGCACCGGCGGCCTGACCGAAGCTGTGCTGCAGGCGGTCAAGGAAAAGGAGCTGGATTTCGAAGTCAAGGCCGAGGTTTGCAGCGGTATCGAGGAGTGCAGAACGGCGCTGCTCAAGGCCAAGGTCGGCAAGCTGGGTAAGAACTTCATTGAGGGCATGGCGTGTGTCGGTGGCTGCGTCGGCGGCGCGTGCAGCCTGACCCATGAGCCGAAGAGCAAGATGAAGGTCGACCAATACGGCCAGAAGGCCGAGCATAAGGAGATGAAGGCCTCGATCGAGCATTACCGCGTCAAGGTGTAAGCATTTTCAAAAACCGATTCTAATATCCTCCCCCGGGGCGTATGCTTTTTGTGAAGCGGCTTTGGAGGGGGGATTTTTTTGCGATTGGGATTCCGGCATACCGCGTTGCAGGCCGTATGCACGGTGCTCGTGCTGTGCGCGGCGATCGGACTGCTGCGGCGGGAAGAAGCGCGCATGGTGTTTGGTGACGGGGAGCGCGTGCGTGTGCCCATCCTTATGTATCACAGTATTTTGAAGGACGGCGCGCGGCAGGGCAAATATGTGGTTTCGCCCGATGTGCTTGTCGCCGATCTGGACGGCCTGCAAAAGCGCGGCTATCAGACGGTGACAGTCACCGACCTGCTGGCCTATGTGCAGCAAGGCACGCCGCTGCCTGAAAAGCCGGTGATGATAACCTTTGACGATGGCTACTATAACAACTTCGTCTACGCCTATCCGCTGCTGCAGGAGCGCGGTATGCGGGCCGTCGTATCGGTCATCGGCTGCCAGACAGCGCTGTACAGCCAAAACGGGCAGGAGAACCCCTATTGGTCCCATGTGACGCTCGACCATTTGAAGCAAATGCAGGATGTGTTTGAGGTACAGAATCACTCGTGGAACCTGCACGAATACGGTGAGCGCCGCGGCTGCCTGCGCCGGCGCGGCGAGGATAAGGACAGTTATGAGCACATGCTGCGCGAGGATACCGAGCAGACGCAGCGCCTGTTGACCGAAGCGGGTCTGCCCACACCGGCCTGCTATACCTATCCGTTTGGCGCGTGCTCGGAGGAGAGCGAGCGCGTCATCCGGGATATGGGCTTTCTATGTACACTCGGCTGCGAGGAGCGTGTCAATGTGGTCACGCGGCAATCGGAGTCCCTGTATGGCATGGGGCGCTATAACCGTCCGGCGGGCGAAAGCACGGAGCACTATCTGGAACGGGTGCTGAATGGATGAGGAGAGAACAAAAGATGCGATTTAGTGAGCTGCACTGCCGCGAGGTCATCAATCTGTGCGACGGCGCGCGGATGGGCGAGGTGAGCGATCTGGTGTTCGATCCGGTGTGCGGGCAGATCACCGCGATCGTCGTGCCCGGGCAGGGCGGGCTGATGGGGCTGTTCTCCAAGGAGGACTGTGTCATCCCGTGGAGCTGCATCGAAACGCTGGGTGAGGACTTTGTTTTGGTACGGTTCAAACGCTGAAAACAAAAAAGCGCTTTGGAAGCTCCAAAGCGCTTTTTGTTGCGGTATACTGGCTTACTTGGCCATCGAGGCGACCTCGGCGGCGAAGTCGTCTACCTTCTTTTCGATGCCCTCGCCCTTTTCAAAGCGAACGCAGCGGGTCAGCTTGATCTCGCCGCCCAGCTCCTTGGCAACGGCGGCAATATGCTGCTCAACGGAAACCTTGTTCTCCTTTACGAAGGCCTGCTGCAGCAGGCAGTTCTCCTCGTAGTACTTGCCGACGCGGCCGTCAACCATCTTGTGGATGATCTGCTCCGGCTTGGGCTTGGCGGCGGTCTTGTTCTCCTCCAGCGCCTGCGCCAGCAGGATCTCGCGCTCCTTGGCAAGCGTGGCCTCATCGACATCGGACTTGTCGAGGAAGGACGGGTTCATCGCGGCGGCCTGCATACCGATATCCTTGGCCAGCTCACGCACGGTGTCGTTGCCCTTCAGGTTGTCGGACACGGTCAGGCCGACCAGCACGCCGATCACGCCGCCCATGTGGTTGTAGGCAACATTGATGGTGCTGTCGTCAAAGCGCTCGAAGCGGCGGATCTGGATGTTCTCGCCGATGGTGAGCACCTTTTCCTGCAACGCCTGCTGCACGGTCAGCTCGCCCATCTTGCAGTCCTTGAGACCATCCACATCAGCCGGGGCTTCCTTCATGACAACATCGGCCAGATCGGAGACGAACTGCTGGAAATCGGCGTTCTTGGCGACAAAGTCGGTCTCAGAGTTGACCTCGATGATCGCACCCACGCCGCAGTCGGCGCAGACCTTGGCGCAGACAACGCCCTCGGCGGCGATGCGGTCAGCCTTCTTGGCAGCCTTGGCAAGACCCTTTTCGCGCAGCAACTCGATGGCCTTGTCGAAGTCGCCGTCGGACTCGGTCAGCGCCTTCTTGCAGTCCATCATGCCCACGTTGGTGATCTCGCGGAGCTTCTTTACGTCAGCAGCGGTAAAAGCCATTTTCTATTCCTCCAAAATTTTATCTTCAAGCAAAAAAGTAGGGCGAAACGACCCCGGCGCGCCGGGTCGTCGCGCCCTACGAACAACATACAGTGTATTATAATATGGCTCGGGACTTATTCAGCCTTAGCGGTCTCCTTGGCCTCGACCTCAAGCTGCTCGCCCTGCTTGCCCTCAAGCACGGCGTTGGCCATGGTCTGGGAGATCAGCTTGATGGCGCGGATTGCGTCGTCGTTGCCCGGGATCACATAATCGATCTCATCCGGGTCGCAGTTGGTGTCGACGATCGCCACGATCGGGATACCGAGCTTGCGGGCTTCCGCGATGGCGTTCTTCTCCTTGCGGGAGTCGACAACGAACAGCGCGCCCGGCAGCTTCTTCATTTCCTTAACGCCGCCGAGGTACTTCTCGAGCTTGGCGATCTCCAGCTGGAGCTTGATGACTTCCTTCTTGGGAAGCAGATCGAAGGTGCCGTCCTCCTGCATCTTGGTCAGCTGGTTCAGGCGGGCGATACGGGTGCGCATGGTCTTGAAGTTGGTCAGCATACCGCCCAGCCAGCGCGCGTTGACAAAGAACTGGCCGCAGCGCTCGGCTTCTTCCTTGATCGCGTCCTGCGCCTGCTTCTTGGTGCCGACAAACAGGATGGACTCGCCTGCGGCGGCCATGTCGCGCACGAAGAAGTACGCCTCCTCGAGCTTCTTGACGGTCTTCTGCAGGTCGATGATATAGATGCCGTTGCGCTCGGTGAAGATATAGGTCGCCATCTTCGGGTTCCAGCGGCGGGTCTGATGGCCGAAGTGTACGCCGGCCTCCAGAAGCTGCTTCATAGAGATTACTGCCATTTTTATTTCCTCCTTGGTTGTTGCCTCCATCCCCGATCATTTGACAGCGGCAGCGACCGTTTCCGGCACGCCACCGGCCGCTTTCATCACGGGATGTGCGAATTTGTGCTCTGATAGTATATCACTGCAAGGGACGGTTGTCAATTGTTTTCTGTGGGGAATACGGCGTCTTTTTACAAAAAATTACCGTTCACCGTGCGTCCGCGCGCCGGCGGCACACAAACGCGGTCAGCCATGCGCCGCCGAATGAGACTGCAAGCACGAGCGCGCCCATGCGCGCCCAGAACGCCTCGGGCAGAATGAGGATGATCTCGTCCGTGCGCGCGTCGAATATCCAGTTGGACTTGCCGGGGAAGGCTACGCGGTGAAAGGCGGTAAACAGGCTGCCGAAGTCGATAGCCGCCCAAACGGCCGCGAGCGCGAACAGCGCGGTCAGCACCGCCGCTGCCCAGAATGCCGGACTGCGGCCGCAGAAGCGGTGCGGGGAGAGCCATTTTCGGCGGCAGAGCAGGCCGCACACGGCCAGCACGACAGCGGATAGGCCGAGCAGCGCAAAATCCAGACGGAACAGGCGGCGGCAGTCGGCAAAATGGCTTTTGCCGCTCTCCGACCACTTGAGCGCGCCCGTGCCAAAGGGTGCGTCGCCCACCAGATAGTCCATCACCTCGTCGTAGGCGGCGCGGATGACGGTCTTGTCCCACCCGGTCTGCGCGGGCAGGGAGAGCGCGTCGATCTGCGCGTAATAGAGCGGACGGCACAGGATGGGCAGCGCCACCGCGGCCGACAGCCAGAACACCATCAGGCATAGGGACAGCAGGACGGAAAGAGCTTTCGAGGCTTTCACAGGATCACACTCCTTTGCCGCGTCAGCGCGGCAGATACCTTATATGATACGGCGCGGCGCGGCAGGTGTCAAGCGCAGGTACTTTTTCTTGCATTTGGGCGTGCGATTGAGTACAATATAGAAAATCATACACAAAGGAGCCTGTCCCCCATGGAATTGCATTATGATATCACGAAGCAGGACTACATTGACTTCAATCTGAATTATTATACCAACAACGCGGTCGTGCAGCGCAGCATCCTGATGACCCGGATCGCGTCCGCGGCGATTGTCATACTCGGCGGCACGATGCTGATGTATTGGCTGCAAGCGATCTCGCCCGTGTCCATCGCCGTATATGTGGCACTGGCGGCGGTGTGCTTTTTCGGTATGCCGTGGTATATGAAGCGCAAGCTGGTCAAGAACACCGAGCGCATTTTGCGCAACGCCAACAACAAGCAGCTCTGCGGTCCCAAGACGATGATTCTGCGCGAGCAGGAGTTTGAGCTGAAGGGCGAAAACGAGGACACAGTCTACCAATATGCGGCCGTGCAGCGTACCGCGTCGGACGAGGGGCATTACTATATCTTTGTCGATGAGTTTTCCGCGCTGATCGTGCCGTTTACTGCCTTTGAGAGCGAGCAGCAGAAGCAGGCGTTTTACAGCCGCATCACCGCGCATATCACGGACGAAGCGCTCAAGCTGTGAAAGCGGGAGGGAGAGCCATCCGCCCGCAGCCGGAAAAGAGTATTTTGTCCTTTTGGGAACCTTATGCCGCGCCGTCCGTCTATTTTAGCAAATGGAAAAGGCAGGAGGGGTATCCATGAAAAAGAAACTGCTCAGTCTGACGCTTGCGCTGTGTATGCTGCCGCCGGCCGGCGCGGGCGCGGCCGATGTGCTGCGGCAAAGCGAGGTCACGCGCGGGGAATTCGTCAACATCTTGGCCGAGAGCGCGGGCGAGGATTTGTCGCAGAGTGCGTATCTCGAGCTGCGCGACTATTTTGACGACGGCACAGGCCAGCCCGACCACGTCAAATGGGCGTTTGACAAGTGGCTCGTCAACGGGGACGAGACCGGGCGGCTGCGCATGGCCGACCCCATCACCCGGCAGGAGGCCGCGGTCATCCTTGGCCGCTATCTGGACTACCGGTATACCGCGCTGCCCGCGGGCTGCGGCACCGGTGCACCGTCTATGGCTGATATCGCCGCATGGGCGCAGAGCGGTGTGATGCAATGCTGGATGTATCGCGTGATCGACATGGGTGACGCATCCGCTTTTCACCCGGAGGGCGGCGTTTCGCTTGATGAGGCGCGGCAGTGGTGTGCAAACGCGCAAGAGCTGACCATGTGCGCGGTCAGCCAGCCGGAGGAGCAGGTCTTTGCCGATGCGCTGGTCGGCGCGCTGGACGCGCAGGGCAACTGGGCGCTCTCGCCGTATTCCATCCGCCTGTGCCTTGCCATGCTGGCAAACGGCGCAAAGGGGGAGACGCAGCGCGAGCTGCTCGCCGCCCTGCGGGTCGACGACCTTGACGGGTTTAACGTCGAGGTCGAGACGCTGCTGACGCAGTATGACGGGTACGCGCGCATCCTGTCGCTCGATACGGCAAATTCCATCTGGCTCAACCGCAGCCAATACGGCGGAAAGGGAGCGTTTGAGCCTGCCTTCCGGCAGACGATGGCGGACGTGTACCGCGCCGAAGCGCGGGAGGTGACGCGCGATAATGCGGTCGAGCAGGTGAATGCGTGGGTCAAGGACAAGACGCGCGGCAAGATCGCGTCGATTTTGACCGAGGACGACCGGGATTTCGTTGCGGCGCTCGTGAACGCAGTGTACTTCAAGGCCGCGTGGGAGAATGAATTCCCTGCACAGAACACGAAAAAGGGCGACTTTACAAACGCGGACGGCACCAAGGCGCAGGTCGAGTTCATGCGCCAGACCGATTACTTCAGCTATTACGCTACGCCGGGCATCGAGGCGGTGTCGCTGCCCTTCCGCAAATATGCAGTGGATGATGAGACGGGCGATGGCTGGGAGTATTTCCGCGACGCGGATTTCAGCATGTACTTCATCAAGGCGGATAACACGCTCGACGTGCAGCACTTCCTTGATTACGCGGCGTTTGAGGACGCGCAGGTGCGGCTGTCCATTCCCAAGTTCCGGGTCGAATACGGTACGGGGTTGAACGACGCGCTGCGGGCGCTCGGCGTACAGACGGCGTTTGACCGCGCGCGCGCCGACCTGACCGCCATGGTGCCGGATACGCCAAACGGCAGGGTGTATCTGGACAGCGTGCTGCACAAGACCTACCTTTCCATTGACGAAAAGGGCGCGGAAGCTGCGGCAGTCACCGCTGCGATCGCAGACGCGGGCGCGGCCGCGCCGACACGGCCACCGCTGGTACGTATGTTCACGGCGGATTCACCGTTCTGGTTTGCCATTCGCGATAACACGAGCGGCACGCTGCTGTTCGTCGGCCGCTATGAAAAAACTGCGTAAAGCGGTTGACAAAGCGGGTTTTCGGGTATAGAATAGGAGCATTAATATGAAAAAAGCGATGACGGAAAGCCTGAAAGTATCCCGGTAAGCGTTTGGCAGAGAGCGGACGACGCGGCTGAGAGCGTCCGCAGACGCGGAGAAAACAGTACCGATTCCCGAGCTGCGCAGAGGAAACCACAGTATGCTGCGCCGTTTCGTCCGCGTTACGGACTTCCGAGCGGCTGCTTGCCCCACCAATGACGGCAGGGCGGGCGGCAAGCAGGGTGGAACCGTGGGATTTTTATACTCTCACCCCTGACACACCGTTAGGGGTGAGAGTTTTCTTTTGCCCCGCGAGCAAATGAAGGAGGAACATCAAGATGTCTGAGGACAAGAAGTACACATTTGAAAACCCGGAATACCGGGATACCTACCGGCACACGGTATCGCATATTCTGGCGCAGGCGGTCAAGCGCCTGTATCCCGAGGTCAAGCTGGCCATCGGCCCCGCGATCGAATCAGGCTTTTATTACGATTTTGACGCGCCCTTCTCCTTTACGCAGGAGCATCTGGACGCGCTCGAAGCCGAGATGAAGAAGATCTGCAAGGAAAAGCTGCCGCTTGAGCGCTTTGAGCTGCCGCGCGAGCAGGCCATTCAGTTCATGCAGGAGCGTGACGAGCCGTACAAGGTCGAGCTGATACGCGATCTGCCCGCGGATGTGGCCATCTCGTTTTACAAGCAGGGAGACTTTACCGATCTATGCGCAGGCCCGCATCTGGACTCGACCGGGCGCGTCAAGGCCAACGGCATCAAGCTGATGAACGTCACCGGCGCATATTGGCGCGGCGACAGCAACAATAAGATGCTGCAGCGTGTCTACGGCACGGCTTTTCCGAAAAAGGACGAGCTGGAGGCCTATCTGAACATGCTGGAGGAGGCCAAGAAGCGCGACCACCGCCGCCTTGGCCGTGAGCTTGGCCTGTTTATGCTCACCGAGGAAGGGCCGGGCTTCCCGTTCTTCCTGCCAAACGGCATGACGCTTAAAAACACCCTGATCGACTACTGGCGCGCGGTGCACAAGCGCTACGGCTATGTTGAGGTGCAGACTCCGATGATCCTCAACCGGCAGCTTTGGGAGCGCTCGGGGCACTGGGGGCATTACAAGCAGAATATGTACACCACAGTCATCGACGAGGAGGATTATGCGATCAAGCCGATGAACTGCCCGGGCGGTATGCTGGTGTACCAGTCGCAGCCGCACTCCTACCGGGAGCTGCCGCTCCGCGTGGGCGAGTTGGGGCTTGTCCACCGGCATGAGCTGTCCGGCGCGTTGCACGGCCTGTTCCGCGTGCGCTGCTTTACGCAGGATGACGCACATATCTTTATGACATGGGAGCAGATGAAGGACGAGATCAAGAGCGTCGTGCGGCTGTTTGACGAGGTGTACTCGACCTTCGGCCTGACCTATGAGATCGAGCTGTCCACCATGCCGGACGACCACATGGGTGATGAGAAGGACTGGGCGTTCGCGCAGCAGACGCTCAAGGAGGCCATCGCTGAGATGGGCAAGGGCTATGTCGTCAACGAGGGCGACGGCGCGTTCTACGGCCCGAAGCTGGACTTCCATCTGGCCGATTCGCTCGGCCGCACTTGGCAGTGCGGCACCATCCAGCTCGATATGCAGCTGCCCGAGCGCTTTGCGCTGGAGTACACCGGCGCGGACGGCGAGAAGCACCGGCCGGTCATGATCCATCGCGTCGTGTTCGGCTCGATCGAGCGTTTCATCGGCATCTTGACCGAGCACTTCGCGGGCGCATTCCCGACTTGGCTCGCGCCTGAGCAGGTGCGCGTCATGCCGATGACCGACCGCAACATAGCCTGCTCGCAGGAGGTGGTCGATCAGTTGACCGCGGCTGGCTTCCGCGTGACGATGGACGCACGCAACGAGAAGATCGGTTACAAGATCCGCGAGGCACAGGTGCACAAGGTACCGTATATGATCGTCATCGGTGACAAGGACGAGGACAAGGGGGTTATCTCGGTGCGCGAGCGCAAGAGCGGCGAGACCACCCAGATGGAGCTGGCCGAGTTCATCGAAAAGCTCAGCTACGAGGTAAAGGAAAAGCTGCGCTGACCGCCGAAGGAGGCTGATGTTCCGATGAAAAAGCTGTTCACCGCCCTGTGCATCACGGGCGCGCTGACCCTTGCCGCCGGCGCGGCGGATGTTGGCACGATAGGCAACAGCTTTCCGGGCGACACCGAAGCGCAGGCGCAGATGCTGTACGATTTGGGACTGTTTCGCGGCACTGAGCAGGGCTTCGCGCTGGAAAAGCCGATGACCCGTGCCGAAGCGGCTGTCATGCTCACGCGCCTGCTCGGCGCGGAGCAGGCCGCGCTGGTCGAAAACCGACAGCATCCGTTTGGCGATGTGCCGCAGTGGGCCGCGCCATACGTCGGCTGGCTGTATCAGAACGGCCTGACCCGGGGCGTGTCCGACGCCGCTTACGGGGCGGATGAAAATGTGACCTGCGTGCAATACTGCACGTTTCTGGCGCGCGCGGCAGCAGATGGGGACGATTACCGGCCTGTGCTCAGCTTGGGCGAGACTGAGGTGACCGCGTGCGATAGGGCGGGCTTTGTTCGGGGGGACGCGGTCTCGCTGTCCGCGCGCCTGCTGGGCGCGTATTACACCAAAGGAGAGGATGCGAGCGGCGTTACCGTTGCGCAGAAGCTGATCGACAAGGGCGTGTTCACAAAGGAGCAGCTCAAAGCCGCCGCATGGGATGTGCTGCCGCGCAGCTACGCGCGGCAAAGCCTGCATGGTGCGGACGACAACGATTACCGGCTGTCCTGCGTGATCGCGGGCGTGCCGGTGGTGCGCGGTGAGCAAAGTGAAGCAGTCGTGCTCTATACCGACAAGGCGCTGAATGGACTATACGGCGAGAGCCAGCAGGACGGACAATATGTACTCTATCAGATCGACCCCGAAACCGTGCGGCTGACCGCGCTCGGCGCGTATGCCGAGGGGAGCGCGGCCGGTTTGGTCGGCCGTGCCGGGCAGACTGATTACCTGTGGCTGCACGACAGCGCGGATGGCCGGACAACGCTGTACGCGGTGCGCGGAAGCGCCATGCAGGCCAAGCTGGAGCTGCCCGCCGACGCATCGGTCGGCAGCTGGCAGGGGAAAAACGGCTGCGTGCTGCAAAGCGGCGGCGCGTTTTATCGCTTGGGCGAGGACGAGGTGCTGCCGCTTGCGATCGCCGCGGGCGAAGAGCTGTTTGCCGTGACCGAAGGCGGCCTGCTGGTCACGCAGAACGTAGGCCGGGAGCAAACGACGGTATCCGCATGGCGCTGGGATGGCGAGGCTGCGGGCAGCTATACCGTGTATAATGATTATATCGTCCCGGCGGAACAGCAGGCATATGGGGAACAGCTTCTTCTGCATTACGCGCCCCGGCTGACAGGCAGCGACCAAGCCTATCTGTACGGCGGCGCGGGACTGTACCGTGAGCAGGACGGCCTTCTGGTGCAGGTGTCGGCGCAGCCGGCCTATGCTTATGCGGCGGACGAGACGGACGGCAGCATCGTTATCATCACGCACGACGCGGGCAGGCGGGTGGAATACACGGAGAGCGCGGTATCGTTTTTGACCGGCGACACGCTCGCCCGCGTGTCGGCGGACGGCACGGTGACGCGCCTGCTGCCCACGCTGTCCGCGGGCAGTCTGCTGCTGGGGCAGATCGAGGACGCGCGGGACGGCGCGGTGCGCTTTACGCTGCTCAAGGCAACCGAGCCGCGCATGATGGGACGGTTCCGCTGTACGCTGCGGGACGGCAGGGTGACGGTCGACAGCGCCTCGGACGATATCTTGTATATATGGGGCGAGAACGCCGTATACAAGGAGCAGGAGCGCCTGGGCGGTCTTGGCCTCGGCGCTTAGCCGCCCTGCTCGAGCGCACGGATATCGGCCGAGCGCTTGAACACCTTGACATGGTAGAGCTGCCCCGGCTCGAGCGGGCCAAAGGCAAAGCGCCCCAGCTCATCGGTGTACAGCGCGCCGATGGGGGCGGCGGGCGCGTCCGCGCGGTACAGGGTGATGAACGCCTCCGCGACCGGTTTTCCGCTGGTGTCGACGACTGTGCCGGTCAGCGCGGGGCGCGCATCCAGCGAGAGCGAGATCGCCGTATCAACGATCTCATGCGAGGCAGGCTTGACATAAAAAGAATGACTGAGATTCATGGCAAAGACCTCTTTGTAAGTGCAGAATTTAATATAGTTTATGAAATACGCATCGAAAAAGTGAGGGAACACAATGGCAGAAAAGAAAAAGCTGGTCAGCGAGATCACGTCGATGGACGTGGATTTTGCCCAGTGGTACACGGATATCGTCAAAAAAGCCGAGATGATCGACTATTCCTCGGTCAAGGGTTGCGTCATCATGCGTCCGTATGCGCAGGCGCTGTGGGAGAACATCCAGAAAACGCTTGACGGCATGTTCAAGGAGACTGGGCATGAGAACGTCGCCATGCCGCTCTTCATCCCTGAAAACCTGCTGCAAAAGGAAAAAGACCACGTCGAGGGCTTTGCGCCCGAAGTCGCATGGGTGACGCACGGCGGCTCAGAAAAGCTCGAGGAGCGCCTGTGCGTGCGCCCGACCTCGGAGACGCTGTTCTGTGAGCACTATGCCAAAATCGTCCGCTCTTGGCGCGATCTGCCCAAGCTGTACAACCAGTGGTGCTCGGTCGTGCGCTGGGAAAAAACGACCCGTCCCTTCCTCCGCAGCCGCGAGTTCTGGTGGCAGGAGGGACATACCGTGCACGCGACCGAGCAGGAAGCGCGCGAGGAGACCATGCGTATGCTCAACGTCTACGCTACGTTCTGCGAGGAATATCTAGCCATGCCGGTGCTCAAGGGACTGAAAACCGACAAGGAGCGCTTCGCGGGCGCGGTCGAGACCTATACCATCGAGGCAATGATGCACGACGGCAAGGCGCTGCAGTCGGGCACCTCCCACTATTTCGGGGACGGCTTTGCGCGTGCGTTCGATATGCAGTTTGCCGATAAGAACAACACCTTGCAGTATATGCACCAGACCTCATGGGGCGCTTCCACCCGCCTGATCGGCGCGATCATCATGACGCACGGCGATAACGAGGGACTGGTGCTGCCGCCGCGCATCGCGCCGGTGCAGCTGGTCGTCATCCCGGTCGCGGCGCACAAGCCGGGCGTTACCGAAAAGGCGCAGGAACTGCTGGCGGCCGTCAAGGCGGCGGGCATCCGCGCCAAGATCGACCTTTCGGACAACAGCCCCGGCTGGAAGTTTGCCGAGTATGAGATGAAGGGCGTGCCGCTCCGTTTGGAGGTCGGCCCGCGTGATATCGAGCAGGGACAGTGTGTGCTCGTCCGCCGCGACACCCGCGAGAAAACCGTTGTCAGCTTCGCGGAGCTGGCCACCGCCGTGCCCGCGCTGCTGGAGGATATCCAGCGGGCGATGTTCGAGCGCGCGCGCCGCAACCGTGAGGAGCATACCTACACCGCGCATTCGCTCGATGAGATGAAGCAAATTGCCGCCGCACATACCGGTTTTGTCAAGTCCATGTGGTGCGGCGAGCTGGCGTGTGAGGAGCGCGTCAAGGAGGAGGCAGGCATGTCGTCCCGCTGTATGCCGCTGGAGCAGGAAAACCTTGGCGACGTTTGCCCGATCTGCGGCAAGCCTGCAAAGAAGATGATCGTTTGGGGCGTTGCGTATTAAAGCGGGCGGTCTGACCGGTCGCCGACGCATGGAAAGGAGCATTCGCTGATGACAGGGCAACTGGAAGCTTTCTTCGCCACCCGGTTCGGCGCGTTTTTTGGCTCTGTGGCGTTTGCCGTCGTGGTCGTGCTGGCGACATGGGCCGCCTCGCGCGTGGTCGACCGCGTCATGCGCCGCTTGGTCGAGCGGCATCGCGGGCGGGACGACGGCATGGCCACCGTGCTGGCGTTTGTGCGCTATGTGGCGGTGACGGCGGTGTATTTCGCGGGCTTCATCATCATCGTGTCAAGCATTCCGCTGCTGTCAGGTGCGGTTAAAACGGTGCTGACGGCCGGCGGCGTGATCGCTGTTGTCGGCGGTTTGGCCGCGCAGGAGGCGCTGGGCAGTGTGGTCAGCGGGGTGATGATCCTCGCGTTCAAGCCGTTTAAGATGGGCGATGTGGTGCGCTATGTGGATAACAACATTTCGGGCGTGATCGAGGAGATCACGCTGCACCACACGACCATCCGCACCATGGAAAGCAAGCGCGTCATCATCCCCAACAGCAAGATGAACAGCGCGATCATCGAGAACGCCGACTATGCCGACAGCAAGGTCTGCGTGTTCCTTGAGGTCGGCGTGACGTATGAGTCCGATATCGACCTTGCCAAACAGCTGCTGATTGATGAGGTCGCGCGCCAGCCGGCATATCTGGATGTGCGCACCGAGGCGCAAAAGGCCGAGAACGCCCCGCCGGTGCAGGTGGTCGTGCTTGCGCTGGCAGACAGCGCGGTCGTGCTGCGTGCGTCGCTGTGGGCAAAGGATAACGGCACAGCGTTCGCGCTCAAGTGTGCTGTGCTCGAGGGCATCAAAAAAGCCTACGACGGGAACGGCGTGGACATCGCGTATCCGCATCTGACCATTGTCCAGAAATGAGCTGCCGCGGTGCGAGAACTATTCCGCCGCGCCGTTACATAGAGAATATGAACAAATTGTTAACAACGGCAAAATCACGATGCTTTTGCTTGAAATTTTTCTGCAATCTGTTAAACTATAACATAGAGCAGCCTGAAAATGCGCTGCAATAGAAGGAGGAAAAGACATATGAAGAAAAAACTGCGTCTTGCTGTGGCCGGCGTGCTGGTTGCTGCGGGGTTGGCGGCCACCGCGGGTGCGGCCAGCTTTGAGTCCAGCGCGGATAAGCTGAAGGATGTCGGCCTGTTCCAAGGCGGCACCGCGGGCTATGAGCTGGACCGCGCGCCCACCCGCGCCGAAGCGGCTACCATGCTGGTGCGTCTGCTCGGCAAGGAGGCCGAGGCCAAGGGGCTGGAGTACACCGCGCCCTTTACCGACCTGGACGATTGGCAGAAGCCCTATGTGCAGTATCTGTACACCAATAAGCTGGCCAACGGTGCTTCGGAAACGGCCTTTGAGCCGGAGGGCAAGTGCACTGCGCAGATGTACACCACCTTCCTGTTGCGCGCGCTGGGTTACAGCGATGCTGCGGACGGAGACTTCACCTATGCGGGCGCTGTCGACTACGGCAAGTCGCTGGGTCTGGTCGATATCGCCAACTGCGATGAGACCAACTTCCTGCGCGACCATGTCGCCGCGATGAGCCTGACCGCGCTCCACACCGGGGTAAAGGATGGCGAGACCGACCTGCTGGATAAGCTGGTGGCGGATGGTGCAGTCGATCAGACCAAGGCCGCCAATCTGCAGGCATTCTTCAAGGCGTATGACGCATATGTTGCCGTGTCCGACGAGATGAACGCGACCAAGATGGACATGGATATGAACATCAGCGCGGACGTTAAGATGGAAGGCGAGCCGTTCATGAGCCTGACCATGCCGGTCAACCTGAAGGCAGACATGGATCTGGAAAAGATGGATCAGTCCAAGCTGGCGCTCGTCGGCGCGGCGCAGATGAAGCTGGCGGCCGAGCTGACAGGCGAGGGTGAGGACAGCACGATGGATATGCCCATCGAAATGTACTACACTAATGGCTGGTACTACATGAACATGCAGGGCGAGAAAATGAAGATGGCGATGAGCTTTGACGACATGATGGAGCAGATGGGTGATATGACGCAGATGCCCCAGCAGTCTGAGCCGATCTGCCTGATCGATTCGATTGAGACCACGGGCAACAAGACGGTCATCACCTACTCTCCCAGCGGCCTGACCGGCATGATCAGCTCTGTGCTGCAGCAGGTAGGCGTGGCGAAAGAGGACATTGCGATGGAGATCAAGGATATCAATTCCTCTCTGACGCTGACCGATGGCAAGCTCACCGCGATGAATATGTCTGCTATGCTTTCGATGACGGTGGAAGGCACCACGATGGATATGAGCATGAAGGCAGACTACACGATCAAGGCGCTGGGTGACGGCGTGCAGATCACGCTGCCGACCGATCTGGATACCTACACGGATATGGGTACTATGACCGAGGTCGAGGCTCCTGCTGCTGCGGCGTAACAGAACAAAAAATCGGAACGGATGCAATGCCGTTCCGATTTTTCTTTGGTGGAAACTGCGTGGCGGGCTTACATGCCCAGCTCGGCGATGACCGATTTCATTTTTTTGGCCGAGGCTTGCAAGGCGCGCAGCTCATCGTCTGACAACGGGATATCCAGCACGGTTTCCGCCCCGTTTTTGCCCACAACGGTCGGCAGGCCGAGACAGAGATCGTCCACGCCGTAGTGCCCGGTGATGAGCGAGGAGACCGGCAGCACCGAATGCTCGTCGCGCACGATGGCCTCCGCGATGCGGCGCACGGCCATGCCGATGCCGTAATAGGTCGCGCCCTTGCTCTCGATGATCGAGTAGGCTGCGTCGCGCACGTTCTCGTAAATGCGCTGCATTGCGCCGAATGAATCATCCTTGCCGGTGATGCGGCAGTAATCAGCAAGATCAACGCCCGAGATGTTGGCACTTGACCAGACGGCAAGCTCGCTGTCGCCGTGCTCACCGATGATAAAGGCATGGACATTGCGGCTGTCCACGCCGACGTGCTGCCCGACAAGGTATTTGAGCCGCGCGGTGTCCAGCACAGTGCCCGAGCCGATCACGCGCCCGGCGGGCAGGCCGGAGAGCTTTTGCGCCATATAGGTGAGCACGTCCACCGGGTTGGAGACGATCAGCAGTACAGCGTAGCGGTTGACCGCCATCAGCTGTCCGATGATGGAGGACAGAATGGCATGGTTGCGGCCGAGCAGCTCGACGCGGCTCTCGCCCGGCTTTTGGTTTGCGCCTGCGGCGATGACGATCAGGCCGCAGCCGGCAAGGTCGGCGTAGCTGCCCGCGCGCACACGGCAGGGCTTGGCAAAGGATACGCCGTGGTTGATGTCGGCGGCTTCGCCCTCTGCTTTTTTCTGGTTCATGTCCACCAGCACAAGCTCGGAAAACAGCCCCGAGGTCGCCAGTGTATAGGCGCTCGTCGCGCCGACAAAGCCGACGCCGATCACGCCGCATTTTTGCAGACTGGTCATGGATAGCGCTCCCTTCATAATGCAAGAATCAGGAAAAGAGACCGGCTGTATGGGGGACATCGGCTCTTATCTTTTCAGTAGTTTGCCTTTGCGGCTTGAAAAAATACATTTGCGTGCTATAATGAAAAGCAGCGCCGGAGGATACGGCGCGGCCTGTTATCATAGGATACCACAAAGGAGATTTTTGTATGAACAAGTTGCTTCGAACGGTCTGCGCGGGCGTGCTGCTCGCCGGCGCGTTGACGGTTTCGGTGTTTGCTGCTGATTTTACGGAATGCGCTGACCATCTGAAAGCGCTCGGCCTGTTCCAAGGCACGGCGCAGGGCTATGAGCTCGACCGCGCGCCCACGCGCGCCGAGGCGGCAGCCATGCTGGTGCGCCTGCTCGGTAAGGAGGACGAGGCGCGCGCGCTGCCGTATGACGCACCGTTTACCGATTTGGATGACTGGCAGAAGCCCTATGTGCAGTATCTCTATCAAAATGGGCTGACCACCGGCGTGACTGAGAGCACATTCGACCCGCAGAGCATGTGCACCGCGCGGATGTACGCGGCGTTTCTCCTGCGCGCACTCGGCTATACCGAGCGTGCGGGCGATTTTACTTACCGCGAGGCTGCGGATTTTGCGCTGTCGATCGGCCTGTACGACCCGGCGACCGTGGACGAGGCACGTTTTCTGCGCGACCATGTGGCCGCGGCCAGCTATACCGCGTTGTCCATTGCGCCCAAGGATGAGCAGCAGACGCTGCTTGACCAGCTGACCGGACAGGGCGCGGTCGATGCTGCGGCGGCAGAGCCGTACCGTGCGTTGTTTGCGGATTATGCGGCTTACCGCCGCGCGACGGATAAGATGGACGGTGTGACCGCGCTCTCCCTCACCCATGCACTGACCCTGGATGCGGGCAGCTTTGCCATGCAAAGCGATGAGAGCATTGCGCTCGATCTGGCGGCTCGCACCTCGCTGAGCCAGCGCACGGTGACGCTGACGGCTCCGGGCGGGCTGGAAAAGACCTTCACGGCGGAGAGCTACACTGCCGGCGGCTACCGCTATCTGCGGCAGGACGGTGTGCGCTCGCGCCGCGCGCTCAGCGAGGCGCAGATGAGCGCGGCCTTCACGGGATATGCGCGTGTGCCGGTCGCGCTGATCGAAAGCGTCACGGCCATACCCGCAGGCAGCTATACCATCGCGTACAGCAAGGCGGGCATGGCGCGGCTGGATGCCGTGCTCGAAGCTGCGAAGGCCGCAGTCGGTGAAGTGGAGGCGCTTAGGATCGAGGATTTGTCGGTCACGCAGACCACGGCGGATGGCTATGTCAGCGCACAGCAGGTGCAGCTGGTATTTTCCGGTGAGGAGGTCAGCGGCACGGTGAAAAGCGTCATGCAGCTGGTGGAGCAGGGTGGGCAGGTGACGGTCGCCGTGCCGAACGACCTTGACCAGTATCCGCTGGTCGGGTGAAATGCCCGGTTTGCAGCAAGGTTGATGCTGATAAAGCAGCGCCCGGTGACGGGCGGCATCCACAGGATGGACGGCGCATCACCGGTCGCTCATGATCGAGAAGAGGAGGGGACATATGAGTATCATGGAGGAAGTCCTGCGGCTGCGGGACGAGTTGATCGCGCTGCGCCGCGATATTCACCGCCATCCCGAGCTGGGCTGGCAGGAGACGCGCACGCAGGCACTCATTTGTGCGCAGATGGACGCGCTGGAGATTCCGTATGAAAAGGTGTGCGGCACGGGCGTGATCGCTGTGCTGGAAGGCGGTGCGCCGGGGCCGGTTATTGGTCTGCGTGCCGATATGGACGCACTCCCGATCACGGAAAAGGGCGCGTGTGCATATGCTTCGGAAAATCCGGGCGTGATGCACGCTTGCGGACACGATTGCCACGTTGCCATGCTGCTGACGGCCGCGCGTGTGCTCAAGGCGCACCAGAGCGAACTGTGCGGCACGCTCAAGCTGATCTTCCAGCCTGCCGAAGAGCTGATCGAAGGCGGCCGCGCCATGTGCGAGCTGCCGCAGCTGGCCGACCTTGACCGCGTATTCGGTGCGCATATCTGGGTCGATCTGCCGGTCGGCACATTTTCGGTCGAGCCGGGGCCGCGCATGGCCAGTGCGGATAACATCTACCTGACCGTCAAGGGAAAGGGCGCGCACGGTGCGCAGCCGCACAACGCGGTGGACGCGATCGTAGCCGCCTGCCATGTGGTGAGCGCACTGCAAACGGTCGTCAGCCGCAATACCACGCCGCTTGAGCCGGTGGTCGTGACGATCGGTACGATCGAGGGCGGTACCTCATCCAACATCATCGCAAATGAGGTAAGGCTGGCTGGTACGGTGCGCTCGTTCAGCCCCGCGGTGCGGGACGCGACCGAAAAGCGTCTGGAGCAGGTCGCCTGCACGGCGGCGCAGACCTTTGGCGCAAGCTGTGACTTCACCTACCGGCGCTGCACACCCGCGACCATCAATGAGCCGGCCTCGACTGAGATCGCGCGGCAGGCCGTCGAGACGCTGTTCGGCGCGCAGGCACTGGTGCATCTGGAGAAAACGACCGGTGGAGAGGATTTCGCGTGGTTTTTGGAGCACGTGCCCGGCTGCTACTTCTTCATCGGTGCGCGCAATGAGGCGGCGGGTAAGTGCAATCCGCTGCACCATGACTGCTTTGATATTGACGAGCAGGCGCTGGTGAATGGCACGGCTGCGTTGGTGCAGATCGGCCTAAATGCCGGCCGGTAAAGACAAAAGAGCAGCGGATGTTACATGGTTTGCAGAATATCCACCATATTTGTACATATGTCGCGTCAATATGTAATCAAAATGTAACTGGAATATATTCTACATACGTAGTAGTATAGATGGCAGTAGGGGGGAATCCCCTTGATATTTTCCATTTTAGGTATGAAAAGGAGGATTTTAAAATGGGAATTCAGAACACAAAAACAGAAGAAAATCTTCGCAAAGCGCTGGCTGGCGAGTCCATTGCCCGCAACAAGTATACATACTTTGCGCAGGCGGCTCGTGAGAACGGCGATGAAGAGGTAGCCTTTGCGTTTGAGCAGATGGCTAAGAATGAAATGATGCACGCGAAGTTCTGGTTCGAGCAGCTTTACGGCAAGCCGGGCGACACCAAGACCTGCCTGCTGCAGGCGGCGCGTGGGGAATATGACGAGTGGCAGGATATGTATCCCTCGTTTGCAAAGCAGGCCAGAGAGGACGGCCTTGAGGAGCTGGCCACCATGTTTGAGCGTGTGGCAAGCATCGAGCGCAGCCACGAGAGCCGCTTTATGACGCTGCTCGCCAAGCTGAAAAAGGCCGATCCTGCGGTCGCGCCTTCGTCCGCGCCGGCGGCTGAGGCGGCCGAGGATGAGGAAGCCGAGGAAGTGGTTTCCGCGCCCCGCCAGAAGGCGCAGGGCTACCGCTGCCAGTTCTGCGGCGCGACCTTTGATGAGCGTCCGGATGTATGTGAGGTTTGCGGCGCAATCGGCGCATTTGACTTTGTAGACTACTATAAATAAGCCGCGGGCGTGGCCCGGGGCGCTATGGAGCAAGGCTGCGGCGGCCTGCAAGCACGGTCGCGGCCTTGCTCCTGCCATACTCGAGTTTGCGCCGCAGTTGGGGCGGCACGGCATAACAAAAGGGCAGATACCGGTTGGTATCCGCCCTTGTTTTTGTTTGCGGTGCTGGTTTGCGCGCTTACTGCTTGCTGCGGATGTACTCATCCATCGCGGCAGCGGCGCGCTTGCCCGCGCCCATGGCGAGGATGACGGTAGCCGCACCGGTGACGGCGTCGCCACCGGCGAACACACCCTCCTTGGAGGTGATGCCGTGCTCATCGTCGGCCACGATGCAGCCCTTGCGGTTGGTGTCCAGACCCGGGGTGGTGGTGCGGATCAGCGGGTTCGGACTGGTGCCTATGGCCGGAATCACGCAGTCCAGCTCAATCGTGAACTCGCTGCCCTCGACCGGGACAGGGCGGCGGCGTCCTGAGGCGTCCGGCTCGCCTAGCTCCATTTGCTGGCAGCGCAGACCGGTGACGTTGTATTCCTCGTCGGTCAGCACCTCGAGCGGCGCAGTCAGGAACTTGAAGATGATGCCCTCCTCCTTGGCGTGGTCGATCTCCTCAAGACGGGCGGGCAGCTCGGCCTCCGAGCGGCGGTAGACGATATAGACCTCCTCCGCACCCATGCGCTTGGCGCAGCGCGCCGCGTCCATGGCGACATTGCCGCCGCCGACGATGGCGATCTTGTGCGCGTGCTGGATGGGGGTTTCGGCATCCTTTTCGTAGGCTTTCATCAGGTTGATGCGGGTCAGGTATTCGTTGGCTGAGTATACGCCGTTGGCATTCTCGCCCGGCACGCCCATAAAGGACGGAAGACCCGCGCCCGAGCCGATAAATACGGCCTCATAGCCGTCCTCGAACAGCTCGTCGATCGTCTCCGACCGGCCGACGACAAAATTGAGCACAAAGGTGACGCCAAGCTCCTTGAGCGTGTCGATCTCCTTCTGCACGATCTCCTTGGGCAGACGGAACTCCGGGATGCCGTACATCAGTACGCCGCCCGCCGTATGCAGCGCCTCGAACACGGTGACGGCATAGCCGAGCTGCGCCAGATCGCCTGCGCAGGTGAGACCGGCGGGGCCGGCGCCGATGACCGCGACCTTGTGGCCGTTGGGCACAGGCTTTATGATTTTTTCCTCACCGCTCTCGCGGGCGTAGTCGGCAACAAAGCGCTCCAGACGGCCAATGGCGACCGCCTCACCCTTGATGCCGCGCACGCAAATCTCCTCGCACTGGGTCTCCTGCGGGCAGACGCGGCCGCACACGGCGGGCAGCGCGGAGGTCTCCTTGATCTTGGCGGCGGCTTCGAGGAACTTGCCCTCGGCAACCAGCGCGATGAACTCGGGGATCTTGACCTGCACCGGACAGCCGGAGATGCAGGGCTTGTGCTTGCAGTTGAGGCAGCGCTTGGCCTCTTCGATCGCCATTTCAGGGGTATAGCCCAGCGTTACTTCTTCAAAATTCTTATTGCGAACGTCCGCCGGCTGCTCAGGCATGGGGACTTTTTTGGGATTCATATTCGCCATGTTATTCGACCTCCTTCTTGTACAGGTTGCAGTGCGCCTCGCGGCGCTCGACCGCGGCCTTTTCCTGCGCCTTGTACATGGCGGCGCGGCGCATAGAGCTGTCAAAATCGACCAGATGGCCGTCGAAGTCCGGGCCGTCTACGCAGGCGAACTTTGTCTCGCCGCCGACGGTCAGACGGCAGCAGCCGCACATGCCGGTGCCGTCCACCATGATGGTGTTCATTGAAACGACGGTCTTGATGCCGTAGGGGCGGGTGGTCTCGCACACGAACTTCATCATAATCATCGGGCCGATGGCGATGACTGCGTCATACTGGTTGCCCGCGTCGATCAGCTCCTGCAAAACCTGCGTGACGAGCGCCTTGCGGCCGTTCGAGCCGTCGTCGGTGACGATGTACAGATTGGTGCTGGCAGCCTTCATCTCGTCGGCAAGGATGATGAGATCCTTGGAGCGGAAGCCTGCGATCAGGTCGACCTCACAGCCCATTTCGTGCAGCTTTTTGGCCTGCGGGTAGGCGATGGCGCAGCCAAGGCCACCGCCGACGACCGCGACCTTCTTCAGCCCCTCCAGCTCGCTCTCGCGGCCAAGCGGGCCGACAAAGTCGCACAGGCAGTCACCCTCGTTCAGCATACCAAGCGCCTGCGTGGTTGCGCCGACCTCCTGAAAGATGATCGTCACCGTGCCCTTGGCACGGTCGTACTCCGCAATCGTCAGCGGGATGCGCTCGCCGTCCTCATCAACGCGCAGGATGATGAATTGGCCGGGTTCGGCCTTGCGCGCAACATGGGGCGCGTCGATCACCATCAGCTTGGTGTTGACGTTGAGCGTCTTCTTTTTCAATATCTGATACACTCTTTTCAGTACCTCCTCATTTATCGCATCAAACACATTTATTATACTGTGCCGACAGGATAAACGCAAGGCAAAATGACGACATAAATCTGGCTGCATTGACGGAATGCGGCAAACATCGTCTGCCACATGCGTCCAAGGTGGGGGTGCGCAGTGCTTTAGTAATGAAGCACAAGGCAGTCGGCGGGTAGATAGCCCTTGCGCCCGTCGTAATAGGTGGCAAACCAGCTGCCGCACCGGCCGCAGAGGGAGAGCACCTCTCCATCCGTCAGCTGGCCGATCACACAGGCGGTCGAGCGCGGTTCAGCGCGGATGGGCAGCCAACCGGTGGGGGTCTCGATCGTGGCGGTGTGCACGGTGGGGCGGTATGTAGAAGCGGGAGAACGGGATGACATAGCAATACCTCCAAAACGGTTTTGATGCTGTCAGACTATGCCGCGTGCAGGCGGCTTGTCACAAAATGGCGCGCTATAAAATTTGCCATAATAAAATCCTGTATTTTGCCGATTTTGAGGTTGCATTTTTAAACACAGCATTGTATAATAAATCTTGTTTGAATGGATCGGTTGTGTTTCAGCCGAATATTGAGAGGAGTAATACCTATGAAGAAGCTTTCTGCTGCCATGCTGAGCATGGTGCTGGCCGGCTCGATGCTGCTCACCGGCTGCGGCGGCAACAATACCAACGCGCAGGCCGGGGCTGACACCGGTGCGGCCGAGGGCGGTACCCTGCGCATGGGCACCAACGCCGCGTTTCCGCCGTATGAGTTTATGGATGAGAACAATCAGGTTGCCGGTATCGACGCTGAGATTGCCGCTGCCATTGCCGACAAGCTCGGCATGGAGCTGCAGATCACCGATATGGCGTTCGATTCGCTGATTCCTGCGTTGCAGTCGGATACGATCGACATCGTGCTGGCCGGTATGACTGTGACCGAGGAGCGCGCTGAGAGCGTTGACTTTACCGATTCCTACTCGACCGGCGTGCAGGTCATTATCGTGCCCGAAGGCTCGCCGATCACCACGCCGGACGATCTGGCGGGCAAGACCATCGGCGTGCAGTCCGGCACGACCGGCGATATCTACTGCACCGGCGACTACGGTCAGGAGAATGTCAAGCAGTTTGAAAACGGCGCGATGGCGGTCGCCGCGCTGGCCAATGGTCAGGTGGACTGCGTTGTTATCGACAACGAGCCGGCCAAGGCCTTTGTCGCGGCCAACGAGGGTCTGGTCATCCTCGATACCGAGTACATCACCGAGGATTACGCGGCTGCTGTCAACAAGGGCAATACCGAGCTGCTGGACAAGGTGAACGCTGCCATGGCCGCGCTCAAGGAGGACGGCACGATCGACGCGATCGTCGGCAAGTATATCACGGCTGCGTAATGCGGCGGAACACCAGAGGGGACGGCGCACAGACGCCGCCCCTTTTGCCGATTTTGAACAAGGAGAGGGGATAATCTGTGATCGGCATCAAATTTGCAGATTGGATACTTGCAGCCCCCGGCTGGATACAAGGTCTGCCTAAGGGACTTCAGAACTTTTTCTTTCAGCTTTACCAGACTTTTATCTATCAGGATCGCTGGAAGTGGCTGCTGAGCGGCTTGAAGATCACCTTTATCGTGACGATCGGCGCGCTGCTGCTGGGCGTGGTGATCGGTCTGGTCATTGCCATCATCCGCTCGGCGCATGATTCGCGGCGCATCGGCAAGCCTAACCCGCTGCTGAGCATTTTGAACGCGGTCTGCAAGGTCTATCTGACCGTCATCCGCGGCACGCCGATGATGGTGCAGTTGCTCATCATGTGCTACGTTGTCATGCAGCCCAAGGACGAGATGGGCTCGATCCTCTGCGGCATCGTTGCTCTGGGCATCAATTCAGGCGCATATGTGGCCGAGATCGCACGTTCGGGCCTGATGTCGATCAGCGGCGGGCAAATGGAGGCCGGGCGCTCGCTTGGCCTGAGCTACGGGCAGACCATGTGGTATATCATCATCCCGCAGGCATTCAAAAACATTCTGCCTGCGCTGGGTAATGAAATGATAACGCTTTTGAAGGATACCTCGCTGGTCTCGGTCGTCATGCTGCGCGATGTGACCAAGCAGGCGCAGAACATCGTTGCCAACACCTATTCGGCCTATGTACCCTATATCAGCTTGGCGGTCATCTATCTGGTCATCGTATTGATTTTGACCAGACTGCTCGGTATGCTCGAAAGGAGGCTGCGCGAAAGTGATCGTCGTTAGAGACCTGCATAAGTCCTTTGGCGACCATGAGGTGCTGAAGGGCGTGAATGAACGCATTGAAAAGGGTGAGAAGGTCGTCATCATCGGGCCGTCCGGCTCGGGCAAGTCGACCTTTCTGCGCTGTCTAAACTTGCTCGAGGAGCCGACCGGCGGCAGTATCATCTTTGAGGGGCAGAACATTACCTCTAAGGAGACCGATATTAATATTGTGCGCCGCAAGATGGGTATGGTGTTCCAGCAGTTCAACCTGTTCCCGCATCTGACGGTCAAGGAGAATATCAAGCTTGCGCCGGTCAAGCTCAAGATCATGACCGACGCGGAGGCGGACAAGCGCGCGATGGAGCTGCTCAGCCGCGTCGGCCTGCCGGACAAGGCCGACCGCTATCCCATTCAGCTTTCGGGTGGCCAGCAGCAGCGCATTGCCATCGCCCGCGCGCTTGCGATGAACCCGGATGTGATGCTGTTTGACGAGCCGACCTCGGCGCTCGACCCGGAGATGGTCGGCGAGGTGCTTGAGATCATGAAGGAGCTGGCGGATGACGGCATGACGATGGTCGTGGTGACGCACGAGATGGGCTTTGCCCGCGAGGTTGCCACCCGTGTGCTGTTCATGGACGGCGGCAACGTCGTCGAGCAGAACGAGCCGCAGGCGTTCTTTGCCAACCCGCAGCATCCGCGCTTGAAGGATTTCCTGGGCAAGGTGCTGTAAGCTGCGCTGCTTGGATATGGGATGCAAAAATGCCCTGTCGGGTGCGGTGGGGCTGACACGACAAAACCGGACGGTTTGGCCGTCCGGTTTTTTGCCTTGCGCGGTGGTGCTTTAGGGAAAATGAGAAAGCGGATGGGAAAAGTCCATCCGCTTTTTATAGGTAAGTTGTAAAAATAAGTGCAACAAGAGACAGTTGGTCTCATGCTGCACTTATTTTTTTATGTGTGAAAGCGGGGTGATACTATGAATGCTAAAATCAATAAAATCACAGATGAGGATCGCAGAATCATCTACGAGATGTGGACGAATGGCTATACGCAGGTCGAGATAGCGGAAGCATTGCATATTTCAGTAGGCAGTCTGCGCAATGAAATGCTCAAGGGCTTCAATGGCGAATTTTATGTG
>NZ_JALFLA010000027.1 GCF_022775115.1 Agathobaculum sp.
ACATGGCAGACCATTGCACTGGAAGATATTCTGGGAAGAGAACTTATTGTGGATTCCTGCTATGTTCCTATTGAGGGACAGGCTCTGAGAAAGAATCTTATGTCTCTTTCTGTGTAAAATACGGAGGCAAGATGTCATATGATTTTATTTTCTACGCTACTTGAAATCAACGAAACAATGACAAAGGACTCCTTTATCCAGCTGGTTCTGGAGTGGAATCAAGGCAGTCCTCATGAAGAAAACATCATTCAAGGTATCGAATGGAACGGCGAACGCAATATCAGGTACGGCACTGAATCAATGTGGCTTGCTATTGAGGAATACCGCAATGAGAATATTATCGCTGTCCGTTATGAAAAAACGGAGGCAGACGGTGTGGTCTGGGATACAGACTATGTCATGAACTTCAATGACATGAAAATGTCTATCCAGCTTGACCGCAGCTATTTGGAAGAGGCATTGGTTATTGACCCTACCTTTTCCACACCACATTTTATAACGCTACTTATAGAACATGGCTATCTGAAGGATGACGGTATTCTGCCGATGTTACGCAAGCCGATTTTTATCAAAACGGATAATGTGGGTTTGCTGACAGATGTAATCAATGGAACTGCAAGATACAGACTTCCTGTTGTTTATATCTCCAAAACCTACTACGGTGAAGATCCGGTGGATATTTGGAAATTATCTGGAAGGCTGAAAGGTGTTGCCCATGTGCTTGTTGAAGAAGGCACATGGCTGAACGGAAGAATCCGTCGGCAGTGTGATGACAAAAATGAATTCCATGGTGCTATTGGTGTGTACTTCCCCAATAATGCGTATGGCCATAAGAAGTATCTGTATCGCGCATACGAAGGCATCGATGCTGTTCTTTCTGAGAAGGTTATTCGCAGTGTAATTCAGTATTGTAACGCTCAGATGATGGATAAGCTGTATACTTGGCAAGGCGTAAGTAATGCGCTTCTAAGGGATCGACTGAGTTCTAAGGGTGCAGAATTGCTGGCGGCTGAATCAGAGAAAGTGCGTGTGGCGGCCGAAGCCGATGAACTGATTGAATCTGTGGACGAGGATATTCAAAGGCTGAAAAAACAGGTCGAAGAATTGACCCGTGCAAATGAAATTCTTACATATGAGAACCAAGGGTTGCGTTCTAAAATGAGTAGTGCAGACAATATGCCGATACTGTATTTGGGCGAAGAGGAAGAGTTTTATCAAGGCGAAATCAGAGAGATGATTCTGGACGCTATTGCTGAGAAACTCAAAAATCTTGGTGAGAAGACAAGAAGATGGGATGTTCTGACTGATGTGCTTAATGCTAACGATTATCAGAATATTCGAGACGAAAGAGAACGCACCGTGAAAGTTTTGTTTAAAGACTACAAAACTTTATCGGCTTCAATGCGTCAGCAGCTTTTAGAATTGGGATTTGAGATTACTGAGGAAGGTAAGCATTATCGACTCACCTATTACGGCGATGGACGATATAAAACCACGATTGCTAAGACCGGAAGTGACTGGCGTGAGGGAAAAAACATTGCATCTGTAATCCTTAAGAGCATGATGTGATGGAATAGGCAATAAAGGAGTGCGCTATGAAAGCGATAGATACAGAATTGACAAAGTTTTTAGGGGCAGAGGCTCAATACTATGTTCCAATTTATCAGCGAAAATATAGCTGGAAGAAGGATAATTGCTTAAAATTGATAGATGACATTCTAAAGGTGGCAAAAGATAATGAAAGGCCTTGCCATTTTATTGGGTCTGTCATCTATCTTGCAAAGCAGAACGCGATGCATGCTTCCGCAGTAAAGGAATACTTGGTGATTGACGGACAGCAGCGTCTTACTACAATCTCAATTGTGTTACTTGCTCTTGGGGACTATACAAGAGCGAAAATAGTTGATAATGTTGATTATAATAAAGCAACCACATCATTAGAAAAATTGTCTCGCAGATATCTGATAAATGAGGACGAGACTGGGGATACATATTACAAAGTAAGGTTAAATGAAGAAGACTTCTATGCGTGGAAGAAACTTCTCGAAAATCGAACTAAGCCGGATGATATTAAAAGGAGCAAGATTTTCGAGAATTATGGCATCATCTACAAGGCTCTTTGCGACAGTGATGTTGAACCTCAATTGGTGTATGATGGAATAAAAAAGCTGAGATTAGTCGACATTTGTCTTGTTCCCGAAGATAATGCACAGTTAGTATTTGAGACGGTGAATAGTACAGGATTGCCGCTTTCTACTGCTGACAAAATTCGCAATTTTCTCCTGATGACAGTCGAGCCGTCAAAGCAGACAAAACTGTATCTGGAATATTGGCATCCTATGGAGAAAGCTCTCGGAATGGAATCTGGCGAATCTTCTCAATTTGAAAATTTCTTCAATTATTATATGACGTCTGTTTTGCAGCGGCAGTTAGTTGGAGATTATTATGATGTATTCAAAAATTACTACTATGAGAACAAAGCTGCTGGAACAGAAGGAATTGTAAAACAAATCCATCAGTATACTAAGTACTATACAGAATGGAATACCGCTTCTGATAAAGGCACACGTATACAAAGAGCCTTATATAAGGTCCGGAAGACAGGACAGTTTAAGATTACTCCGGCAATCTTAAAACTTCTCTCGGACAGAAATGATGGTCTCATCGCTGATGACGATGTTGTTGAAATTCTTACAATTATGGAATCGTATTGGATGCGTAGGGCTATATGTGCGTTGCCAACTAATAGTGCTGGACCAGTCTGTATTTCCATGCTGAAGAGCCTTAATGCTACCAATCAGTTACAATCATTTAAAGCAAATCTGTTTTCGTTGACTTGGGCGCAGAGAATGCCAAGTGATACTGAAATTAAGGACACGCTCAAAACCCTAAAAATTTATTCATTAAGTTCTTCCAGGACTAAAACAATTCTGGATAAACTTGAGAATAATAGAAGAAAAGAGTATGTTCCTACTTCTGAGTATACAATTGAACATATTATGCCGCAAACACTGTCTGATGATTGGAAATCTGACCTTGGAGCAGATGCGAATCGAATTCATGAAACCTATGTCCATACAATTGGCAATCTTACATTAACTGGGTATAATTCTGAGTATCAGAATAAGAGGTTCTCGGATAAAGTTGATTGTACTGACAAGGCAGGAAATGCCATAGGATATAGACACACACCAATAAGAATTAGCAGTTATTTGACAACTGTAAGCAAATGGGGCGAAGCTGAAATTTTAGCCAGAGCAGAAATGCTATCAGATGAATTAATTGCAATATGGAAGTATCCTAAAAAAGACTAATAGCAGTTGTCTTTTTGAAAGAATTAAAACAACTGCGATTTGTTTCCGAGAACTATTGAAATTAGCCGGGACGGAAGAGATTAGTCGATTTGTTTCCGAGAACGAACAGGGGCAATCTGACATCAATGCTGTTTCCTCGACCCATGTGGAGACGGTCGCCAGATTATCCCTAAAAACCGGTCAGCCAAACACAGAAAGAAAGGACAGCCGCTTATGAAAGTGAAGGACTGTATGGACTATACGGCGCAAGCACCCGACATACTGAGCGCTGAGGAGCTGGCAAACAGCGCCGACAAGAAGATCGAATACTTTTACAGCTACAAGGCGCTGTATTACTGGATCGACCCCTATGAGTACGGCGACAGCGGTTATTACCTGATCGCCTACGCCAACGATGCGAAGCAGCTGGCCGAGTATTGCCACGCCAAGGGCTACAATCCGGATTCCGACGTGCGCTGTCTCGGCGGGTATGAGATCGTCGATATCCGGCAGTCGCTTGCGCAAGGCCGCAAGTGCCTTGTGGACAAGCGCATGCTGCCCGGTGGCTGAGCAGCGGCGTACCGACCGGTTGCCCATCACGTTACACCCCCCGAAATGCTATTTTACATGGCTTTCGGGGGTTTTGCGCGCCTTGGATACGCACCCGGCCGCCGCGTCCCTGTCCCTTGGACGCGGAAAAGGGGATGCCAGCGACCGCTGATATCCCCTTCTGTCCGGTTGTTACCGCGCTTGCACACCGCCGCGCTGCCGCTCCTTGCCCACCAGCCGCCGGACGAAATCGGTCGCCGGGTGCGCCAGTATCTCCTCCGGCGGGGCGAACTGGTGGATCGCACCCTCATTCATCACCAGCACCTTGGTTCCCAGCCGCAGCGCCTCCCCTATATCATGGGTGACGAACAGCACGGTGATGCCGGTCTCCTGATGGATGCGCGCGATCTCGTCCTGCAAAGAGACGCGCGTGATCTCGTCGACTGCGCCGAACGGCTCGTCCATCAGCAGGATATCGGGCGACGCGGCAAGTGCGCGGGCAATGCCGACGCGCTGCTGCTGGCCGCCGGACAGCACAGCCGGGTAGCGGCCACGCAGCGAATCGTCCAGCCCGACAATGCGCATCCACTTGGCGACCGCCTGCGCGGTGCGCTTTTTGTCCGCCTTATTGAGCAGACTTGGCACATAGGCGATATTTTTTTCGACCGTCATGTGCGGAAACAGCACGCTGCCCTGTATCGCGTAGCCGATGTTGCGGCGCAGCGCAGTCAGGTCGACTGCCTTTGTGTTCTGCCCATCCACCACCACGTCTCCAGCGGTCGGGTGGAGCAGGCCGTTTGCCATTTTCAGGATGGTCGTCTTGCCGCAGCCGGACGAGCCGATCATCGTGACAAACGCACCCTGCGGCACATCAAGGTCAAACCGGTCGATGACTACCTTATCCCCATAGGCCATGCGGACATTGCGGTACTCGATCGCGTTCATTGCAGCAGTCCCTTCGCGCGCAGGAATGCGTCCGCGACCTCCTCCGGCTCCTTGCCCTCGGCCTCGACCTGATAGTTCATCTCAGCCATTTCGGCATCGGTTATCAGGTTTTCCACCCCGTCAAATACCTGCTGCAATTCCGGATGCTCGTCCAGCACCGCGCGGCGCACGACAAAGCCGCACATATAGGAGGGATACAGCCCCTTGTCATCCTCCAGCACGGCCACGTCGGCCACGGACAACTGGCCATCCGTGGTGAAAGCGATCATCGCGTCGATCTTCTTTTGGCTGATCGCGTCATACTTCAGCCCGATATCCATATCGACGGTATCCTTAAACTTCAGCCCATAGGTCTCGCAAAGCGCGTCATAGCCGTCCTCACGCTCAAAGAAATCATATCCCGCGCCAAACACCAGCTGATCGGCGACGGCAGCAAGATCGGAATAGGTTTGCAGACCATATTCCGCCGCGATTTCATTTGTTACGCAAAGCGCATAGGTATTGTTAAAACCGAGCATACCCGTCCATGTCATATCCATGGCCTGATAGCCCTCTTGCAGGCGGTCGAACAGGTGCTCGTCATACAGGCCGTCCTCCTTGAGCACGATGTTCCAGCCCGACCCGGTGTATTCGGGGTAAAAGTCGAAATCCCCCTTTTCCATCGCAGGCTGGATGTTGGAGGTTCCGCCGCCAACACCCGCGGTGACCTCCACCTGCAGGCCGGTCTGCTGCTCGATGAGCGTTTTCATCATGCTGCCGAGGATGTACTGCTCGGTCATCGGCTTGGTCGCCATATGCAGCACGGCGCTGTCCTTGCCGCAGCCTGCGAGCAGGGTAAACATCAAAACAAGCGCGAGAGCCAGCCTGAGCCCTTTGTTTATTGCTTTCATTTTTCTTTCCCTCCGAAATCAAATTCTGTGTTTTTTCGCCGCTTTTTCGGCACATCCAATGATAAGATCGACCACGATTGCCAGCAGGGCGATCAGCAGGCTGCCGGCAATGGTCATCGCCTTGTTGTTGGTTGTAATGCCGCGGTATATTGCAACGCCCAGACCGCCAGCGCCGATGAAAGAGGAGATACCGGCCAGCGCGATCGTCATCACTGCCATGCTCCGTATGCCCGAGACGATCACTGGCATCGCCAGCGGCAGCTTGATCCTGAGCAGCACCTGTAGCCTTGTGCTGCCCATGCCGGTGGCGGCTTCGATGAGCAGCGGACTGACGTTGGTCAGCCCGGTATAGGTGCCCCGCACCATGGGCAGCATGGCGTACACGGTCAGCGCGATAACAGCGGTGGTGTTGCCGATGCCGGAGAGCGGAATGAGAAAGCCGAGCAGAGAAATGGACGGAATGGTGTAAAAAAAGTTGACAATACCGATCACGAGCTTGGCGCCTTTCTGAAACTCGCTGATCGCAACGCCGACCAGCAGGCCGATCGCCATAGCGATCAGGATGGCAACGGCGGAAATTTGCAGATGCTCCAGCAGCAAATTCAGGAAAAACATCCAGCGTGACCGCATCAGTTGGATGACTTCGAACAGCATAGGTGGTATCCTTTCGATTGGTGTGCGTTTTTGCGTCCCGCGCGCCCAGCCAAGGGGCGCGGCGGACACGGCGTGTACCGGGTATGTTACTTGTATATTTTATCAAAAATTCTGTCGAAAACCAACAGCATTTTGACCATATATTCCCCTGTGATATACGGCGATTTCTGGGTAGGTATCCAGTCCCATGGGCATATCGCCCTACGCACAAAATCCACGGCAGGAAGGGTGTCTCCTGCCGTGGATTTATCAAATCGCTTTGTTTTGCGCGCGCCCGGTTATCCAAAACCGACAAGCCGCGCGCCGCGCCTTACGCGCCGTTTTTCCAAGCGGCCAGCAGCTTTTGCAGCAGCGTCTCCAGCGCGGCCTTGTCCGCACCGGTCAGCGCGGCGGTGAGCGCAGCAGCATCCGCGCCGCGCCCCGCGTTGTCATGCAGATGATGCCCGCACCGCCGCAACAGAGCGACCAGCCGCGCCTCCAGTGTTTGTGCGTCCACATCCGGCTCTTGCCCGCGCAGGCCGAAATAGGCCATGCCCTTGCCGCATTGCAGGGCGGATACCGGGCAATGGTTTGCGCATTCCGGACAGGTTTTCTCTTTCATATACTTCATTCACCCCTTTTTGTTGTTTCATGATTCCTGCGGCACGCCCCGTTCGCGCCGGGGCAGCCCGGCCGGTGCGTCGGCGCGCAGCGCCCGATAGGTTTTGCGGATCAGGCAGACGGTGATGACAAAGGTCAGCGCATCCGCCAACGGGAAGGAATACAACAGACCGTCCAACCCAAAAAAGCGCGGCAGCAGAATGGGCAGCGCCACACCGAGCACGACCTCGCGCGTCAGCGAGCCGATGGTGGCCGCCGCGGCGCGGCCAAGCGCCTGCAAATAGATGAACGCACCCTTGTTGACCGTCGCCAAAACCATCATGCACAGATAGATGCGAAAGCATTTGACCGCAAATTCGGTGTAGTACGCGCTTTCCTGCGCCGCGCCGAAAATGCCTATCAACTGCCGCGGGAACAGCTCGACGATCAGAAGCGCCACCGCGCTCACGGCCGCCTCAGCCGCGAGCAAGTGGCTGAACAGCGCTCTCGCCCTGTCCCGCCGCCCGGCGCCGATATTATAGCCCACGACCGGGATGCAGCCCGCCGCCAGCCCGACCGAGACCGAAATGGCGATCTGGAAGAACTTCATGACGATGCCCAGCACGGCCAGCGGTATCTGCGCATAGGCCGGCTGCCCGAACACCGGGTCGAGCGCACCGTACTTGGTACACATATTCTGCACCGCCGCCATCGAGACGACCAGCGATATCTGGGACAGAAAGCTGGCCGTGCCCAACGTGAGAAAGCGCTTTATCAGCCCGCGCGACAGTCCAAAGCTGTTTTTTTGCAGCGTTACCGTTTTCATATGGCGCAGATACCAGACCGACAGCGCGGCGGTCAGTATTTGTCCCAGCACCGTGGCAAGCGCCGCGCCCATCATACCCCAGCGGAACGCGAAGATAAAGATAGGGTCGAGGATAAGGTTGACCGCTGCGCCGGCCAGCGTTGCGGCCATGGCAAATTTTGGACTGCCGTCGCTGCGGATGACGGGATTCATTGCCTGCCCGAACATATAAAACGGCACGCCCAGCGTAATCCAGAAGAAGTACTCCTGCGCGCAGGCGTAGGTCTCGGCGTTGACCTTGCCGCCGAACAGCGCCAAAATGGGCTGCTGAAACAGCAGGTAGACGGCGGCCAGCAGCAGGCTGCTGCCGACGCACAGCACGACCGCGCTGCCGATGCTGCGCTGCGCTTGCTCGCGCTGGCCGCTGCCGAGCGCGATGCTGACAAACGCGCAGCAGCCGTCGCCGAGCATCATGGCGATGGCCAGCGCGACCACGGTCAGCGGGAACACCACCGTGTTAGCGGCGTTGCCGTAAGAGCCGAGATAGTCCGCGTTTGCAATGAATATCTGGTCGATAATGTTGTATAGGGCGGCCACGACCAGAGAAATCACGCAGGGCACGGCGTATTTTTGCATCAGCCGCCCGATTTTTTCCGTCTCCAAAAAAGCGTTGGATTTTTGCTGCATCGGCGTTCTGCCCTCCTTGCATAGAAAAAGCGCACAGTCAAGAGAGCTGGACTTATGCCTCTTGGCTGCGCGCTTTCTATTCGTTTAGTAATTTTCCTTGCGGACTTCAAAATAGCTCTGGCTATAGCTGCAAACCGGGCAGACTTCCGGCGCCTCGGTGCCGACGACCAGATGCCCGCACACGCGGCACTCCCACATCGTCTGGCCACTCTTGGCGAAGACCTGCTTCATCTCGACATTGTGCAGCAGCTTGCGGTAGCGCTCCTCATGCGCCTTTTCGATCGCGCCCACTTTGCGGAACTTCTCGGCAAGCTCGGGGAAGCCCTCCTCGTCGGCTTCCTTGGCCATGCGGTCATACATATCGGTCCATTCGTAGTTTTCGCCCTCGGCCGCCGCCAGCAGATTGGCCGCCGTACCGCCGATGCCGCCCAGCTCCTCAAACCACAGCCGGGCATGCTCCTGTTCGTTGCGCGCGGTGGTCAAAAACAGCGCGGCGAGCTGCTCGTAGCCCTCCCGCTGGGCGACCGTGGCAAAGAAGGTATACTTGTTTCTGGCCTGGCTCTCGCCGGAAAACGCTTCCTTCAGGTTCTTTTCCGTGCGGGTGCCGGCGTATTTACCGGCGGCCTGCGGCGCAGTCTCCTCCAGCCGCACAAAAGCGGACGCGCCCTGCCGGCAGACCGGGCAGGTAAACCCCTCCGGGAGCGCACCCTCATGGATGTATCCGCACACACTGCATTTCCATTTTTCCATTTCTGTCCCCTCCAATATAAAAAATTAACGCGCAGCCAAACTGGATTTACGCAGTTAAGCTACACGTTCTGTGATGATTATAGTCCTTTCCGGCAGATTTGTCAAGGCTTTCCGCGCAATTTGTGCCCCGTCCGCACCGCGCGGGAAAAGGCAGTCGCATTGCCGCGCGTTTTGTGATATAATAGCTGCAAAACAACTGCGATAGCATTTATTTCATCGTTATATCACCAGCGGCGCAGGGGTGGAGGATCTTGACTTCGCACGCGTTTGCCGCTGTGATACAATAGATATATACGATCGCTGCAACGAAACGAGGATATCCAATGGAACCGACCAAATTTGATTTGAAATACGCCGCTGTGCGCCGCGCTGTCATCGAGCAAACCTTTTCCCACCTCAATGACAAGCAGCGCGAGGCCGTCTTCACCACCGAGGGGCCGCTGCTCATCCTTGCGGGCGCGGGCAGCGGCAAGACGACCGTGCTCATCAACCGCATCGTCAACCTGCTGCGCTTTGGCGCAGGGCTGGAAAGCCCGCTCGCACCCCCCGGCGCAACGCCCGATGATCTGCTGCTGCTGACCGAGTACCTGACCGACCCCAAACCCGAAAACCGCGCCCGCGCCGAGCAGCTTTGCGCGGTACACCCGGCTAAACCGTGGGAGATCATCGCTATCACCTTCACCAACAAGGCCGCGCGCGAGCTGCGCGAGCGGCTTTCCCTTGCCGTGGATGACGACGAGGCCGCTTCGGCCATCTGGGCGCACACCTTCCACACGGCCTGCCTGCGCATCCTGCGGCGGCACACCGACCTTTTAGGCTTTGAAAGCGCCTTTACCATCTACGATGAAGATGATAAAAAGCGTGTGCTCACAGCCGTGCTGAAAAAGCTGGGTCTGGACGCCAAGACCTTTGACCCGCGCACGGTCGGCGGCATGATATCCCGCGCCAAGGACAGGCTGCTGACCCCCCGGCAGTTCCGCGCGGACGCCGCAGGCGATTTCTTCCGCGACAAGGTGGCCGATGTGTACCACCAGTATGAAAAGGAGCTGCAAAAGGCCTGCGCGCTCGATTTTGACGATATCATCATGAAAACCGTGCTGCTGCTCCAGCACAACCCCGAGGTGCTCGAATATTACCAGCGCAAGTTCCGCTATGTGCTGGTGGACGAATATCAAGACACCAACTACGCCCAGTATGTGCTGACCAGCCTGCTCGCCGGCTATTACGAAAACATCTGCGTGGTGGGCGACGATGACCAGTCCATCTACAAATTCCGGGGCGCGACCATCACCAACATTCTGGAGTTTGAAAAGCAGTTCCAAAACGCCAAGACCATCCGGCTTGAGCAGAATTACCGCTCGACCGGCAACATCTTAAACGCGGCCAACGAGGTCATCCGCAACAATGTGCGCCGCAAGGGCAAGGAGCTATGGACCGACCACGACGGCGGCGCAAAGCTGCGCCTGCACCGCTCCGACAGCCAGGAGGGCGAAGCCGCCTACATCGCGGACAGCATCCGTCAGGGCGTTGAGCAGGGACGCCGCTGGGGCGATTTCGCCGTGCTGTACCGCAACAACGTCCTGTCGGACAATATTGCCGCCGCGTTCATCCGCGCGGGCATTCCCTACCGCGTTTATAAGGGACGGGACTTCTTCTCCCGCGCCGAGGTGCGCGATATGTTCGCCTACCTCTGGGTGCTGGAAAACCCGGCCGACGAGCTGCGCCTGCGCCGCATCATCAACGTGCCCGCACGCAAAATCGGCGACAAATCGGTCGAGACTGCCGCGCAGACCGCGCTTGAGCACGGTGTTACTCTATATGAGGTGGTGCGAAACGCTTCGCAGTATGCCGCGCTCGGCCGCGGTGCGGGCGCGATGGAGCAGTTCGGCAAAATGATGGACGATCTCCGACGACAGCGGGAATTTCTCTCGCTCTCCGAGCTGTATGACCAGCTGCTGGACAAGACCGGCTACCTGCGCGCGCTGGAGGACAAGGGCGATATGGAGTCACAGGGGCGCATCGAGCATATCGAGGAGCTGAAATCCTACATCGTCAGCTATGAAAAGGACAGCGCGCAGCCCAGCCTTGCGGGCTTTTTGGAGGAAATGGCGCTCTATACCGACGCTGACCAGTCCGGCGAGGAGGAGGACGCCGTGCTGATGATGACCATGCACGCGGCCAAGGGGCTGGAATTTCCGGTCGTCTTTCTTGCGGGCATGGAGGACGGATTGTTCCCCAGCTTCCGCGCGATTGAGCGCGAGGAGGATATGGAGGAGGAGCGGCGACTGTGCTATGTGGCTGTCACCCGCGCCAAAGAGCTGCTTTACCTGACCTGCGCCGAGCGCCGTATGCTGTACGGACGGACGCAGTACGCCCATCCCTCGCGCTTTGTTGACGAGATGCCGCGCACGCTGCTGGACAGCAACATCAGCGAGGGGCATATGTACCAAGCCGCCGCCCAGCCGGAGCGGGACACGCCGCCTATGCCGTCCACCGGGGTGCGCCGCGTGTCCGTCGCGTCCTCCCTTGCCGCGGCCGCGCCTGCGGGCAGCGCTGCGCTGCCCGACTTCCCCATCGGCTGCCGGGTCGAGCACCGCGCGTTCGGCGTGGGGCTGGTGACTGCTGTCAAGCCGATGGGCGGGGACGCGCTGCTCGAGATCGCCTTTGACCAGAAGGGCAGCAAGCGGCTGATGGCCAAATCGGCCGCGCAGTTTATGAAAAGGCTCGATTGAGGGCGGCAGTCCGGCTCTGCCGCACAAATATTTGCAGAAATACCGTGCAGCCTGCAAAAAAGCGCGGCTATTCGGTCATAATAAGGGCACACAACAACACAGAAAGGCGGGAAAATACGGTTGGATGACGCATTGGGTATGCTGGTGGTCGCGTTTGCGGTGATGAGCGCGATCGGCCTTGTGGGCATCATTTTGATGTTCCGGCTGCAAAGCCAAAACGCAAGAACAGCCGTGCTCTGCGGCATGAGCGCCTTTGGCGTGCCGCTGGCGGGGCTCTATCTTTCCAGCCTGCCAACCAACTTCACAGACGAGCGGATGCTCGCGTGGTGTGTCGGCGGACTGAGCGTGCTCGGCCTTGTGGTTCAGCTTTGCGGCAAGGGAAGCAAGCGGGCATCGCTGCTTGCCCGACTGCTGGTTTCAGCCATGGTGGCGCTGGGCATTATCGCGCTGTTTTGGCTCTGACGGCCTGCCCCCTTTTCGGGCGGCCCGCTTGGGGCGGCAAAAAAAGAGACGGCTTGGGCCGCTCCCGATAGGGCTATCTTGAAACTGTGTCCTCGGATTAGGCAGGCAGTGCATTTGCGCTGTCTGCTTTTTTGCTATCTCCGCATAGATCGTCCCATTGTCTGCCTCGTTTAGCTTGGAGTCTCGGAATAGGTGTGGTTTTGTCGTGAGTATTCCTAAGCGAGTGTTGTCGTACTGACATATTTCTGCTACAATATATATAAATTTCCTCCAATGGGTTTGATAAAGGCTATGCTCTATGCCGGTCTAAAGCAAGCGGGGCGGTGCTCTGATTTTTAGCATCGGGCTTTTGTCATGCCCAAAAGGATATAGATAAATTGGGCCATTTGTACGCTCGCAGTCTACTGCATGAACAGGAGCATCCTTTTGTTTCGGATAGACTATGGGAGACGCAACTCAGAGGATTTCCATTGATTTTCCAGCAAAGCGCTCCAAGGACAACAAGACCGCTTTTGCAAGGCCCGCAGAGCGGACCGGCAAAGAACAAGCGGCAAATGAGAGGAGAGGTAGGCTATGGCAATCATCGGCATTGATCTGGGCACCACAAACTCCCTGATATCCGTCTATCGGGACGGCGGGGTGCAGCTGCTCCCCAACGACCTGAGGCAGTACATGACCCCCAGCTGCGTCAGCCTGCTGGAAGACGGCTCTCTGGCTGTGGGCGCCGCCGCCAAGGCGCGGCTCATCTCCCACCCGGAACAGACGGCGGCCTCCTTCAAAACCTGGATGGGTACAGAGCGTGAGCTTTCCTTGTGTGGCCGAGCCTTGCTGCCTCACGAGATGTCTGCCTTAGTGCTGAAAAAGCTGCTGCAGGGGGCGCAAGCTGCGCTGGGCGAGCCGGTGGAGGAGGCGGTCATCAGCGTCCCCGCCTACTTCAACGACAACCAGCGGTGCGCTACCAAGCTGGCCGCCCAGCTTGCCGGGGTGCCGGTGAAGCGGCTGATCAATGAGCCCTCCGCCGCCGCCCTCTACCACAGCTACATCACCGGGCAGACCGAGGCCAAGCTGATGATCATCGACTTTGGCGGGGGCACTCTGGATGTGAGCGTGGTCGACTGCTTTGAACATATCATTGAGATCGTGGCTATCGCAGGCAACAACCACTTGGGCGGCAACGATATTGACCGGGCCATTGCCGCCCATTTCTGTCAGCAAACCGGGCTGGATTGGGAAGGCCTTCCCCCGGATCATCAGGCGCGGGTTCTGGAGTTGGCAGAAACGGCAAAGATCAAGCTCTCCCACGACCCAGCCGGAGCTTGTATGCTCATCCTCGAGCTGAAGGATACCGCGCACAGCCTCTCATTGAACGCCCCTGCCCTGCGTCATATCTGTCAGCCTATCTTTGAGCAGGTGCGGGAGGTCATTTCACGCGCCGTCAAGGACAGCGGTATCCCTTTGTCCGATGTGGACGATGTGGTGCTGGTGGGCGGCTCTTCCCAGTTGGGCGTGTTTGTGGACTACCTGGAGGAGCTATTCTCCAAACGACCCACCCTCGCAGACAGTCCGGAGCACATTGTAGCCTTGGGCGTGGGTCTATGTGTCGGCATCAAACAGCGAGCCGAGGAGCTACAGGATCTGGTGATGACCGATGTGTGCCCCTTCTCTCTGGGTATCGCCACTTACACCACACAACAGGACACCAACCCCCATATGGCTACCCTCATTCCCCGCAGCACCATACTTCCTGCCCGACGTGCCGAGCGATTTGTCACCACGTCCCCCAACCAACGCCACATCAAGCTTGAGGTCTACCAAGGAGAAAACTACTACGCCGCAGACAATTTGAAGCTGGGCGAGATTACCGTGTCCGTCCCGCCGGATGCACCGGGGGCGCAGGGCGTGATCGTGACCTTCGCCTACGATATCAACGGCATTCTGGCTGTGGCGGCCGAGGCCAGCGGCGGGGACAAAAAAAGCGCCGTGATCCTTAATCCCAAGCTGAACCTGTCGGAAGCCGAATTGCAGCAGGTGCTAGAAAAATTTGACGCTCTCCGGCTTCAGTCCCAAGTGGGAGAGGCGGATCAACTCCTTCTGGCTCGGGCTGAAGCGCTGTTTGCACAGCTCACCGGCCGATATCGGGAGGAGGCCGGCTACCTGATCCAGCAGTTTGCGGCGGCCATCCAGTCCGGGAGCCTGATTCAGCTCAATAGAGCGCGCAAGGTCATGGAAGAGAAATTGAATGCCCTGGAGGCGTTTGCACAAATGGACATATTCGATTTATACACGGACGAAAATGAGGAGGAGGAGGAATGCCGCCCATGAGCATTTGGGGTATTCTGGGTATCGAGCAAACCCGGGACACAGCAGTCATCCGCAGGGCCTATGCGGCCCAAGCGACTCAGTGCAATCCAGAGGATGATCCGGAGGGGTTTTTGCAGCTCCGGCAAGCCTATGAACGCGCTATGTCCTATGCCAAGGGGCAGGGAATCGCGTCGCCCCGGTCAACCGATCAGCCGCCGGTGGTTCAGCCCGACCACGCCGGTTCTCTCAGCAGTGGGCAAAAGGACACGCCGCAACCGGAGCCGCAACCCAGCCGTGGCGGGTTCTCCTTGGACGCAACCGAGGACGCCGCTGCCAACCCCTTCTTACAGCACCCCGCCATGGAGCAATTTAAGGCGCTGTACTGCTCCAACCAACGGCGGGAGCGCAAAAAATGGGACCTGTACTTTACCTCGCCCGAGTTCTTGTCGGTTTGGCGGGAGCCGGTTTTCACAGCTGCTTTGGCGCAGACCGTGACGGACTGCGCGGAGGAGTTTGCTCCCTCTAAGGAATTCCAGACCGCTTTAGCAGCGGCCTACCGCTACCGGGCGATCGCTTATCAAGATCACACAGAATTCGAGCTGGCGCAGGGCGCGGGCTTTGAGGGTCTTCGGGATATTCTCTCCATCGCAGTCCGCGGCCCTCTGGTGCGGAAATTGCAGGGCAACGATGTAGTCCTCTCCGCCGCCTATGTGGATTACGCCGAGCTGTGTGCCATGTCTCCTGACGGGTCGTGGAACGACGATGCTCTTACGGCGTTGGACAGTCTTCTGGAGCGATACCGGTCTTCCCGTATGAAGGACAAGTGCACCGGAAACCCTTCCATGGAACGCAACGTGATCTCCCTGCGGTTGCTGAACCATTTCTTTTCCTCCAACGCACTGCCACAGGCGGTGTATGAGGTGCTGTGGAACGTATTTGACCTGAACTCCGCCATGATGGGCCGGGCAAAGGTGCTCTATGGCCCCCTGCGGCAGCTCTGTTTGGAGAAGGCCCCGGCGGTGTGCGGTCAACGGGAGAACTTCTCCGAGCTTATGAAAGCCTATGATGCGCACAAGGCCAGCTTGCTCGACAGCAGCCCGGCGGACCTCCGGCGGCAGGTAGACGATTTCTTTGCAAGAGAGGACTTCGGGCGAGCCATCCGCAATCGGATGTTTATCGAATATCATTCCTCTTGGTGCGGAACTTCGTCCGGCCGGTTCTTTTTGGAACGGCTTATCGCCCTGTATGAGGAGCAGCCCAGTCTGCCTCTGGCCCATCGCATGAAGGAGGAGGCCCGGGACTCGCTGAGAGCCTTGGAACGGAGCCAGCGGCTGGAGGAGGAGCGCGATCGCCTATCCCAACTGGCCGAGGCGGAGATCACCGGGGACAGCTGCACGCTATCCAATCCCCTGTTCCTACGCTATTTCCTCCACACCGCCTTTTTCCGGGCGGAGACTCCCGATCAGACGCCTCTTTCTCAGTTCCTGACCCATGAATGGCCCTGTATCAGCGAGTGGAACCGCCAGCTGGCCCAGCAGGGGCTGACCCGCAGCTTCTCGCTCACCCGCAGCCAGAAGCGCCCCTCGGAGCGCGCGGGCGGCCGAGTGGAGATCGTCAGTCAGACCCTTGACTTCGAGGCGGTTTTCCATCAGTTCTATGTGGAGTACCGCTGTAACAGCGGGATGATCTATCAGCCCACGCTCCCGTTCTGGGGGCTGGATAAGGCGGAGGATGACGAATTTTTCCTCCTGCTCCCCATCATGGCAGCCCACCAAGAGGAGTTTGACCAAGTGGAAGCCCGGCTGAAAGAACGGCTGGCCAAGCTGGGTGTGCCGGTGGAAATCGTCCCCACCGTGGCAAGCGCTCTGGCCGGGGAGATCGCCTGTCTGGCGCAGGCAGAGAACGGCGTCATCCTCACCCGGCCCATGCTCGTTGCCCGGGAGAGCGACGAGGTGCTGTGCTTCTGCGAGTGGTACGGCAACGGCCGGCTCATTACCCTGCGCCGTACCGGAGATGGGATGCAGGTTTTGCGGGAGTATTGCCGGGACGGGCTGACTGACCCTGACAAAGCCGCCGCCTGCGCGGAAGAAATGCTGGAGGAGATATTCGCTCAGAAGCAGATACCGGTGCTGACCGGTGGGACGACCTTCTCCATATCACCGAAGTATTACCGAAGCGACATCGGCGTGTCAAAAACCTACCAGCCGCACGAGATCGACACCCAGTTGCTCAAGCAGCTGCTCCGCGACTTTGAGAAAAAGCATATCTATCAGCTGGTGTTCTCCATGGGCCCGCTGGTCAAGGTATCAGACCCGGAGGACACAGACGCGCCGCCAAGGCAGGAAGTGAGAGACGATGTCCACATCGTGCTGCTTTGGGACAACACCATCCCGGCATGGAGCAAATGCTGCGCCCTGCTGCGTTTCGATGACATGGCGCAGCGCTGGGATGCCCTAGTCTCCGACCGGGACATGTACCTCTATGCCGATGCCAAAACAGTCCCCCAAATCCCCTTCCGCACCGGATCGCTTGACGCCTATGCAGTCCACCAGACCCCCAAAAAGGCCTTTACCGCCCTGCTGGGTCTGCTCAACGGCGAGCCGGAGGCCAATGGCCAGTGGGCCCAAACCGTTTACCTGCACAACGCCCAGCACAACTACTACTTCGTCAAGCGAACGGCAGGCGGATTCCCCATGGACAAACAGGAAGTGAGCTGGATGCTGCGCAATAAGTATGTGCTGTCCAAACCACCGGTGCGGTTTACCGTTCAGCATCCCGATGGGAGTGCGGATTCCCAAGATGTCACTGTGTACAACCGCAGCAGCATATCTGACCTGCTGGCGCGGTTTGAGATGGGCAAGCTCGACCGTCTGGTACTCACATGGAGCCTTGAGGAGACAGAAACCCTCCACCTTGTCCTCCTGCACGAGGAGGCCGAGGGGGAGCACCGCTATCAAGCGGCAGTCATTCAGGACGCGGCGCGCCAAAGCATTGATTATCTGGTGGGCAACCGGCAGGAGTACATAGACGCGGACGATCGCCGCAAGCCGCCACGGGCTCAATTCCACGGGCACACCATCCCCCGCTATCTCATCCACTATGACTTCTATCGGATGCGGGACTTCCTCGACCTGTTTTTCATCAGTCTGCCCAATTTCTCCCCCCTTCTTGAATCGTTTGGGGAATTTGCCGGCGGCCCCCAAAAGCTAGTCAAAGCGGGCTTTGCCGCCCACCGGGATGCACTGCTGATGCAGCAGAGGGGAGCGCATTAAAACCCAAACGCAAGAACAGCCGACGCTCCAGTCGCCAGACTTCTTCCATAACGCGCTTAATTTCGTCTATAATGTGCTGTGCTGTTAAAGAATGAGTAGTAAAAGAGTTGCAGATAAACAAGCAAAAAATCGGAATTGATAAGGGGGAAATTAAAATCGATACAGCAAAGTTTAAGGATTTTAGTCAGAAATGTTCTAAAGAATTACCAAATGAAATTGACAAAATACTGCAAAACGCAAACG
>NZ_JALFLA010000054.1 GCF_022775115.1 Agathobaculum sp.
TCACTCAATTGACCTGCGTACTGCTGCGTTACAATGGCAGCCAAACCGTCTATGCCGCGCCGCAGATCCGTGTATCCGCAGGCGACATAGTAGTTCCGGACCTTGCTCAGATCGATCATAGCGACTGAACCGACCGGAGCACCATGGTCACCGCATCCATGTCAACACCGGCTGATAGCTTCAGCTCCGCCCCCTTGTATTGAATTTGGAGCATATTCGCCGCAGCTGGACCAGATTCCAACTGTACCAACTGGGGACAGGAGGACTGCACCGCCTGATCCCGCAGTTTTCTGAGCCAATATAAAAGCTTTTCTCTGAAATCCCTCGTTCCCGGCAAAACTCCCGTTTGCTCAGCCCGCTGCTACTGCACTCCTGTATTAAGCTCGCCCAGGTTTGCGCCCGATATTCATCCCGAACTGCCAGTACATCTGCCATTTGATAACACCTCTTTCGCCTTCACGAAAAACTCACCGTGAGTTTTTCGTGATTTTAGATATTATCTCATAGTTCAGGGCGCGATGCTAGGTGGGAGGTTATTGAGCGCTTACCCGCAGCCCCCACCACGGCCAGCCTTTTTCCTAAAAAAGAGCGGACATCATGTCCGCTCTTCTTTTTGATATGGAGCTTGACCGCAGCAGCCATCAGGCCACTGCTGCATTTTCTTCCTGCGTATCAACCACAGCATTTGCTGGCGCAGCCGCAGCCGTTCGAGCCGCCCGTACCGGGCATACAGTCACAGTGCTCCTGCTTGGGCGGGAAAAACTCGTCGATTGGGAACTCAAAATTGGCAAAGACTGCGCAGGGATCCTGCTCTCCGCCGCCAGCGCCGCTGTTGGAGCAATCGCGCCGCGGCAGACAGATATCGAACGCAGGCATCAACAGCTGGATATCGCGCTCCAAGCGGATGATTGAGAACTGGCCAAGCGTTACGAAAAGCTGGTTGCCCGAGGAGCCGAGCACCAGATCGTCGCCGCCAAAGCAATCGCACAGCGAGCGCGGCACCTCATGTAGCGCGCAGCAGCAGCAGTTGCACGAAGCCTCGGGCGGCATGACACGCGCGTCCAGCAGGATCGGATCGACGACCTCGACGACCGCAGTCGGTTTGTTGCTGTCGGGGCGGAGCTGCACATCCATACCGCCCTCTACAAAGCGGGACGAGAAGATACGCGCGCCGCCCTCTCCGCCAAAGAGCACCACGCGCTTGTCAAACACAGCCAGCCCGTCAATGATGCGCGGACGACCGATCATGCAGCTGATCTCGCTTTCGATCTTGTAGAAGAAGCGAATATCAACGGTATAAAACCCGCGATTATATGGCATCCCAAGTTACAACCATACTCCCTATCCCCCAAATGTCGCGAAAAGCCGCCCTTTCGGGCGGCTTTTCCTATTCCGTTATCTCCTTCGTAATCCTTGCGATCTCTCCCATCGCAAGCCGTAGCTGCTCATTCTCCTGCTGTACGGCAGCGGGCAGCTTAGGCAGTTCTGCTGCCGCAGGTATCGCCGTATCCGGCGAGCCCTCGCCCAGCAGCTCCCAACGCAGCTTGGCCATGCCGCTTTCGTAGATAACACAGATGCCCTTTCCCATGCTCCCTATGCGATTATAAAACTTAAACTCGCCTAATTCGTGGTTGCGCAGCGTCTCCCAATCCACGCCGTTCTTATAAACCGTCGGGCGGCTGCGCAGCAATGTACTGATGCGGTCTTTCTTCACGCCCAGCAGCCTTGCGGCCTCGTCGGCACAGATGCACCCGCACCCGAGCCATGTATGCGGCAGCGCCGCCGCTGCTTTCACGCGATACCCGCCCGTCCTGCGCAGCTCGGGCAACACCTCGTCGAACAGCCATTTTTCAAACTTCTGCGCGGCGGGCAGGCGGGAGCGGATGATAAGGCGGTATAGGTCGCCCTCCGGGATGTACTGCAACGTCTGTATTCTTCCCACTGAATCAACGTTATCGCGTTTCACGATAGCACGGCAGTGCCGGGATACCGCATCTGCTGAATTGCTATATCCTAACAATTTTGCGCATTGTCTTGCCGGGAACAACTCCTTTCCATCCTCGATGAGGATATCCAGCTTGCCGAACTCGTTGTTGGATACCGTCAGCATCCCGCCGCTCATCGCTGCACCTCCGCCAGCATCAGGTGACGCCCCGCTTCGCGCAGGCCGCAGAAGAATCCAAACCGGTGGCTTTCATGCAGAAGCTCGCCCATATCGTCCGAAAGCTCGCGCCATGTCTCCGGCAAAAGCTGCTTCAGTTTTTCCTCCATGCTGTCATACGGATCAGGCTGTCCCATCTCTGCGTAGTCCGTTTTGTGTCGGATGGAATTGAGGTAGCTGTTGTAGATTTCTTCATACACTTCTTTGTTTGACATAAAAAATCCTCCTGTTTGTCGTTGACCAACAGGTAGGCACAGTGCTATAATATTTATGCCCTCCTGTTGGAGTGGTGTTATAGGAGTTTCGGTGTATCTTTCCGCAGATGGCCGAAACTCTTATTTTTTACCTCGGGCTTTTTCATACATTGCTTCCAACCCCTGCCGCAATACTTCTGCTTTGGTAAGCCCCAAAACCATGCAACAGTATTCCAGCTGTTTGACCTCTCCTGCTGTCAATCGTAATCGATACTGCGTATCTCTTGGATTGTCAGACCTAGGTCGGCCTGCACTCGGTGACACTTCACACCTCCTATTATTGGATATCCATATTATATATCGGATATCCAATAAAGTCAACCCTTTTCTTAAAATAATATTGCCAATTTTGCCGGATTTTGTTATGCTTATGAAAACAACCTGTCCCATCTGGGGCAGGCCAAAACAAAGGAGGCAACTACTATGAAAAAAAGACTGCCCGCACTTGTCCTCATGCTCGTGTTCTTCATTTCCACTGCCTTTGCCGCCAGCACCTACAAGCAAAACATTCAAGTAGAGTATGGAATTAACGTACAACTTAATAATCGTGATATTTCTATGACCGATGTAAACGGAAAAACTGTCCAAGCTTTTGTATATCAGGGCACAACCTATGTTCCTATTCGTGCAGTTTCCGATGCCTTTGGTGCTGATGTTGAATATGACGGCGCAACGAATACAGCCTGTCTGTTTGGTGATTTTCCGGAGATATGTGCAGTCGTATATGAAATGAACGACATCCTACAAGATTATTATATTCTTATAACCTCCGAACTCGCCTATATACAAAATAATTCATCAGGTAGTCTTGCCGATATCAAGACCAATCTTGATAATCGCGTTTCCAATATATTCGATGTTCTTGAATACTTAATCGCGGACGATTCCTATAATATACACGCTGCATTCATCGTAGACGATATGTTGAACCCCTTCACTCAGGTCATGATATCTATGCGTGATGCTGCCTCTGCCTATGAAAATTATATCAACAACAGCAGCAAACAAAATTGGGATGCATTCTTTTCGGCCAATGAGATAGCCATCGATAATTATTACAAAACGGAAATTCTGTTCGATAATTTCTTTCATAATTATTGCTTGTGGCGCGATCTTGATTTTTAATGTTATTCCTCCAACCATTATGCTATATAGGCCAAATTGCACCATCTTTTATACTCCCTATCCCCAAAATGCCGCGAAAAGCCGCCCGAAAGGGCGGCTTTTCTCTTCTCAAAATGTCGGTAACGGTTTAAATTTCTTTAACTGCTTCATCCCATTTTGTGTTCCTGCCGCGCTGCTGCTACGGTTTTGGCTTGACGATCCTCCTCCTGCTGCCACGCCGGATCTTACCGTACCGTTGTAGACATGTCCGCTCGGCGCGCCATAGCCCGGTATGATGGTCAGTGGGTCGACGATCTGCCCGTCCTTCCACGCCTGCATATCCAGATGCGGCCCTGTCGATATGCCGGTCGATCCAACTGCGCCGATCTGCTGTCCCGTCGCGACCACATCTCCTACATTCAGCGCGTCCACGCTGCCCTCCTGCATATGGTGATACTCGGTTTCTACCCCGTTGCCATGGTCTATGCGCACCGACACGCCGTACCCGCCTCCGTACCCCGACTTGTTAACGGATGCTACCGTGCCGCCCATCACCGACCGCACCGGCGTGCCCTCGTCGGCTGCAATGTCTATTGCCTTGTGCCAGCTGCTCGCGCCCGCTGTGGGCGATGTGCGCGGTCCAAACGAGCTGGACAGCCGTCCTCCATCCACTGGGTTTATCGCCTCAGCTGTGCCGCCCAGCGCGCTGTACTTGGTCACCGTCGCGGTTCCATATGGGTTTGACTTCCATGCGCTGTTTGTGCTTTGATACAAGTACGCCCGCTGCGCCTGCGTCAGCCCAGGCAGGAGCGCTACCGCGCGCTCGGCTTCGTCCTGCTTGGCGCTTCCCTTTCCGTCCTCGTTGCAGGCCACCAGTGCCACGCGATACAGGATATAAGTTTCGGGCGCAATGCCTGCCTCCTTGGACATGTATGCCTTACCCTGCCAGTCAGTCAGCGTATCGCCCTCGGCCAACGCCTGCTCGTACTGGTTGGCCAGTTTGCGTACCTCGGCCTTGCCCGCCTCACTCAATCCATCGAAAAAGCCGTTGCCCACCATCCTCTGTTCATACTCGGATACGTGGAACGGGTTTTTGCTCATGTTGCCCGAATATGCGCGGAACAGATAGTCCCGCTGCTCGTCCGTCAGGTTCTCGTAACCGCGCAGGATGGTTGCAACGTTCGCCGCGTGATCCGCGCCGGTCTTTTCGTACTCGTCCTTGTACGCGGCGGTGTCGCGCACAAAACGCACATAATCGCTCGCGTTTACATTTCCCTTGGCCACGGTCTCCCAGTCCTCGCGCTGGCTGTCGCTCATGGTCGATATCAATACATAATCGGCCAGCGCCTGCTTCTGGTTGTCGTCCAACGCCGCGTCCTGCATAATCTCGTCCAGCGCCATGCCACGCGCCTCAGCGGCACTGTGCAGCTTGTTGCCGTCCGCGTCCTTTTCAGCGGACAGGGCGGACAGCCGCCCGTCCCATGCGTTGAACTCATCTATGGTCAGTCCATGCGCCAGTGCGTCGGCTGCCGCCTCGCGCCGCCCGTCCCGCACGCACGAGAGCATGAAACTGTTGTAATCGGTGTAATCCGCCGGCTGCTGATCGCTGTCCTCGTCGATCAGCAACACACTGTCCAGCCATTGCTTTTGTTCTGGGGTCATATCGTCGCGGGCAAACAGCATTTTCCGCGCTGCGGCCTTGCTCGTGATCACCGTCTTTCCGGCCGCATCCTTGACCGGCTCTGCCTGCCCCAGCTTGACGATCGCGTCATACAGAACCGCCTCGTCGATGCCCTGCTCGGTCACGCCCGCGCGGAAGGCTTGGGTCTTGGCCTCGCTCAGCCCCCGCGTACCTCCCGCGAGATACGCCTTGCCCGCATCGGTGGCATACCTTCCAAAGCTCAGCCCTTTAAGGATGTTGCCCACATCCTTGTCCGCCGCAAACTTGACCTTGCTGCCGTCCTCGGTGTAGGCCGCCCGCGTGTCCTGCCGCTCAGCGCGCACCCCGTCCATGCTGACGCGGAACACCGGCAGCAGCCCGTGATCCTCAGCCATGTCTATCGCACGGGATACCTGCTTTCCGCCCCACGGCAGAAGCAGACCAGTCGCCGTGTCCCACGGGTTTACCTCCTGCCCGCTGAAAAACTGCCATGCAGGCTTTGCCAGCGCATCAATGCCGATGTTGCCAGTGCCAAAGCGCGTCGGGTCACTCTCGCCGAACAGCTTGCTGCGCATTGTATCGTCCGAAATTACCATGCTGGCGACCTGTGTACCAAAGGGCGCGTTGCTCAACACCTCTCCCGTCATGCGTCCTCCTATCGTCGTCAGTTTGGCCAGCGTACTGCCCTTGTAGCTGGGGTCGTTGATTTCTGCCCATGCATCCTTTGCTGCGTCGATCAGATCCATGCCGGTGCGTGTGCCGGTCAGATCCTCTTTGACCTCGTTGAGCAAAAATGTGGACAGATACAGCAGAACCAGACCCAGCGCGTCCTTCTGCCCGACCTTTTCTTTGATTAACTGATAAGCGTTCGAGACCTCAACCTGAAACGGTGCGACCAACTTGACGATTTTAGACTGCTGCGCAATGGGCACCTCACCCACGCCGCGCCCGGCCACCGCCCGCTTGGTGATGTCGTCTGCGTAGAATACCGGATCGCTTACCCCCTTGCGCACAGCCTGCTCGTAGGCCGAATACCAGATCAGCTCGGACACCTGTTGATCGCCCACGGTCAGCAGCCATGTTGCAAACTTCTTCGGCTTGTTCAACATGCCCTCGTCGAACTTGACCTCGGTTTGGTCAAGGTATCGCTCAGTCATAAAGCCGCTCTGCGCCAGCTTCGCCCGCGCGGACTCGTCCCCCGTCTTGGCCGCCACAAAATCAGCGATGCCCTTTGTCATGTCGCGTGGGTCTTTGATGTAGGCCAGTCCGTTCGGCAGATTGAACACTTGTGCCACAGCGCTGTTCAGGTTGCCCAGTATCGCGTTGGACTTGGCTCGCCCGTTGATCCATTCAATCACCTTAAATGCCTTCCGGCTCATCACCTTTTGCAGCGCGCGGTCAAATGGATTGGTCTTGCCTGCAAGATCGTTGGTGTAGTCGGTCATCCACTCGATCAGAGTGTTGGCATTGGTCATGTCCTGATTTGCCGTGCCGTCCACCAGATCGCGCACCACCGTGCGCAGCCTTGCAATCTGCGGGTCGATGTTGATCATGTACTCGGCCTGCGGGATGTAGTCCAGCATACACGCCACGCTGTCTTCCATCGTCCGCACGCCTTGTCGCTTTTGCAGCACTCCTGACCATTTGGCATTCGGCTTGGTGTGGTCACTCGTGCCCACCAGCCGCGGGTCGATGTCTGCGTCCGTCTCAAAGATGTTTTTGAGCGCCGCAAATCCCTCGGCCATCTCCATCGTGTGGTGATAGTAGTCCTTGCGCGGAAATAGCCGCTGGTTGGCAAACGCCTTGCCGCTGTCACGGTCGCGCTGGCGCTGGATGATGTCCTTTTCGGTCTCCTGCAACATCCGCATCAGCAGTGTGCGGCTCTCGGTCTCCTCTCCGGTCGCCGTACCTGCCTTGATCTTCGCGTCCAGCGCACGAACCTGCTCGCTGTATGCCGCCGCCTGCGCCCTCTTGCGCGCGATGGCCAGCTCGACGCGCTGCTCGGCATATGGGTACACCTCGCGCCGCGCCTGCTGTATCTTTTCGATGTAGCTGTCGTATATCGCACGGTTTACCGCGTCAGCCTCCACAATCTGCCGCCATGTCTCCGGGAAGTCCTGTTTCAAGTCCTTCAGCGTGTAGTCTACATAGTCGCCCGCCTCGTTCATGCGCTTGCCCTCGCCGTACCACATCACTGCCGCGCTCTCCTTCGATCCCTTCGTGATGCCGGTCTTTTGTATGGCCGCACGGTAGTCCTCCATCTGGCTCTTGATGTTCTTGGCGTACAAGCCCTTTGCCTTGGCCAGCGGCCTCTCAATTACATCCCGCAAAAATGTGCGCACGGTCTGGTTTTTGCCCGCCGCTTGGTCAAGCACGCGCTCCAGCGTCTTGTTGTACGCACCCTTAACCGGGTTGATCGCCAGCGCCACGCTCTCAGGGATGATCTGGCGGCTGCCCTGCTCATCCGCCTGCTCAGTGATCTCCTGTATGTCGCGCCTGATCTGCTCGTCGCCGCCCTTCAGCCCGCGTCCCTCTCCGCCGAATCGGGAATAGTCGCGCGGCGGCAGCGGGGCATACTGGTCTACCTCCTGCGTCTCCACCATATGGTCAAAGTCCGCCTCGTCGTATCCCAGCGCCTCGCCGCTGCGCTCTGCAACCTCCTGTGGCGTGGCCTGCACCCGCTGCTCCTCGGGTACCATCGCTTGCAGCAGATCTCCGTGCAGAGTATGGATGCCGTTTGCCTCATCCTCGCTGCGGGCAAAATACACATCAAAGTAACCGTCTCCCCTATCGCGCACAATCTCGCCGAAATTGTTGCGATCAAGCGCAAACACGCGGTCGCCGCGCCTAAATGTGTGTTTTTTCGCATCCGCCAGCGCAGTCTCGATCTGTCGATACTGCCCCAAAAACCGGTCTGCCTCCTGCCCGCGCCCGTTTTCCCGTGCGCGCTCTACCTGCTGCCTTGCAAAGTCCAGCTCCATTTCCAGCTGCTGCCGTGTCAGCCCGTAATATGGGTTTGCCGCGCGCTGTGCCGCGTCCGATTTTTCCAGATCGGCTACCGCGCGCATATCAGCCTCCACCTCCGCCGCCGTGCGCGGCGCACCGGCCTCCTGCTGCATCTGCTCGGTGATGCGCCGCAGCGCCGCGTCCCGCGCAGGCCCCGGCAGCATCCCCTCGGCCTGACGGCGTTCCGCATCCAGCGCAGCCATACGCGCGCCCTGCTCCCGCGCGGCCTGCTCGGCCTGCATTTGGCTGTTGACCTCCCGCGTGGATTGGGGTATACTGTTCTCAGGAAGCGAAGCTGTGTCGCTGGGGTAGCCCAAATTGGTCCCAGTCTTGAACGACACGGCTTCGCTTTCCTGATTTGTCAGTAAAACCTCATGCAGATAATATTTCCCCCGGTTTTCCGCATTGTCGTACTGCTTGACGATCACACCCATATCGTAATCTATGCCGCCGATTCGCACGCGCCCGCCAAAGGTCGCCGTATCATATCCCCGGCCTTTCCAATCGTGCTGCATATCAATCACTGTGCCGTTTTCAATCACGGAAGGCACCGCCGCAAACGCGATTGCCTTGTTGCGCCCTATGCCGTGCGAAATGCTGTCCCGCGCGCCGCTGCGATTTAATACAACATCGCCAAATCCAACGCGGGTCACCTTATTGCCGATGGATTTGAAGAAATCTGTTATCTGGTCAACGAGCTTGCGCTCACCGCCTGAAAATTCCTTGCCTGTCATTTCAGCAAGCACCCCGGTCTGCGCGATTGTATCGTGATTCTCCGCAATGATTTGATTCAGTGTTCTGTTGTTCTCCAGCTCCGCGCCTGCCAGACTGGCCTTCTGCTCAGCCTGCATTTGGCTGTTGACCTCCTGCGCAGCCTGTTTGGCCTGCAAGTACCTGTTCGTCGTATCATCCGTGCGCACCGTCTGGTCGCCGGACACGATCCGGGCACCCACCGCGCGTGCCGCGCCCGCGCCACCGGCCAGCAGCGCGCCCGCACCGTACTCCTGCGCCATGCGCGCGGGATCTATCACACCGTCGCCGCCAGCCGTCACCCACGGCTTGTCATGGTCGTACACGCTCTTCTGCGTAAGGCCGGACACGATACCCTGCGTTACCTCCTCCATGCCCTCCTCGTGCATGCTTTTCAGGATGTTCTTCCATGTAGCGGGCGCGCCTGCCGCCGTCTCGATGCCGCCGCCGACCTCTATTCCCGCGTTGATCGCGCTGCTGATAACTGCCGATATCGCCGCCTGCGCGTCACTCGCGCCCCCGGCCTTGGCCTGCTCATAGTCCGAGCCAACCGTTGACAGGAAGCTTGTCATTGCCGGGGCGTTCTGCGCCAGCTTTTGCGTGATGTTGGTCAGCAGCGGCTTGCTGGCGGCGGCCAGCTGCGCCCCGGCCTTGCCCATCTCGCCCGCCGCGCCCACGCCGCCGGTCATGATGGCTACGACCGCCTGCGGCACCATGCCTATCGCTGACTGGTACAAGCTGCCCGCAAAAGCGCCCGCCCTGCCGCCGCGCGCCGCGTTGTACTGATTTACCTGCTCGATAATCCGCGCGTTGTCCTCCTTTGCCTTGTCGATGTACTGCTGCACCCGCTTGGGCGTGATCACATCAGGCAGAAGAAAGTCCACCGTGTCATAAAATCCTTTGCTGATGCCCGCCACACCAGCCATCGTGTTATGCCCCAACGCGGATAGCGGCGTCTGCCGGTCATAGCTTGCTTCGCGCGCCGCGTTTGCCGCCGCTGTCAAAGTCGCCTGCCTCGGCGTGTCGTTCTGCGCCTCCTGCACCGCCGCCCGCGCCCGCGCGGCCGGTGTGCCGCTCGTCATCCGCAGCACCGGCAGGGACAGATTTTCCCCTTGCTGCCCGATAGTCACGCCCGTGCGCGCGTCATAGCCCAGCCCCAGCCGCGCGCGTATGGCCGCGTTCTCGGCTTCGAGCTGCTGCTTCTTCGCCGCGTCTGCCGTGTGCCACGCGGTCATATTTTTGCCCAGCGTCTGTATACTCTGCTGCCTGTCGTCCGACAGGCGCAGCGCCGCCGTCGGCGCGTACCCATTTGCCGGTCTGGCCGCCTGCGTTGCCTGCTGGCGGGTGATGCTGTTTTTGCCGCCGCCGCCAAACCCGCCGCTCGTGCGCTGCGTAGTCTGCTGGCGCGCCACTATCTGCTTGCCCAGCGTCTGCGTCTCCGGCTGCTGTATGGCCACAGGCCCTGCCTTGGCCTTTCCGTCGCTGTTCTCGTTCGTCTGCCGCCGCCTATACCCCTGCTCCCGCTGCGCTGCCGTCAGCGCGGGGATTTTCGGCTTCTTCTTGTCCTTCTCTGCCATTATGCTTCCTCCTGTACAACAAAGGGCGACGGCTTGCGCCGCCGCCCCTCTGGTTCATCACATGCCCATTTGATACTGCGCATACTTGTTTTGCAGCGCCTTGTATGCATTTTCGAGGGTGTATCCCTCATTCAGCAGCCGCTGTGCCTCCAATTGCAGCTGTGCCAACGGCTGTGCGGTCAGCTTTTGCACCTCGAGCGCGAGCGCTGCGGACTCGCGTTCGATCTGTGCAGCCTGCCCTGCCATGGTCAACTGGCCGTTGTAAGTACCTGTTAGCCCAGCCTCAGCCTGCTTGTTCTGCGTCTGCCACTGGTTCCACTGCGCGATATTGCCGATATTCTCATATTGCTTCTCAGCCACCTGCTGATACAGTCCGGCCAATGCCTGCGCAGCGGTTAGATCGCCCTCCAGCTTAGCCTTGGTGATCGCGCGCTCGATCTCGGCAAGCGACTCGGTTTCCGTGCTCGCGTTCTGATTGATCGCGTTCTGGTAGCTGTTCCCTGCGCTGATCTGGCTGGATTCAGTTAGTCCTGTGTTCAGCAGACCGTTTGCCGCAAGGCTCTCGGCCAGACTGCCGTTTGGATTGATGGTTTGCATGTATGC
>NZ_JALFLA010000020.1 GCF_022775115.1 Agathobaculum sp.
TATTGCTCAGCAGCTTGAGTGCAACTACTTGAATAGCCAGCAGGGGTCTGACAAGACCTCAGCTTTGCTATACCTTTTGGGGCCATCTTTTTTCACCACCACCATTCATTTTGGGGGTTGACTTCTAATAGTTAATCTTTCGATGTGCAAACGCGTTGAAGTTTTCTTACGCGGCAAAAGGTGGTGCCCCCAATCTGCCGCGGCGGGGGATGAAAAACCCCGTGGGATGGTCTTCACAATGCCGGAAGACGCCCCACGGGGATGGAGACAAAAACGTTATCTTCCTACGTTGGCATTATCCAAATCAGGTCAAAGGTCGGGGCGCACAGCCCCCTCTCAGCCCGTTTGCGAGCTCCCTTGTTGTAATCCGTGTGGCGTACACACAGTTTGTTGTGCGGACGGTCGTCAGTGTTCAGCCGCGCGGCATACAAGGCGCAGCCTGCGGCGCAGCGTCTCGTCCTCGAGCATGCTCAGATGGTCGAGCAGCGCGGTGCGGAACGTGCCTGTACCTAAGGCCTGCTCTGCGGCGCACTCGCCGCATATGCCGAGCAGGGCCGCTGCCAGCGCCGCTGCGGTCAGCCCGTCCGCGCGAGAGAGAAAGCAGGCCGCGAGCGCACCGACCACGCAGCCTGTGCCCGTCACGCGGGCGAGCAGGGGATGGCCGTTATGCAGCAGGCAGAGCTGCCGCCCGTCGATGACAGCGTCGGTCTCGCCGGTAGCGAACACGACTGAACCGGTGCGGCGGGCAAGCTGCGCGAGCGCGGCATAGGCGCTGTCCGCAGGGTGGAGATCGTCCGCCGCCGCGTCAACGCCCGCCGTGTGCGCCGCAAGGCCGGCAAAGGCCTTCAGCTCGGTCAGGTTGCCCTTGATGAGCGCAGGATGGTGCTGCTGCACAAAAGCACGCGCAAAATCCAGCCGCAGCGGACTGCACGCCACGCCGACAAGGTCGATGACGATGGGAACACCGTGCGCCCGTGCGGCTGCAGCGGACAGCTGCATGGATGCCATGCGCACATCGGTGATGTTACCGAGGTTGACCAGCAGCGCGCCCGCGCTCTGCGTGATGGCCGCGACCTCCTGCGGGTGCTCGGCCATGATCGGCTGCGCGCCGACCGCAAGGATGGCGTTGGCGCAGTCGTTGATCGAGATGGGATTGGTAATACAGTGGATCAGCGGACGGTCAGACCGAACGGCCCGCCTCGCGGTCAGCAGCCGCTCGATGGTCATAGACCTTGGCCCCCAATTTTTTCTGGATTCGTGCAAGCTGCCCGTTGCGGCTGAGCGCGGTGAGCAGTAGCAAGGCCACCGCGCCGCCAATCAGCGTGCCGCCGATGAACGAGGGCACGTAGAAGAACAGCGTCAGGTGGTTATAAGCACCGGTGCCGTTCCATAGCAGGGTCATTACCGGGTAGGACACGATCGCGCCGATGATACCGGTGCCGATGACCTCACCCAGACAGGCGGCGAGGATCTTGCCGCCGGACAGGCGGTAGAACACGCCGGACAGCGCTGCGCCGAACACCGCGCCGGTCAGCGCGAGCGGCGGGATGCCGAGAAAGAGCATACGGATGATGCCGATCAGCGTGGCGCACAGCAGTGACCACCACGGACCGAGCAGCACCGCGCAGACGATGTTGATCAGGTGCGCCATCGGGCACATGCCCTCCACGCGCAGAATGGGCGAGATGACCACGCCGATAGCGACCAGCATCGCCAGCACGACCTGCTTGAGCAGCAGCGAATGGTTAGTTTTTGCTTCCATGATAATAAGAACCTCCTCACAAACGGCTTGACCCGCTTTGCGCGCTTGCCGCGCGAAAAGCAATTGACCGGGCATTGCGGCGGTCCGCCGCTGCTTGTGAGCGGTCTTATCTGTAAACAGCGAGCGGCCGGCGCAATGCACCACCCGGCGGGAGGGGACAGACCGCTCCCACAGGGGTTTTCCAAGATCGGTCGGCGCTCGATTGCGCCCTCTCATCCTGAAACACAGGCTCCCTCGCTGTTCGGTTGACTTGCCAGAAATTCGGACGCAGGGCGCTCCCCCTCCATCCGCCGGACGAGCCGGTGGCGTGCAAACGGTTATGGTCAATACCGCGCAACTGCGCCTGCGGCGCTGAGTGCAATTTTGCCGCATGGTGCGGCGCTGCCCATAAAAAACGGGACATACCGCCGACGGTACATCCCTGCCCAAAGCCCCGCGCGTGGCGGGCGGTATGTTTCCCTTCGTCGGCATTATCCGCATCAGGTCATGGGTCGGAGCGCGCTACGCTCCCTCTCAGCCTGCTGGACGGCAAGCTCCCCGTTTGCTCCTTTAGCATAGCACCGCGCGGCGGGTTTGTCAACCGCCGATGCATAAAAACGGTGCTTGCCGAATCAAGGAGAAAAATGTCAGCCGTACCCATTGACAGGTGCGCGGCGCGGTGCTATACTGAGGAAAAATCAATAAGCCAAACCGTTGAAGCGGAGATAACGGCGATCATGCCTATACAGAGAGCCCGTGTTGCTGAGAGTCGGGCAAGAAACAGGTCGTCAAATGGACCGCTGAGGGTGCAGTCAAATGCGCGATTTTCGCGCAGAGTATTCTGCAACGTGTGGGCATACGTCAGTTGCCGGGGATATGTTGGTATCCTGCTGAGCGCACGGCGTGTTGCCGTGAATTCAAGGTGGCACCGCGGATAAAATGTTTTATTCGTCCTTGATGGAAGTGTTTCTGTCAAGGGCGTTTTCTGCTTTTCATACTCCTTTGGTAAAGAAGCCGAAGGGGTATTTCTGTTTATCAGGAGGGAGTTGTCATGAAGTTTTCACCCAGTCTTGATGTAGTCAAGGCGATTGCGGCCACCGGCGCGTACAAGGTGCTGCCGGTCAGCTGTGAGCTGCTGTCGGATATTTTGACGCCGATCGAGGCAATCAAAATACTCAAAAACGTATCAACGCACTGCTACATGCTGGAATCGGTTGCGGGCAAGGAAAAATGGGGGCGCTATACCTTTCTGGGCTTTGCCCCTAAGCTGGAGATCACCTGCATAAACGGCGAGATGCAGGTCGGCAGCGTCAGACTGCACACCGAGCGCCCGGCCGAGCACTTGCGTCAGATCCTTGCAGACTATAAAAGCCCGCGGTTTGACGAGCTGCCGCCGTTTACCGGGGGCTTGGTCGGCTATTTCTCCTATGATTATCTGGGGTATAGTGAGCCGTCTGTCCGTGGCGGCGCGCAGGACAGCGAGGCCTTCAAGGACGTTGACCTGATGCTGTTTGACAAGGTGATCGCGTTTGACCACTTCCGGCAGAAGATCATCCTGATGGTCAATATGCCGCTGGACGAGCCGGAGACCGGCTACAACAAGGCGGTCATGGAGCTGCGGCAGCTTTGCAGCTTGCTGAAAAGCGGGGAGAAGAAAAACGAACCGGGCGGGCGGCTGCTGGGTGAGGTGACGCCGCTGTTTGACAGGCAGGCCTACTGCGCCATGGTCGAAAGGGCCAAGCATTATATCCGCGAGGGCGATATCTTCCAGATCGTGCTGTCCAACCGCCTGAGCGCCGCGTTCGAGGGCAGCTTGCTTAACACCTACCGTGTACTGCGCACGACCAATCCCTCGCCGTATATGTTCTATTTTTCGGGTACGGATGTTGAGGTCGCGGGCGCGTCGCCCGAAACGCTGGTCAAGCTGGAAAACGGCGTGCTGCATACCTTTCCGCTGGCGGGCACGCGCCCGCGGGGCAAGACCGAGGAGCAGGACAGGGCGCTCGAAGTCGTGCTGCTGGCCGACGAAAAGGAGCTTGCCGAGCACAATATGCTGGTTGATTTGGGGCGAAATGACCTTGGCAAAATCAGCCGGTTTGGCAGCGTGCGGGTGGAAAAGCTGCACGCGATCGAGCGCTATTCGCACGTGATGCACATCGGTTCGACCGTGCGGGGCGAGATCAGACCGGAATATGACGCGCTCGACGCGGTCAGCGCCGTGCTGCCCGCAGGCACGCTGTCCGGCGCGCCCAAGATACGGGCATGTCAGCTCATCGACGCGCTGGAAAACAACAAGCGTGGCATCTACGGCGGCGCAATCGGCTACATTGATTTTACCGGCAATATGGATACCTGCATCGCTATCCGCATCGCATACAAGAAGAACGGCAGGGTGTTCGTGCGCAGCGGCGCGGGCATCGTGGCGGACTCCGTGCCTGAAAAGGAATACGAGGAATGCATCAACAAGGCCAAGGCGGTCGTTCATGCGCTCAAGCTGGCGGAGGAGATAGACCTATGACTTTACTGATCGACAATTATGACAGCTTTTCCTACAACCTCTATCAGATGCTCGGCGCGCTTGCGCCCGATATCCGGGTCATCCGCAACGACGAGCTGACCGTGGACGAGATCGCGCAAATGCGGCCCGACCGTATCCTCCTGTCCCCTGGCCCGGGCAGGCCGGAGGACGCGGGCGTTATCTGCGCCGTGGCGGAAACGCTCGGACGGGAGGTACCCGTACTCGGTGTGTGCCTTGGCCATCAGGCCATCTGCGCGGCCTTCGGCGCGAGGATCACCTATGCACGGCAGCTGATGCATGGCAAGCAGTCGGCGGTTCGGCTGGATACGGGCTGCCCGCTGTTTCGAGAGCTGCCAGAGACCGTGCCGGTTGCCCGCTATCATTCGCTCGCGGCCGACCCGGACACCCTCCCGGCGGCGCTGCACGTCCCCGCGCGCACCGGGGACGGTGAGGTGATGGCCGTGCAGCATGAGAAATATCCCATTTTTGGCGTGCAGTTCCACCCGGAGTCAATTTTGACGCCTGATGGACAAGCGATGCTTGCAAATTTTATCAATTTGAAAGGATGAATACGCGATCATGATAAAAGAAGCCATTGTCAAGATCGTCAGCAAGCAGGATCTGACGTTTGACGAAGCCTACGCCGTTATGCATGAGATTATGAGCGGTCAGACCACGGTGACCCAGAACGCAGC
>NZ_JALFLA010000036.1 GCF_022775115.1 Agathobaculum sp.
AAGGATCAGGATAAAGAAATCCGTCGTCTGAAAGAGGAAAATGAATTTCTCGAGGAAGCAAGTGCTTTTTTCGCAGCCAGCCGTCGGAAGTCAGCAAGAACCAAAGAATGATGTTTATTGCCATAAAAACGGAAGACGGCGTGATTAAGGGAAAACTCTCATTCTATTGCCGGATGCTTGGTGTCAGCCGCCAGGGATTCTACAAATATCTTGCGAATAAAGATCGACCCTGGAAATATCAGGATCTCGCAGATGCTATGAGAGCGATCCATGCTGAGGATGAATGCAATGATACATATGGGCGTATTCGCATGTATCAGGCGCTTCTCCTTAAAAATCCGGAAGGGCTCAAGATCCCCAGTGAGCGAACTGTCTACAGAGTAATGGATGAAATAGGCCTTAGCCACCGACCGAAACATAAGCCGAATGGCATTACCAAGGCTGATCGGGAAGCTCGTAAGTCAGATGATCTTCTGAAGCGGGATTTCAAATCCGATAAGCCACTTGAAAAATGTGTAACTGACATTACAGAGATCAAGGCTAAAGATGGAAAACTGTATGTTTCAGCTATCTTTGACTGCTTTGATTCCAGCGTCCTTGGGCTGGCAATGGAAACCAACATGAAAGCAACTCTGTGTGAGCATACCCTGGACAATGCCTATCTGGCATATCCTGGTCTGCGAGGCGCTATTGTACACTCAGACAGAGGAACACAATATACCAGTGAAATCTATCGTAAGACACTTGCTAAATACGGCATGATCCAAAGTATGAACAGTGCTGGTGGCAGGTGCCATGATAATGCCCGATGTGAAAGCATGTGGGCCAGAATGAAGAGCGAGCTTCTCTATGACCGCTACAATACGGAGACTATGACCATTGAGGAACTGAAGGTTCTCATTTGGAGATACTTCATCAGTTACTGGAATAACAGGAGAATCTGCTCTGCCAATGATGGACTTCCTCCGATAGTCCAGCGTCAGAGATACTACCAATCTCTCGAATTGGCTGTATAGGCAGTGATATCTTTCAGATAAATGTGTCAACCAATATTGACAATATCACAGCGAAAAAAAGACAACGAACTGATCTTCACAAACCGAGACGGCGGCATGATGTCCCAGCAAAAGATACGGCTGCTCTGGGCCAATGTAAAGCGTGAGTGGGATATTGCCATGGGTGCGACGCTGTACCGCAATCAAATCATTGCCCATGCGTTGGATCAGTCAATTAGTCCGCATTATCTCCGGCACACCTATGCATCTTCGCTACGAAGACAGCGTTTTGATCTCAAGACTGCCCAATATCTGCTCGGCCACGAGGATATCCGCACCACTGCAAACATCTATACTCATATAGATGACCGAGACATACTCGCCACCAGAGATGCTATGTATGGCGACCTGAAAAGGCTATACCGAATCCTAAAAAGGCGCAAAAAGGGTGACCCCTCGTTGACCCCTCATTCGGAAAAAAGCGGCCAAGTGTCCGCAAAAACCGAAAACCAATATTATAACTTTTCCGTCACAAAAAGTTATGTAAAAGCTCATAAAACAATAAAAATCCGCCCTTTTCAGGGCGGATTTGCATGGTGGACATTGACGGGTTCGAACCGCCGACCTTCCGCACGTCAAGCGGATGCTCTTCCAGCTGAGCTAAATGTCCATGAAAGGGATAACATCGTCATCCCTATATTTTGTTACTTTGCGCGGCCGAGATACTCGCCGGTGCGGGTGTCAATCTGGATACGCTCACCCGGCTCAATAAAGAGCGGTACACGAATCTCTGCGCCGGTCTCTAATGTAGCGGGCTTGAGCGTATTGGTTGCTGTATTGCCCTTGAAGCCGGGATCAGTCTCTGTGACCTCCAATTCAACAAAAAACGGCGGCTCAACAGCAAATACATTGCCCTTATAAGAGCAAACCTTTACAACGTCGTTTTCTTTAACAAAACGAAAGTTGTCGCTCAGCGTATCCTTGCTAATCGGAAGCTGGTCGTAGGTCTCTGTATCCATAAAGTAGTAAAGATCACCGTCTGCATACAGATACTGCATGTCCTTGCGCTCAACAAAGGCATCTTCAAATTTATCGGTCGGATTGAAAGAACGCTCGGTAACAGCACCGGTGATAACATTCTTCATTTTCGTGCGGACAAAAGCGGCACCCTTGCCCGGCTTAACGTGCTGGAACTCAATTACCTGAAGAACCTGACCGTCAAGCTCAAAAGTTACACCATTGCGAAAATCGCCTGCAATTACCGGCATATATATTCCTCCAAAGAAGTTATCCTTGTGTCATGCCGTTCTACCGGAACAGCGCTTATTTAGTATAAGCCATATTTCCTGTTTTGGCAAGAGGAAATTTCAATTTTCCTCAAAAAATTTTTCTGCGCTATTTTGCACCGCCCTATTCTCACCTTGCCGTTATATATGAGACATACGATGCGGTGTATACCCGAGGAGCGATCTGTTCATACGCTCTTGTTTTTTCAGCAAAATATAGTATACTGGTATTACACTCTACTGGATAAAGGGGTATCAAATCATGTGGGCTTATCAAAGCGTATTCTATCAGATCTATCCGATCGGCTTCTGCGGCGCACCGCGCAGCAATGACGGACAAACTGTGAATCGCATCCGCAAAGCGGGTGACTGGGCGGAGCACATCGCGCGCCTTGGCTGCGACGCGGTATACTTCTCCCCCATTTTTGAAGCAGACAGCCACGGCTATGACACGCGCGATTTTCGCAAGGTGGACTGCCGCCTCGGCACCAACGAGGATTTTGCCGCCGTTTGCCAAACGCTGCATGAGCACGGCATCCGGGTCGTTCTTGACGGTGTATTCAACCATGTCGGCCGTGGCTTCTGGGCCTTCCGTGATGTGCAGGAGAAAAAATGGGACTCCCCTTATAAAGATTGGTTCCACCTCTCCTTTGACGGTAACTCCGGCTATAACGATGGCTTTTGGTATGAGGGCTGGGAGGGGCATTATGAGCTGGTCAAGCTCAACCTACACAACCCCGCCGTCATACAGCATATTTTTGACTGTATCCGCCTTTGGGTAGAGGAGTTTGATATTGACGGTTTACGTCTCGATGTGGCCTATTGTCTGGATAAGGACTTTCTTCGCCAACTGCGTGCCTTCTGCGGCGGACTAAAGCCGGACTTCTTCCTTGTCGGAGAGCTGCTGCACGGAGATTACAACCAATTTGTCCGCGATGATATGCTGCATTCCTGCACCAACTACGAGTGCTATAAGGGCCTGTATTCCTCGCTCAACAGCCTCAACCTCTTTGAGATTACGCATTCGCTGCTGCGGCAGTTCGGGCCGGAGAACTGGACGCTCTACCGCGGCAAGCATCTGCTTTGCTTTGCGGATAATCACGATGTCACCCGCGCTGCCTCCATCCTGCAAAACAAAAAGCATCTGCCGCTGATTTACGCGCTGCTGTTCGGTATGCCCGGCATTCCCTGCATTTACTACGGCAGCGAGTGGGGCGCGGAGGGCGTTAAGCAGCAGGGTGATGATGCGCTGCGGCCGTCCTTTGACGAGCCGCTGTGGAACGAGCTGAGCGATTGGATCGCCGCGCTTGCCAAAGCACATCGGGAAAGCAAGGCACTCTGCTGCGGCGACTTCAAGCAGCTTGTGCTGACCAACAAACAATGTATTTGGGAACGTGTGTATGAGGAGGAGCGTGTGCTGATTGCGGTGAACATAGACGACGCGCCCTACACCGCGCATTTCGACGCGCGCTGCGGGCAGGCAGTCGATCTCATCACCGGCGCACCGCACGACTTTGGCGGCGGCAGCGAGTTGCCCCCTTATTCGGCTTATTTCTGGAGATGCGAGCGGTGAACCTAGATCCATAAACAATAAAAGCAGCCACGCCCAAGCGTGGCTGCTTTTTTTGCTCTCTCAGCTTACATAATCAACGACCAAAATGCAGACCGAATCGTCCGACATGGTCACATGAAATTCGATATAGCTTTTTGATATGCGGTATTTTTCCAGTGTGGACTTCTTCAGCGTCAGCGAGCGCGCACCGATCTCAAAATCTACCCCGGCGTTCAGCGCATACTCCTCATTGTTTTGTATGGCCGATACGCTCTTGACGGTAAGTTGGTCAAGCGGCAGCGGGAACGCCGGCTCGGACGGTGCATAAGTATCATACTCGGCTATGTAGATCGTTTGGCCGCTCGGTGTGGAGTCGGTCACCGTCAACTCGATCAGGCGCTGCTCGCCATTTTTCAAATCAACCGTGATCGTATAGACACCCTGCCGCAGCTGCGCGAGTAAGCCGCGCCGCAGCACCAGCGCGCGCCGTGCGCTGTCGAAGCTGAAATCCAGCTGACTCATGCCCAGCACAACGTCAAGAATATCTCCGGCCGCATTGACACCCTCAAGCTTGACCGCCATATCCTTAAAGTCATTCGCTTTGTAATAACGGTCAAAGGATAGTGGGCTGGCGTTCTTCTGCGCGCTGCTGTCGCTCACTGTAACCATGACCGTGGTGGTCGTCCCGTCCGACAAACTGAGCACAAGCGTGTGCTTGCCGATGCCCAACGAGCCAAGAAAAGCCGGCAGCACTTGGATGCCGCGCGGTGCCGCCACATAATCGGTGGACGGGGACAGTGTCGTACCGCCTCGCTGCACGGAGGAAACTGTTTTACCGGACGGTAGGGAAAGCATAACGCCCGTACCCAATGCAGACAGGTCGCTTCGATCGACCTCGATATTAGACGGCGAGACACCGGCCTTGCTCGAAGCGCTGACAGTCTGCCCACCGATGGTTGCGCGCACACCATCAGCCAACGTATAGCCTATCACAGCCACACTGCTGGCGAACGATACGCCGCCATCCTGAATATCGGCCTGATAAATCGAGCCATAGCCTGTGATCGATGCCGGGCGGCGTGTTGTCAGATGGTAAATATCCGTGCTGGCCGCCGTGCTGACCGTCGCCTCGCTCACCAGATCCAGTTCGGTCACGGCGGCGTCCAGCGTAAGCGAAACGCGCTTGTCGCCGTTTACGGTAATCGCAGTATAACCCTCGCCGGTCAGTCCCTTTTCATACATGGTGGCCATGGATGCCACATCGGTCTGGGCGATTGCTGTCTCGCCTGTCGCGGTGGTTTGCAGCAGCCGTCCCATCGGGGACGAGAGGATCATATGGTCGCTGATCGTGTTGACCATTGCGACGGTGCCGCCCGACACGATGATCGAGCCATTGACTTTCACGTTGGTCAGCGTGACCGCGTTCGCACCTAACCCCTCGGTCAAATACAGGTCGCCTTCGATCGTCGCGTCAGACAGCGTGCAGTTTTCCGAAATGGTCACGTTGGTCGTATCGCTTTTGAGGTCGGCGCCGGTATAGGCCTTGCCGGCTGTGGACAGCGCCGTACCCATGTAATAGTACAGGATCTTGGCAACCTCCCCGCGTGTGACCACCCGCCCCGGCTGGAAGGAGCCGTCCGCATAGCCGGCGAGGAAGCCCTTGTCCGCCGCTGCCTTGATGTAACCCGCACTCCAATTGGATATCTCTTTCTTATCGGTAAACGGCAGATCGGACGGCGAGATATCGCCCACATCGGCCTTGAACAGACGACCGATGACGACCGCGGCCTGCTCGCGGGTGATCTTACCTTCCGGCTCCATCTTATTGTTCCCCACGCCGTTGATGTAGCCATATTTGGTGGCGATCTGCACGGTTTCATAATACCATGCGCTGCTCTTAACATCGGTATAGTTGATCGCAGCCTTTTCGGTAAAGTGGAATGCACGGTTGATGTAGCGCATGAACTCTGCGCGCGTCATCTCCCGGTCTGGCTCGTATTTGCCGGTTGTCGCGCTGGGATTGATAACACCTTCGTCATCCAGATAGCGGATGAATTTCTGCGCCCAATGGTTGTCGATATCGGATGCGGCCAGTGCCGCCGGCATCATCGAAACCAGCATCACAACGCATAACCATGCGGATACCATCCGTTTTTTCATATCATACACCCCTTATCAGACTATTATTAGTATACCATGCCCGAATGTATTTGACAACTGCCATTCTCTCATCCGGTTTTTGCAAACCGCACAAACAGCCTGCCCTTTCGGCTGACCCCGCCGAACGCTTCGATGCGCGCGCGTCCCAGTCCGCGCACGGTCAGCCGGTCGCCCTCGGCCACCGGCCGCTCAGGCTTAAGGCACGGCGTATGGTTGACAAACACCAGCCCGTGCTCGATCTTTTCCTGCGCCTGCTTACGGCCAAGACCGAAGATGAGCGCAACCACACTGTCCAGCCGCGGCGAGGCAACCGAGCCCGTCCCCTCCTTTTCGGCGGCTGCGGCCACGCGCAGCGCAAAAAGCGGCTCCTTTGTCAGTGATATCTGCTTTCTGCCTGCTTTGGCAAAATGCAGCAGAATGAAATCGGCCATATCCTCCAGCACAAGGATATCCGCCCCCTCCTCGTGCACAAGAATGTCGCCTACGACCGAACGGTCGATCTGTAGTCCCATCAGCGCGCCCAAATAGTCCCGATGGGTCAGCGTATCCTCCTTGCGCTTGCGCGCGCGCAGCAATGCGACAGGCGCAGCCTGCACCGCAGCCTGCTCGTCCAGATAATCGGGATAGAACAGATATATGCCGCGCTCGGCCTCCTCATAACCGCCCCAGAACACTGCATACCCGGCCGCGCCGGACAGACGCACCGCCTCCGTACAAAGCGCGCGCTCGTTTAAGTCCAGAAATTTGGTATGAGTCAGATAGCCGCGCGTCTGGCAGGTCTGCGCCTTGTCAAGCAGTCCGGCCAACAGCAAACGGTCGTCAGCCGTGCGCGCCAGCGCGGCCATTATTTCGTTTTTACTTTTCAATGGGCAAATCACCCCTTTTCCCCATTGTACTATTTCGCGGTTTCGTTTACAATATGATTGTTAAAATTCTTTGCTTGATAAAGGAGGCTGCTGGCGATGGCAGTAAAAGATACAGTGCTTCGGGCGCTGGAGGAGGCCCGTGGCCAGCGTCTGTCCGGCGGACTGCTGGCTGCACAGCTGGGCGTTTCCCGCGCGGCGATACACAAGGCCATCGGCTCGCTGCGGGCGGATGGCCTTGTCATCCACGCCGTGCCCGGCGAGGGCTATTATCTGGACGCGAATGACGATAGTCTGACCGCTGCGGGTGTTTCTGCCCTGCTGGATACCGCGCACATCGGGCGCGAGCTGCTCGTTGTTCCCACGATTACCTCGACCAATACCGTGATGAAAGAGCAATATCTCGACCGTGCACACGGCTTTACCCTGATCGCCGAGACACAGACCGATGGGCGCGGCCGCCTTGGCCGTTCCTTTGTCTCGCCCGCAGGCACGGGCGTGTACCTGACCACACTGCTGCACCCTACCCTGCCGGTCAACCGCATCCAGTTCGTCACCATCGCGGCGGCGGTCGCCGTGGCCGAGGCGATTGAGCAGACTGCCGGCTTTGCCCCGCAGATCAAATGGGTCAACGATGTGTTGATGCAAGGCCGTAAGCTGTGCGGCATCCTGACCGAAGCGACCATCGAGGGCGAAAGCGGAACGGTCAACTCGCTTATCGTCGGCATCGGCGTCAACCTGCGACCGCATCCCGCATGGTCGGAGGATATCCGCGCCATTGCAGGCGCGCTGCATGATTTTGGCACGGTTCCGCGCCGCGCGGTATTATGCGCAGCTATTCTCTCCCGCTTTGAGCGCGCATATGAGGCGCTGACCGGCGGGCACGAGGCAGACCTTCTGGATGCCTACCGCGCGCGGCTGTGCTGCATCGGCAAGGATGTCACCGTCATCTCTCCCGCCGACCGGTACGAAGCCTTGTGCATCGGTCTCGATGACGAGGCACACCTGCTCGTCCGCATGGGGGATGGCAATATCCGGGCTTTGTCCTCCGGCGAGATTAGCATCCGCCTGTAATCTATTTTGCAAAGGAGTGTTTGTTTATGTTTCAAACCGCAGCGGGTGTCACGGTGCCCTTTCCCGAACAGATTAAGGAGCAGTACCGGCTCGACGAGGATAGCCTGACACTCAACCTGAGCTTTGAAAAGCTCGCTGACTTTATCCGGGCCTTTTATGCGGTGCTGGACGAGCCGCTCTTTCTGGCCGTTCACCCGGATGCCGAGGCAGACGAGATCTGGTATCTTGACGGCATGACACAAGCGCAGCTCTCCATGCTGCTTGACGGCTACGGCGAGCTGCTGTATCAGGACGGACTTTCCTCCTTCGCCATTGGCTCGCTCACGACCAGCGAGGAGATCTTCGTGCAAAAATACAAGGTGATCTCGGTATACAGCCCGGATATCGAGCGCTTTCTGCCGCTGCTTTCACGCTTCGGCGTGGCGCGCACTAATGCGCTGACCACCGTGTGGGATACGTTTTCTCCCGAGCATCCGGGCGTGGCGCAGCGGCTTGTGGTCGATGATATGACCATCCCCGATATGATACGGGAAATGCAGAAAATCGGTATGTACAAAGGCTGACGTATGCACGTCAGCCTTTTCTTCGCGGTATTCGGTTGGCGAGGCCGCGCCGTTTAGTGCCGATTGTCAAGCTAAGTACAGCCGGTTGACCGCGCGGCGCTGGTAGGTCTCCTCCAAATCGGTCTTGTGATACAGATAATCGGGATCGTCAAAATATTTTGCCCCGCGCGGACACTTTTTGACACACGCACCACATTTGATGCAGATACCCGTGGTTTCTTTCACATTGTCTGGATTGATCGCCCCCATCGGGCATATGCGGGCACATAGTCCGCCGCAGTCGCACAGGTCATTCGTCTTTGGCTTTACCTTGCGGATATCTGCGACCCTACCGCCCTCCACACGCGGCTTGTAATAGACGCGCTCCTCCTTGGAACGGCCATCCACCGCGATGGGCGGCGTATTCTCCCCCACCGCAGCGAGCAGCGCAGCCGCCCGCTCTCCCAATGTACGCGCCTCGGACAGATCGTCTGCGTCCGGTCGTCCCGCGCCAAGCGTGGTGGAAAAAGAATGCTCACACGCGAACGCGCCCGCCGCAAAGGGATGGAAGCCGTTATCGAGCAGGATATCACGCAGCTCGCACAGGGAATCGTCAAACGCACGGTTTCCAAAGGTGACGACCGGTACGGCAGCCGCGCCGTTACCGCGCACCGTTGCCAGATATTTCAGAAGCACATTGGGTACACGGCCAGCATAGGTCGGCGTACCAAAGATCACCAGATCGTCGTCCTGAAAGTCTGGCGCGCTCTGCCGCGCCGTCGGCAAGGTAAAGTCATACCGCTCCACCGGCAGACCCAGCTTTTCCCCGGCGGCGCGCGCAACTGCCATCACGATTTTTTTCGTTCTGTCCGTCGCGCTCCAATATACCGCCCACACCCGATTCACCTGCATATATTCCGCTCCTCTCCGTTATGCCATTATTATAATAAGTATAACAGATAAGAACGCCCCCGTCAAAGCCTTGCTGCGCCGATGCGACCGAAAATAAAAACAGGCTCGGAAATCAAATTCCGAGCCTGTTTCAACGCGATATACTTTTTCGTCTGCGCCAAAAGCGCGGCTTCCATCATATTTCCATAATGATCGGCAGCACCATCGGACTGCGCTTGGTCTTTTTGAACAGATAATCGCTCACATCGCCCTTGATGGCCGATTTCAGGCTGTTCCAGTCGCGTGATCCCTGCGCCGAGCAGCGGTCGAGCGCCGCCTGCGAGATGGTGCGCAGCTCCTCCATCAGCGCCTCAGCTTCCTTGACATAAACGAAGCCGCGCGAGACGATATCGGGCCCTGCGATGACTACGCCTGTTGTTGCGTCCACGGTAACAACAACGACCAGCAAGCCGTCCTCGGACAGATGCTTGCGGTCACGCAGCACGGCGGTGCCGACATCACCGATGCCGAGACCGTCGACCAGCAGACGCCCTGCGGGCACGGGATTGCCCAGGCGCGCCGAATGCTCGCTGATTTCGACCGGGCGGCCGATCTCGGTCACCAAAATATTCTTGGGGTTGACGCCCATTTCACGCGCCAAGCCCGCGTGCTGCATCAGCATACGGTATTCGCCGTGTACAGGGATAAAGTACTTCGGCTTAACCAGTCCCAGCATCAGCTTGAGATCCTCTTGACACGCGTGGCCGGACACGTGGATGGCGGCAGAGCGGTCGTAGATGACCTCCGCCCCCTGCTTGTACAGTTCATTGACCATATTGCTGACCGATTTTTCATTGCCGGGTATCGCAGAGGCCGCGATCAGGATGCGGTCGCCCGCGTTGACCTCTACCTGCTTATGGCTGCCGTAGGCCATGCGGTACAGGGCGGACATCGTCTCGCCCTGTGAACCGGTGGAGACAATGATAAGCTGGCTGCGCGCATAGCGCCGGATCTCTCCAATGTCGATCATCACGCGTCCGGGGTCGTTCAGATATCCCAGCTCGGTCGCCACCTTGGATATCTTCTCCATACTGCGGCCGCAAACCGCCACCTTGCGGCCGGCCTTGGCCGCGATATCCAATATCTGCTGCAAACGCGAAACGTTAGACGCAAATGTAGCGATGATGATACGCTGATCGCTTTCCAAAATAAATTTCTCAAGCGACTGGCCAACGATCTTCTCGCTCGGCGTATAGCCTGGCCGCTCCACGTTGGTCGAGTCGCTCATCAGCGCGAGCACGCCCTTTTTGCCCAGCTCGCCAATACGCACCAAGTCGATCATCTCACCGTAGGCGGGCGTCAGGTCGATCTTAAAGTCACCCGTGTGTATCAGCACACCGAGCGGCGTTGTGATCGCCAGTGCGACGGAATCCGCGATAGAGTGGTTGGTATGGATAAACTCTACCTTAAAGCAGCCGAGCTTGATAGTATCGCCCGCGCGCACATGGTTGAGCTTCACCTTCTGCGGCATCCGGTGCTCGGAGAGCTTGGTCTCGATGATGCCGCAGGTCAAGCGTGTGGCGTAAACCGGCGCATTGCATTCCCGCAGCACATACGGGATAGCACCGATGTGATCCTCGTGTCCATGTGTGATGACGTAGCCGCGCAGCCTGTTCAGATGGCGCTTGAGATAGGCTGTATCCGGGATGACCAGATCGACGCCCAGCATGTCGTCATCCGGGAAGGCCACGCCGCAGTCGACGACGATGATATCATTGCCATACTCGATAACCGTCATGTTCTTCCCGATCTCATTGAGACCGCCCAGCGGTATGATTTTCAATTTTTCTTTCATGATCGTTATATCACTTTCCTTTTTTGAATGATATGTAGGTTGATAATAAGGTTAACGCGGCACTCTGTCCGCTTTCAAAAGGCCGGCCTGTTATCCCGTGCGGCAGCCTTTATTTCACTGAAATCTGCAAAGAAAGCGGCAGTCCGGTTTCCGTCCGGTCAGGCAGGCATATCCCTACGCAAACTGCAAACACTTACGATTAGCATACCACAGGCGCTCCCGCCTGTAAAGAAATTTTTGACGCCGCAGGGCATCTGTGCCGCTGCCCGCTGTTCCCTATCAGTATCGGCAATCGCACGTCAGGATATACCGTCTTCCCTTAAAATGCAAGAGCACTTTCCGCCGCTTGCAAGCGCCCGCCGCTGCCGGATATTCCGCGCCTCTCCCCTGCGCTGCACGGCGGACACATATGGCGCACAATAAGCGGCCGGTAGTTTGCGGTTTGGTGCGGTTCTTGTCAAATTTTCTGCATTTTTCAGCGGATCATACAGGCGTCGCCCTAATTGCACACTTTTATTGAGCACATTGCACACACTTGCGAAAAAAGGTTTGACAAATCCCAGCCGGTGCAGTATGATTGTTACAGATCGGCAACAGATCGAATACAAAACAGTAACAACCCGAAAACGAATCGTTCATTGCGATACCGCGTCACACGCGGCGTTTTCACGACGAGTTTAGGAGTGTAACCATGTCTTTTTCTCTGCGAAAGCACGCATCTCAGCTGATTGCCGCGGCGCTTGCCGTCGGCACTATCGCAACGATCGGCGCCGCCGCTCTGGATCAGCCGGTCGCTGTGCTCTCCTCCAATCTGAATTCCTCGGTCGGTACGGTGCTGACCTCGGAGGAAATCCTCTCTGCTGAGCAAGCGCTCTCAAAATCCAAGGCTGTGGCAGATACCAAGGCAAACACTGCCGCCAGCACCAAGGCCAACACTACTGCCGCTGCAAAGACGGACGATACTACGAACACCAAGGTTGATGTGGTATCCAAGGCCGAGGCTGATGCCCTCGCTTATAACGACCTGCTGACCGCGCCGATCAACGCCAAGTCGGTCGCGTATTCCTCCGACTTGCTGGCCACCGACTTGATCAAGAGCAGGGCCACGGCGATGGGCAACTACAAGTTGACTTTCTATTGCCCCTGCGAGATATGCAACGGCCATTCTCATGCGACGACCGCCTCCGGCACGACCATGACCGAAGGCCGCACGATTGCGGTCGACCCCAGTGTCATCCCGCTTGGCAGCCGCGTGTATGTGGACGGCTACGGTGTATTCATCGCTGAGGACACCGGCGGCGCGATCATTGGCAATAAGATCGACATCGGTGTGTCTTCCCATACGAGGGCATATGAGCTTGGCATCAAGTATGCGGATGTCTATCTGCTCGGCTGAATGAAAGACGATTTTGGGCTGTGCACTTGCACAGTCCTTTTTCTTCATGCTATGATAGGAAAAAGGAAGTGACCGATCATGAACGCTGCAGAACGACGCACCAAAATCACATATCTGCTCACCGAAGCCGAAGGGCCGCTCTCCGCAACCGCACTTGCCGAAAAATGCGGTGTCAGCCGTCAGGTTATCGTGGGTGATATTGCGCTGCTGCGCGCCGGCGGGCTGCGTGTGCTGGCTACCCCACGCGGCTATGTGCTGGAGCACGCCTCCCCCCTACCCTATGCTGCGTGCAGCGTGGTTTGCCGCCACGATGGCGCTCGTCTGCGTGAGGAGCTGTATACGGTCGTTGATTTGGGCGGCGCGCTGGTTGATGTGACGGTCGAACACGCGGTATACGGTCAGCTCTGCGCACCGCTGCATATCTTTTCTCGATTTGACGCGGATGTATTCTGTGACAAAATAGAGACGCCCGGCGTCCACCCTCTATGCGATCTGACCGGCGGCATTCATCTGCATACCCTGCGTGCAGCCGACCAGCAAACGCTCGACCGGGTGGTGCAGGGACTGGCATATCGGGGTTTTTTGCTGACGGAGGACAAGCCTTAGGGAAAAACGCGGGACACGAAAGATGTCCCGCGTTTTTCAATATGCCATATTACTATTTTTACATATGTCTTGACATATATTTTTGTTTGCGGTATACTTGTCACAGTTAACAAAAAACAGGAAAGGAATTTGATTATGACAAAAAACAAAAGCCTGCACCAGCTGGTGTTCGCCGGTGTGCTATGCGCGGTGGGTATCGTTGTTCCCATGTTTATGCCCAAAGTGGTGCTCGGGCCTATGTCGTTTACGCTAGCAAGCCATGTGTCCATCTTTTTGGCCATGTTCATCTCGCCTGCAGTGGCTGCGGCTGTCTGCATCGGTACAACAGCCGGCTTCTTCTTTACCACCACGCCAGTCATCGCGCTGCGTGCGGCCTCCCACATCGTCTTTGCGCTGGCCGGCGCGTGGTATCTGCATTTTCGACCGGAAACCATCCGCAAGCCTCGCAGCAGCCTTGCATACAATGCTGTCGTGGCGCTGGTTCATGCTGCGTCCGAGGTGATCGTGGTCACTCCGTTCTTTTTGGGCGGTTCACTATTTAGCCCGGAGCAGCTTGCCAACGGCTTTATGATGAGCGTGCTGCTGCTGGTTGGCGTTGGTACCGCCATCCACTCGATGATCGACTACACACTGTCCGTACTGATCTGGCGGCAGGTAAATCACGCCCTTGCCACAAAAAAGCCCGCCTGAGCTCATCCAATAACGGCACCCCATACCGCTGTGTGGGGTGCTGTTTCTTTGTGGCTCGAGCGGAGCAGGGCGAACAGAGTGCGAATGAGGCAGAGACAAACCGCACGACCTGTCGCATTACTGTAAAATCTGTTTTTTTGCAGTTTATATAATACAACTGTGTTGGGTTTTCAGATACGCTCTAGTCAAAATTTACTCGTGATATTTGCGCTGAGGAGCATCATCAAAAAAGTTTTTCAGCTCCTTTCATGGTACTCCACAAGGAAAACAGGAATAACGCACAAGACGGAGACACTAATCTTTCGTGTCTCCGTCTTGTGTTACAGAGCTCATAATAGCAGACTGGAGAAGTACTCCGCTATATCTACCGGGAGAGGATATACAGTGTATGTGCGAGTGGAGTCCGTGTGAGACTGCTTCCATGCTTCAGCTAAACAAAGATGTCCATCGTACACCACCAAGGAAATCCAATCTCGGTTCGCTACCATATCGGTGCTGATACTGACCATGGAATACTCTTGCATTTTGCTTCCAATAGGGACAGTAAATTCCACCGCCTGCTGCTCTGCGAGCTGAAAGGCTCGCAGAGCGGCTATTTGTTCTCTATCGGGCTGCGGGGAAAGGAGGGTATAACCCCCCTCTCCTTCCTCGTTATAGTCATGGAGATACCACTGATAATGGGCGTCATCGCCATACCACATCTGCGCATAGGCCAGCTGATCAGAGCGGCACCATAAGCGGCGATTGATACCATCGTCCCGGATGATATCCAAATTCGGGGTATTTTCCACAGCAAAGTAATTACCTCGGTTGTAATAGCCAAAAAAACGATCCCAGCCAGAGCTGATATCCCAAGAGAAAACTGCCTCGCCTTTAGGAGTCATAGAAGAATAGCCTACATCCAGCGGTTCATAGGTCACTCCGTCCACGGTGAAAGCCCCTTTCTGATAACCTCCCTCCACCATCCTACCGGTGTCTATATAGTCTCTGAACATGGAAGAATTAGCCGAGCGGAGGAACAGCCAGTAGCCGACGGGCAATGTGCAAATTACTGCGCCCAAAGTGAAAAACACGCCGGTTATGATAGTAAGATACCTTTTCGGCCTTCCCTTTTTCTTGCTGCGATGACGCAGAAAAAGGAAAATCAGCCCCAACAGGAGAAAAGAGCCCCCTATGCACAGCAGTAAGAACATCAGCCCCATAAAGAGAAGAGCTCCCACAGAAAATCCCCCTCCCAACACTACTGACATCAGAATAGCACAACATTCGCCGAAAGGCAAGATTGG
>NZ_JALFLA010000041.1 GCF_022775115.1 Agathobaculum sp.
GTGCCCTGCGGGCCGTACAGTGCCTTGTGGCCGGGCATACACACCGCGGCCAGACAGGGGTATTTGCCCACGTTGATATCCAGTATGCCCGCCGATTGAGATGCATCCAAAATCAGCGGCACGCCCCGCGCCGTGAGCAGCGCCGCGATCTCGTCCAGCGGGGCGACAAAGCCGAATACGTTGGACACATGGTTCAGTATGAACAGCTCTGCGCCCGCGTCCAGCGCCCGCCGCGCCTTTTCCACCATTGCCCCGGCGTCCCATAGCGGCGCGTCAAGCACGGTGGGCTTTATGCCGCGCAGCATGAGCGGCCGCATGACCGCGTTGTGCTCGTATCCGCCCACGACTGTGCGCGTGCCCGGCCGCGCCAGCGCGTGGATGGCCAGATTGAGCGCGTGTGTGGCGTTCATAGTCAGTACAACGCGCGCCGGGTCGGCAAGGCCGAACAGCGCGGCCGCCTGCTCCCGGCAGGCATACATCATTTCGCCCGCGCGCATGGCGGCCGCGTAGCCGCCGCGCGCGTAGCCCGCCGCACCGCGCATCGCGCCACGCACGGCCTCCTCGACCGCGCGCGGCTTGATAAACGTGGTGGCGGCGTTGTCCAGATAGATCATCTGCCCGCCTCCTCGTCCGGTATGACATGGCAGGGCGGCGCGCCCAGCAGGCGCAGACGGTGCACGGCCTCATCCGCCCGCGCCGCCTGCACGCGCACGGCCCAGCCGCACGATTCGGTGCGGGCGTGCCGCGGCGGGCGCGTCACCTCGCCCGGAATCCCCATCTGCGTCAGGTGCCGCCGCAGACCGATCGCTTCGGTCTGGCTGCGGCATATCAAAAGAGCATAGTGGCTCATAAATCTCTCCTCCTTTTTGGCTCTATCTCATGTTATGTTGAAAAAGCCGCCGAAGTGTGATATGCTGAAACCAATCGAAAAATCTGTTTTCGGAGGAATATATAATGGAACTTACCGCCCTTTCACTGCGTGCGCGCGCACTTTCCGTGCTGCGCGGCCTGCAAAAGCACCCGCTCGTCACCCGCTATATGGACACGCTTGACGCGCTCGAGCGAGACGCCGCGCGCTTTGCCGACTGCTACGGCGCGCTGTGCCAGACGCTGCTGGCCTGCGAGGACCCGTCCCGCGCTATGCTCGACGCAGTACATTTCGATGTCAACAGCATGACCGACACGATCGCTGCGCCCACGCCCGCCGTGCTGTATGCGGCCTCGCACGACCTGGAGGTGCTCAGCGCGCTGCTCGCGCTGGACGGGGCGGTGCTCAAGGCTGCGGCTGTCTCCCGCTTCAGCGCGCCCGCGCTGCGCGAGCTGCCCGATTTCCCCGCCGCCGCCCCCCTGCCCTTTGCCGACGGCGCCGCGCTCGCCGCCTACTACCGCGCGGACGGCTACGGCTTTTTCGCACAGGCCACGGCCTTTGCCATGCAGGACGACGGACAGCTCGCCCCCATACCGCACCCTGATCCTGTCCGCCTATGTGAGCTGCCCGGCTATGCGCACCAGAAAGCACAAATCCTCCAAAACACTCGCGCCTTTCTCGCCGGGCGCGAGGCCAACAACATCCTGCTCTACGGCGACAAGGGCACGGGCAAAAGCTCGACGGTCAAAGCGGTCGTCAACGAATATGCGGACGAGGGTCTCAAAATCATCCAGATGGCGCCCCGCCACATCGCCTTCTTCCCCGCGCTTTTTGCCCAAACGCTGCGCTCGCCCTTCCGCTTCATTGTGTATCTGGACGACCTCAGCTTTGACCGCGAGGACGCGAGCTTTGCCGCGCTCAAGGCGTTTATCGAGGGCGGCCTTGCCGGCAAGCCCGCCCATCTCATCATCTATGCCACCAGCAACCGCCGCCACCTGATCCGCGAGAGCATGGCCGACCGGCAGGGCGATGAGGTGCGCGTGCGCGACACACTGGAGACAGTCACCTCGCTCTCCGACCGCTTTGGGCTGGAGATCACCTTCTCCGTGCCGGATAAGGACGAGTACCTGTATATCGTCGAGCAGCTTGCCGCCGAGAGCGGGCTTGACCTGCCCCGCGAGGAGCTGCATCTGCTGGCCGAGCGCTTCGCGCTGCGCCGCAACGGCCGCTCGCCGCGCACAGCGCGGCAGTTCATCAGTCAGCAGCTCGCCGAGCAGTTTGCAGCATCGTCCGGCTGACACGGCAGCACCGCTGTAAAACAGAAATTACCCCGCGCGCGGGGTGATTTTGCCTTTCGAGTACATAAGAATCCTTGTGGTCTTCACTTCCTAGAGCCTTCAGCCAGACGCATCGGCATCATCAAGGAAGCTGCTGCCAATAGCTCTATCCGTGATATATGTGAGTTTTTTGCAGCAGACATCAATTTAACCCCATTTGCACGGAAAGTGATAAAGATTGATGTGGATTGACAAGCTTGCTCTAAAAGTGAAAAGGCGAAATGCTCAAAACGCATGAAATGTTCACATAACTTGAGGTGTCTTTATTTATGATAAAAATTTTGTTCGTGTGCCACGGCAATATTTGCAGAAGTCCTATGGCCGAGTTCGTCATGAAGGACATGGTGGACAAGGCCGGACTGGCTTCGCGCTTCCTCATCGAATCCGCAGCCACCAGCGCCGAGGAGCTCGGAAACCCGGTCTATCCTCCCACGCGGCGCAAGCTGGCCGAGCATGGCATCGGCTGTGCGGGCAAGACGGCGCGCAGGCTCCGGCACAGCGATTACGAAAAATATGACCTGCTGATCGGCATGGATCAGGCAAATCTGCGCAACATGCAGCGCATCTGCGGCGGCGATGCAGACGGTAAGCTGCACCTGCTGCTGGACTTTGCCGGTCGTCCTGGTGAGGTCGCTGACCCGTGGTACACCGGTGATTTTGACGCGACGTGGCGGGATGTCGAGGACGGCTGCCGCGGTCTGCTGGCATACTTGACAGAGTCGGGCGGCGCAAAGCGGAGAAGCTGAGGTGCCCTGTGCCCGGCACAGATGGTCGGGCGCTATATTTTTGCAGGTTTTTTGAAAAAATACTTGCCTGTACCGCAAAGCTGTGTTAGAATAGATAAGCACTTGATTACGCTGTGCTTTGGATGCGTATCTGCGGCCCCTTGCTCACACGGGGACGAACTTGCAACTGGATGGTGTATCCTCACACAACTGAATCACGGTACACACGGAGGTGTATCGAAGTGGTCATAACGGGCCTGACTCGAAATCGTGGTCGCTATCCGGCAGCTCCCTGACCGGAAACCCTTGATTTTACGGGGGTTTTTCGGGTGTCTTTAACTGAATATTTTTCTTTGTTCTCCCCATCAGTTCTCCCCGTTTTCTGAGGTGCTGATGTTGAGATAAATACGGAGACGTATCGAAGTGGTCATAACGAGAACGACTCGAAATCGTTTGATCCGCAAGGGTCCGTGGGTTCGAATCCCACCGTCT
>NZ_JALFLA010000055.1 GCF_022775115.1 Agathobaculum sp.
TCTGCGCGATTTTACACAGGCCGGGTACGGCATCAGCTATGATGCAAAGACGGGCATGCCCGGCGTATTTGCGCCGCAGACGCGCACGGACGTGCCCGCCGCGAGCGATGAGGTGCTGGACGCGGTAGACAAGCTGCAGACCGTATGCGGGCTGGAGGAGCAGACGATAGCCTATCTGCTGCGGTATCAGTACGGCGACGCGCTGCTGACCAAACTGGCGGCGGCGACCTGAGGCATATAAATGACAAAACGCTGACTCGTTATAATGGGTCAGCGTTTTTTGTTTCGCATAAGCATTAAGATAGAAATGAAACAATGCACAGAAACTTAATTGCCCTCTGCGTCTTTCGTTTCTTTCTCACCCGAAAATATCTCTCGGAGTTTTTTCAATTTTTCTTTGGATGGGGCTAAACGCCCCGTTTCCCAGTGGGATACCATAGATTGCTCGACGCCGACCATCTTAGCAAGCTGCGCTTGCGTAAGTCCCTTGGCCTTGCGCGCCGCTGCTACATCAAATGTGTCTGGCGACAGCGGCTTGCCGGCCAGCCCAGCGTAGTATCCGAGCTGCCAACTGCCTTGCTGGTCAATCGGGATGACAGCATAAGCGTCGATGTCATCCTCGTTGGACAGCGGCGCGGGTATCTCGCAGAGAGCTTGACCGATATCCTGGTCAAGCTCTCTGGTAACGATACCGGATTTGTGCGCCTTGGTTATGATCTCCGCTGTCGAGATGCAAGGCCGCATCGCCGCAGAAACCAGATTGCCCTCAAGGTTGGGGGCAACCGCAATGATGCGTCCATACACCCAACCCCGGACATAAGCCTCACGTTTAGTCATGCGCAGCATCCTCTCCGAGGATTGCGTCGACAAAAGCCATTGCTGTCGCGTTGCTTTCGTCGATGTCGCCCAGCAGATTTGCCCAATTGCGGTCGCAGCTGACACAGTAGTCCGCAAAGGCATCCGGCGAGCTGAAATACTCCGTACGTGACCAGCTTGGCCAGCTCCCCGAGGTTTTGAGTATCACAAGTCCGCAAGCGGGATTGTAGAGCAGCTCGGCCTCATAATAATTATTCCGGTCGTCCTCGGTGTTCCAGCCGCCGCCGTCGATGCGGACGGCAGCGTCGATGTCAGCTTGCATATACCTCTTGTCATCAATGATTCTCATGTTTTGTCCTTTCCGGCCTTGCGGCCTGTTTGATTTGTGCTTATTTAACCGGATAGACAACGATATTATCATCGCTGCCCTGCTCGGGGTGCACCATGGTTGGGGCAGTCCATTTGAGGACAAGCCGGCGGTCGGCTTTGGATCCTGTCCAATAATGATGCCAGTGCCCGCGCCGCATATGCGGGCGCACCGTGCCGCCTGTGCCTGTATTCCCTCCGCAGTGCGGGGCTGTCGCAGCCGTGCGGCGTAATGCCGCGCCGATGCGCACACCGACATGCTTGACGGCGATCGTACTCGCCTTATCGACCGGCTTGCTGTCCTTTGGCGGGTGGCGCACTACGCGCAAACCAGTGTCCTCATCCTCCATGTCTGCGCCCTCAGAGACGAGGTAGAGCAGCAGTTGGATGGCCGAGAGGATGCTGCGCATATTGGATATCGGGTCGGTGACGTCAACCGGCGTTTGCATGTGCTCCTGCGTGACGCGCAGCGTATCCAAATAACAATCCCTAAGCGAGCGACCCGGCAGAAGGTGCAGCACCTGCGGGACACTGCGCTCATATCCATCAAGCACCCACTGTATGCGCAGCTCAGGCGCGTTGCGGTTGATATCATAGTCAATCCATGCCCAAAATCCATCTGTGCTCTCAAGGAGACCGGGAGCCTTGGTATAGATACAGGGGTAAGGCAGGTGCATGAGCAGGTCGGTGGGCAGCGTATCGGTATCCCGCACATCCTCAACCTGCCCCGCCAGCGTCTCTGCCAGAGCGGGATCAAAGCGGTAAATGACCTTTGCCTGCCGCCAGAGCCAACAGGCAGTAAGCTCTGCGCAATCTGCGGCGGCCTCGGCGTCTGTCCACCCTAAGCTGTATCGCAGATAGGTATAGGCGGCATTGATCGGCAGGATACAGTAGTCCGGCCAGTGCATCTCGCCGTCATCCTTGGCTGCGCGGCAGCGGTCAATTTGCTCATAACAGTCCGGCACCATCTTGCGCCAGAGCCGAACGAGGGGCAGGGGCGTGTCTCTGTCTCTCATGCGGCACACTCCTCTCGGCGCGCCGCACGGTCCTGATGCCCGGCCGTATCGCTCACGCCGCCGCGGGCGATGGCGTGAGCTGGAAGGGCCTTGCCGCAGTGGCGGCAGACGTATGTTGCGGTTACGATGTAGACCATGGGCTTGTCCTCCTTGGTGGTCAGATGCAGCAGCGGTAGTAATGGCGTTGCTCGCAGTCCCACGCGGCGCGGGAAATCAGCTTGTCGCCCTTGTAGATGCTGACCTGTTCGCCGTGCTCGCCGCGCCCGAACTGGAGGGCGGCTTTGTAGGCGCTGCGGGTGCTGACCTCGTACTCGGCGTAGGTCGATCCGCTGCTGATAACACAGATGTAAGTCATGATGTTGTCCTCCTTATTACGATTGTACGGCGGCGGTAGCGTCGGCGAGAGCCTGCGCCTTGTCTACAAGACCCATTTCGCGGACAGCCTCGCGAAACAGATTGCAGCCGTCGGTCTGGCGGTGGTCGATCCACCAGCGGGCATCGGCCTTGGCGGCGATGTGGGCGGTGACCTCGGCGTACAGCGCTTTGTGGTCGGCGATAATGGATGCGCCGTCATAGCCGGCAAGCACGCGCACAACGCTGTCCATCGCCTTGTCTAAACTCTGACGCACCTTATCCAGCCGGTCGGCGCGGATGCTCTCTGCCCACGCAATCTGCTTGGGCGATCCGGTCAGCGCGGGCAACCCAGCGTCAGCGTTGCGGGCGGCCAGATCGGCGTTGGCGCAGTCATCGCAGATGTCAATGTTGCGCGCCGCCCAAGCCTCGAATTCGGCGGCCTCGTGGGTGTTGCGGCGATTGGTGCGAATTACAAACTCCTTGCCGCAATGACGGCAGGTGCAGGTTGCAAGAGCGATAGCCATGATGTTGTCCTCCTTGGTGGGGTTTGGTGTTGCCTTACCTTGTGATTATATTATAACTAATAATTATTAGTTAGTCAAGCAATAATCTCAAAATATATTAAGTAAATACTAATAAATATTAGAGGTAAATCTATACAAATTGTACAATAGCAGGCATTGCAGGCGGCGGTCGTGGCGTACCGCGCGGCCGTGGCGATCAGCAGGTAAAGTAACGGTAACACCCCTTGCAGGGCTGACCTGCGAGGGGTGTTTTTTGTTAGGATATGATACTAAAATGTGCGATTAAATGCACAAGGCGCTGTGTTATAATAACAATATCGCTACACCATACACGTCTTGCACAGATCAATACAGAATTATATAAACTATGTGTATGGGATTTATAATTCTGCACTACACTCTCCACACGATTTCTACGGCCTTTCCGTCTAAAATGATGCGATTTATCAACGAGCTGACCAGCAAGCGCCTTGTCACAAGTGGTGCTTTTTCGAATTCGGCGGCAAACTGGGAAAGGGCATCGCGGAATCTCTCTTCCGGGTTGTTCTGCCGCGTTTGCTCAATACGCATTTGGCCGGACAGCGTTTTTCGCTCGGTGTTTAGCTCGTTGACGCGCCCGGTCAACGTCTCCATCGGAATAGCGCTGACTTGATACAGGTCGATCAGCTTTTCTATTTGCGTGTCAATTTCTTTGATTCGCCGCTGTATCGCCGCAGTATCCAGTGCACTGTGTTCTTCGGTCGGGTGCAGAATATCAGCGATTGCGTCAGGATGCTCGACCAGCTGCATAATGGCGTTTACCGCAATTTGGTTGAGCGCGTTGATCTCCCAATTGTCATTTTTGCAATGGGGGTCCATAATCTGCTTTTTGGAGGTTTTGGAGCGGGAGTAGCATTTATAGTAGCCGTGTGCACCGGCATACCGCGCGCCACAGCGCCCGCAGCGCACCAGCCCGGACAGCAGTGTATCTGCGCGAAACGGTGTTTTTTGCGCAGCATTGAGGGCATTCTTTCGCGAGGAGGAGGAAAGCAATTCGTTTGCCGTGCGGAAATCCCTTTCCGAGATAAGCGGCTCGTGGATGCCGTCATATGCGATACCGGCAAACTTCACCTTACCGATATAGATGTTGTTTTTTAGGATGCATTGTATTTTCGCGGCGCTCCATTTGCCGGGGTATCGCGCGGCCATATCATGCCATATCGCGTTGATGCTCTTACCCGCAAGGAAGTTCTGAAATATCTCCCGCACCATAATGGACTGATACGGATCAACGATGAGCAAGCCATCCTTATACTGATAGCCGAGCGGGATAATGCCGCCGCCGTGGTAGTACCCGGCTTTGCTGCGGCCGATGCGCCCCATGGTGAAGCGCTCGGTGATCTGGTCTTTTTCAAGCTGTGCGAACACGGACAGAATGCCGATCATCGCGCGGCCAAAGGGCGATGACGTATCAAAGTTTTCGTTTATCGACACAAAATCTGTGTGGTTCGCCAGCAGATCATCTTCAATCAGTGTCAGCGTGTCTTTCTGGCTGCGGCTCAGGCGGTCGAGCTTGTAAACCACAACGGCATCCACGCGCTGCTCCCTCACAGCAGTCAGCATCTGCTGCAGCGCGGGACGATCTGTGTTGCCGCCCGAGAAGCCACCATCTGTGTAAATTTTAAGCAACACCCAATCCTTTGCTTGGCAGTAGCTCTGTATGCGCTGTACTTGCTCGTCGATACTGTAATTTTCCAGCTGGTTTTCGGTCGACACGCGAACATAGCCGCACACCATCATTTTCTTTTTATCCGTCATAATGTACCCCCCGTTTACAACACTTAAAGGCATATGCTATAATGAAAGGGCAGAATCCCGTCGAGAGTTTTCTGCCCTTAATCTCGCTTCGGTGCACCAACACCGGGGCGGGTTTTTCTTCGTTGGTCATAGGTGCACCTCCTTGGGGTAATGTGCGGTCAACTAACCATATTTTGAGACTGCCGATATTCCGTGGCAATCATCGTTCGATTAAATTCAGCGGCGGGATTGATTTCCTGCACTAATTGTTCCAGCTCATCAAGAGAGACCTCAAAGAACTCCTTGCGCAGATTGATCTTATTTTTACGCTTACTATCCAAGCGTCGATGCAATGCGCTTTCCAAGCCAACTGCATCATCCGAGAAGATAAAACTATGCACATCAAATGCAAAGGGCACAGATGCATCACCCAGTTCTTTTACGCGATCCATCGGATCGAGCCGACGGGTCATTCCAATCTTAAAGGTTTCCGCGCCAAATGAGCCGAGATTGCTGATAACATACACATATCCGGCCTTTCCGTTCTGTCTGGCGATGATTTCTTCCTTTTTGTGCTCTACATCGGCCAACTGCGCTTGTAATTCAAGTATCTTAGCTTCCAGCGCCTTGGTTTTTTCATCATCGGCCGGCAGCGCAGCTAACTGGGACTGAACATTTTCAATCTCAGTTATGTACTTGCTTTCCTCTTTTTCTACCTGCTTTTGCTGCTGCTCAAGGATTTTCCGCTCCTCGGCTTCCTGACGCATCTGCTCACGCAGCGCCTGTTGCTCAGCGCGCTCCTTTTCTCTGCGGATAAAATACTCGTATTCGGTGCGAATGGAGATTTCAAATAAATCGTGGATTTCCGAAATAAAATTATTAAGTGTAGGCGCAATCGCCTGATTGCCGTCTGATGCAATTTTCAGGAATTTAGCAGTCATTGTGTTCAGATTGGACAAGCACTGGTCAAGCTGAGAGAACTTGATGGAGTGCAGGATATTTTGCAGTTCCGCGCGCAGGGCAAGCACCATCAATTGATAAATCGCACGATTGGCCTTGGTCGTATAGCGCTTCTCGTATCTGGCCAGAGTTTCATCAATGCGCTTTTCATTTTCTTTGTTTTGTGCGCGCAAATCTTTGATATCATCAGACCGCAGCGGAAGCTTTGTGTTCGGCAAAATAGCGTCGATTTGGTCTAACTGCTTCTCGGTCAGCGAAAGTTCACCGGCAATGTTGTTAAGGTCATATCGGTCGATAGAGGATTTGATAGCCTTATGCAGCGCTTTGATAGACGCAAGCTTGATCGTTTGCGTCTTCACCTTTTTATCAAGTGCGCTTAGCTTATCCTGCGCTTCATCGGCAGCGGCCTTTGCCGTAGTAGCAGCTTGCTCGTAATCCGCAATGATTTTTTCCTGCTCATCTTTGGTTTGTTTTTTGATCTCTTCGAGGGTTTCATCTCGGTGTGCAATGATATCCTCTTTACTCTTGCAGTCAAAATCAAGGGCGCGCAGTTTGTCCGTTTGGGTAGTAATCTGTTCATCAATCGCCTGTAATTCAGCCTGTTTCTGCGCAAGCGCTTTTTTGGCGGCAAACAATTCGCGGATGGTATCGAACATGATGACACTTCCTTTGCAAATTTGTGTTCAAATTGAATGCAATTATCAGTAGCCTACTTTGCTCGCGCCGTATTCGGCCTGCTCCTGTGTGAATCCCTCAAACATCAACTGCTCAATAAGCCCTTGGCGTGAAAATGATGTCATATCCAGATAGTTCTGCGCGGATTTGGCGGCCTGCTCGTTCCAATCTGCATTGCAGTTGTCGGCGGCATAAGTGGCCTCATCTGTGGTGTAGCCTTCGTACTCGAGCTGCTCAATCAGGCCGCTACGAGAGAACGACATGATAGACAAGTAATCATCCGCTGCGGCAAGCGCATTTTTCTGCCCCATCGTCAGCGTTTGCGTAGGCTCTGCGGGTGTGGTTTCTAACGATTCACCCGCCCCGATATCCTCTGGCGGCTGCGTATCCGTCTGCACCGTTTCGGTATTTTGTGGCTGGTCTGCGGGCGGCTGAGAGCCAGCGCCACACCCAACAAGCCCAAAGAGCAAGGAGCCGCATAGTGCCGCCACCAGGAAACGCTTGATTTGCATATATGTATTCCCCTTTTATTCTCGGTGTCCAAGTTGAACACCATAGTTTTGTGTAGTATTTACAAGATATAGATTTTCCCCTTGCAATTAGTCGAAATGTGGTGTATTATCAAATACACAAACATGCGTTCGATTAATTGGAGGGGATAGCATGACATCACAGCAACAACGCATCACAGATATCCTGCGCAACGCAGACGACCAGCTTACTGACCGCCTGTTTGATGTTGCCGCTGCCATAATTGGTATTCCGCTTGACGAACCATCTCGTCCTGCTGCTCCGGTGTCATCTGTTCCATCATTTCAATGATTTTCATTTGCTTTGGCGTTAATCCGCTCATATCTTCGGATGTGGGCGGATTTTTTGCGCCTAATAAGGCATCTACGGATACATTGAACAGGCTAGACATATTAAGTAGGGTTTCATGGTCTGGTTGGCTGCCCCCATTTTCCCACATTGTCACGGTCGTTCGCGATACTCCAAGTGCTTTAGCTAATTTCGCCTGTGTATAACCACTTGCCTTGCGAATTTCCCGCAAATTCATAAAATCACCGCCTGTCTATTATATTATAAGTCAATCTAATTGACATTGCAAATCGGTTTAAAAAAAATATGTCAATAGTATTGACATTATAAGCGGGAGGTGCTATTATGATGTCAACAAATATGACATAGGTGGTGAGAGTGTGCTGAGTATTAAAACTAAACGTGAGCAGATTGGCATGACACAGGCGCAGTTTGCGGACGCACTTGGCGTGTCACGAGCGACTGTGGCGATGTGGGAATCTGCCCATAACTATCCGCGTGCCGAGATGCTTCCGAATATTGCCAACATCCTCGACTGCACGATCGACGAGCTGTACGCGGACGAACCGCGAAAGGAGGTGGGGTGAAAAATGCGAAAACTGATAAGCAAACTGGCGGAAATCATCGAAGATGCGCCGTATGACCACCCATATTTCCCGTTGGTGCTGTCAATTATTGCACTAATTGCTTCAATAGCCATGCCGCTACTGCGGACAATTCTGGCAGGAAAGATCTGATTAGTGCAACGAGTGCAATACCTGTTGTGATATTATATTTAATCTCCTCAATACAGTAGGCTTCCAGCGCGGCTTCGCCACGCAGACTGATGCGATAAGCGCCGGTGACCTCGCCCTTACGCTCGTTGTATTGCAGCGTGCGCTCCAGATAATCCGGGCAGAGGTAGTCTATTTGGGATCGAATATCAATGCGGGGAAGCTCGCCTTGCAGATCATCGGGAAAAATGTAGTTAGGCTTATGGCGGCGGAATTGTATTAATGTTCTGCGGGATGCTTTGCTTAACATCGAAAAATCACTCCTTTTATCTCTTAGTATAGCATGTCGGAATAAGAGGAGCAACAAAGGCCAAGGGAGGTGAAAGAGTAATGTTTTTCAGCAGAATCAGAAAACTGGAAAAGCGCGTGACTGATTTGGAAAATGCCCAACATACGCAGACATGGGCGTTCGGTGAAGTTGATCTTCCCCGGCTGGCGCGCATTGTTGAAGAAATGGAGATGAGGCAAAGAACTGCCGATACGGACGACCGAAAGGAGGTGAGCTAATGCATACCAAGCTGGATGAATGCCCGCAGCAGAGAGATTTGGGGGCAGTACGCGGTGCAGGACAAACAACAACCCAAAGCAAGCTAACAGACAAGCAGGCAGCGCATACCATAGTTTAGAAAGGCGGTGGTACTTATGGAGGGTGTAACAGTCAGGCATATTATGGCCGACGGCACAGAGTGCAAGGATCTGTCGCACTACTTAGATAACCACAAACTGCCGGAAGCGGTTATACAGCTCCTGCGGAATATGATGTTACAGGAACAACGCGTGGCTGGTAGGGAGGCGAACGAGTAAGGCCCGAATCCCAGATACATGAGCAGTATAACAGAAAAAGGAGGAAAATACCACGATGCGGCACTACCAGAATATCTACCAAACTGCGCGCGAGCTGAAAGGTTTGACGCAGGAAACCGCAGCTGAGCGACTGGACATTTCGGTTGAGAGTCTCGGCGCGTATGAGCAGGATCGCCGACGGCCGCCGGACAGCACGGTTTTGCGCATGATACAGCTTTACGATGTACCGTATTTGTGCTACCAGCATATCGCAGCGGGCGATCTGGGCGGCATGCTGCCAGAGGTGCAATCTAAACCGCTGGAGCAGGCAACGATGCGCCTGGTGCGGTTGATTGGCAAGTTTGCCAAAACGGGTCGACTGGATCAGTTACTTGAGATCAACGAGGATGGCGTTATCACGTCTGAGGAACGCCCGCTGCATGATGCAATCATGGCAGAACTGCGGGAGATCATGGCGACATATCTCGAATTAGATTGTGCAGCGCAAAAGGAAAGCGCCCAGTGCGGCGGCAACCGCGACTGAGCGCAAATCAAATTAGACTACTTAAAGGATACCGGAAAAGCCCGGCGCTGTCAAGAGGGCCGCGCCAGGAGAAAGGGAAAACATGAAACTCGTAGAGGTGAAATTTGAGATCCCGGAGGATCTAGAGCCGCGCGTTGTGGCGTTAGCTACGGAAATGGGACATCCTTTGATTTGGCTGCGCAGCTATTGCTGTGGGATGGATATGCCACGCATTTGCGCAGCTCGATTGAGCGGGCGGAACGAGAACTGCGAGAGCAATTGTCAGGGGAGGTGGCGGTATGATCTACGCCATCCTTGCCATGCTCGGGGTAGGCTGCGTCTACCTCGCCCTTGGCATGCTGGTGGACAGGCTCACCCAGCCGATGGAACGGAGGGGACGGCGGTGAGCGTGCCGGACAAGAAGGGAGGCGGCGCATTATGCCAAGTCCGAGCTATTTTTCGATCCTGACAGCAGATGTGCGCTATGACACAGGTCTGTCTGACTTTGCAAAGCTGCTGTACAGCGATATCACCGCGCTGTGCAATAAGAATGGCTACTGCGACGCGACCAACGACTATTTCGCCACGCAGTTCGGCAAATCCAAGCGCACGATCAGCGCGACCGTGGGTGCGCTCGCAGACGCGGGTTATATCTGCATCGAGGTCGAGCGGGACGCAAGCAACGCGGTCGTAGCACGCAAAATCTGGGTGCAGGCAAACGCCCGTGCCGCTGCGGAAAAGGTGCAGACCCCTATAGAAGAAAATTTCCATAGGTATAGAGAAAAACTTCCTGACCCTATGGAAGAAAACTTCTACCAATATAATAGGAAGAATAATACAAGTAAGAATAATACCCCTATAGTCCCCAAAGGGGACGACGTGCTGTTCGATGAATTCTGGGCGGCTTATCCGAAGCATGTTGCAAAGCAACCGGCGCGACGGGCGTTTGAACGGCTAAAGCCAGACCGTGCGCTGCTGGACAAAATGCTGGCAGCCTTACGGTGGCAAACGCAGTCCGAGCAGTGGACGAAGGACGGTGCTCGTTATGTACCCAACCCCGCGACATGGCTCAACGCCCGCCGCTGGGAGGACGAGCCGGAGGGCAGCGCCACGCCGCCCAAACCGTCCAAGCCGACCAAAGAGGAACGGAGGTATGAGCATTGGTAAAAGCGACACTCGACGCAGAGTACAGCGTGATCGGCTGCCTGCTGGTTGACCCGTCGATCGCGGGCGAATTGCTGTACCGCACGCGGCCGGAGGACTTCACCGTTCCCGAGCTGCGCACGGTGTACAATGCCGCGGTCAAGCTGTTTGGTGCCGGGCGGCCGGTGGACGCGGTCACCATCCGCGGGGTGTGTGGCGCGGAGTATAACGACCTGCTGATGCAGTGCATGGATGTCACACCGACTTCGTTCGGCTGGCGCACCTACATATCCGCTATGCAGGAACAGACGCGCGTCACCCGACTGCGGACGCTCGCCGCCGAGCTTGCCGAGGTGCGCACAAGCGATAAGGCGCGCGATCTGCTCGGACAGGCAGGCGAGATTTTGAGCGAAAAGAACCGCACACAGGTCGTGACCATGCAGCAGGCACTGATGCAGTTTTTCAACGAGCAGGGCGAAAAACGCCGCTTTCTCAGCTGGGGCTTTGATAAGCTCGACCGGAGGCTGTATACAGACTACGGCGATTTCGTGATCGTTGCCGGACGTCCGTCCGCGGGCAAGACTGCGCTTGCCTTGCAGATGGCGGCGCACATGGGTCGGCAGGACAAGGTCGGCTTTTACAGTCTTGAGACCAGTACCGCCAAGCTGACCAACCGATTGGTTGCGAGCCGCTGTATCATCGACTTCGGCCATATTAACCGCCGCGAGATGACGCCCGAGGAGTGGGAACGTGCAGCCAAGTGGAAAAAGGAAGTCTTAGAAAGCCAGCTGGAGCTGATTCCCGCGTCCGGCTGGGGCGTACAGGATATTCTGGCGACTGCGCTGGCGCGGCAGCACCGGGTCGTGTTCGTCGACTATTTGCAGCTCATTCGCGCGGCCGGTCGCAAC
>NZ_JALFLA010000061.1 GCF_022775115.1 Agathobaculum sp.
AAAAAATTCGCCGCCGCCCGTACTCGGTCGTGCTGTTTGACGAGATCGAAAAGGCGCACCCGGACGTGCTCAACGCGCTGCTGCAAATTCTGGATGACGGCCGCCTGACCGACGCGCAGGGGCGCGTGGTCAGCTTTGAGACCGAGTGCTTTTCCATATATTCGGACATATCCAATCGGATAAGCGCATCAGGCGAATCGAACATATCGAGCGCCAGCTGCTTGACCAGCTCGGTCTTGCCCACGCCGGTCGGGCCGACAAACAGGAAGGATGCCGGTTTTTTCTTCGGACTGATGCCCGCGCGCGCGCGGCGGATGGACGCGCAGGCCGCGTCCACAGCCTCGTCCTGACCGATGATATGCGCCTTGAGACGCTTTTCCATGCCGCGCAGCCGCGCGGACTCCTGCGAGGCGATCTTGGAGGCCGGGATGCCCGTCCACAGCTCGATCACCGCGGCCAGCCCTTGCTCGTCGACCGCGGGGGCAGGCTTGGTCAGCAGCTCGTGCAGCCGCTCCTCCACCTGCAGCAGCCGCTGGCGGCACGAGGCGATGCGAGCATAGGTATCCTCTTGCTCGTCCTGCTGCGCGCACTGGGCGAGCACATCCATCTGGGTTTGCAGGCTTTCGACCTCGGTTTGCAGCGCGGGTATCTCGGATAGCTGCGGACAGTCCAGATTCAGGCGCGAGCAAGCCTCGTCGATCAGATCGATCGCCTTGTCGGGCAGAAAGCGGTCGGTGATATAGCGCTCAGACATTTCGGCCGCGCGCACGCAGATCTCGTCGGGCACCTGCACACCGTGAAAAGTCTCATAATACGAGCGGATGCCCTTGAGTATCTCGGCCGTCTCGGCCACCGAAGGCTCGCCGACATACACCGGCTGGAAACGGCGCTCAAGCGCGGCGTCCTTTTCGATATATTTTCGGTATTCATTCAGCGTCGTCGCGCCGATGACCTGGATATCCCCGCGCGCGAGGGCAGGCTTTAAGATATTCGCGGCGTTCATCGAACCTTCAGAGTCGCCCGCGCCGACGATATTGTGCACCTCGTCGATGACGAGAATGATGTTGCCCAGCTTTTTGACCTCGTCGATCAGCCCCTTCATGCGGCTTTCAAACTGGCCGCGGAACTGCGTGCCGGCGACCAGCGCGGTCAGGTCGAGCAGGTGTATCTCCTTGTTCCGCATTTTGAACGGGATGCGTCCCTCGTTGATACGCACGGCCAGCCCCTCGGCCACAGCCGTCTTGCCGACACCCGGCTCGCCGATCAGGCAGGGGTTGTTCTTTTGGCGGCGGTTGAGTATCTGGATGACGCGGTCGGTCTCCCGGTCGCGGCCGACGATGTGGTCAATGCGTCCCTCAGCCGCCTTACGCGTCAGGTTTTCGCAGTAATTGTTCAGGTATTTGCGTTTTTTGTCCTCTTTAGGCGGTGCTTGCGTGCGGGTACGTGCGCTATCCGCAGCGCGCTGCTTCTGCGGAGCAGACGGCGCGGCGCTCGGCACAGAGCCGCCCTCGCTCTCACCCTCGTGCGGCGCGTCCTCATCCGCGCCGTCCGGCCCGGCGGTGACCAACTCCTGCAGATCGCTCAGCGAGGCGATCTCGCCCGAAAGGGCCTCCAGATCGTCCTCGGTGATGCCCATCTGCTCCATAATGCTGTCGAGCGGCTTAACGCCCAGCTCGCGCGCGCACTTGAGGCACAGACCCTCCTGCGTGGTTTTTTCCGGGCCTTCGATCTTGGTGATAAAGACCACCGCGACGTTCTTTTTGCACCGTGAGCACATTGGCATGTTCATAAAATAAAACTCCTTACAATGGGAAGGTTGGTTCATAGGTAATGCTTGGGGTCAGAGCGCCACCGGCAGGATGTCGACCAGCGCAGCCAGCAGCGTTGTGTCCGCCACGCGCTGCGGCGACAGCCAGCCGAGCGACGTGTAGGTGATCGGCGAGACCCACTGGATGCCGACCAGCACGACCACGACCAGCAATATGCCCGCCGCCAGCCCTATCACGCCGCCGCCCAGTGAATCGAGCACGCCGAGCGGCGTCAGGTGGGCGATAAAGCGCAGGCTTTTAACCGCAAGCACGACCAGCCAGCCGAACAGGATGCAGCCGAGCACTAGCAGCAGCAAAAAGGCGATGCTCTCTGCCATGCTGACGGCGGCCTCGGTCACGTTCTGGCGCAGTCCGTCCAGTATGCCGTAGGACGCGCTGAGCGCGGCCTGCTTTTCAAACACCTCGCCGACGATCGGCGTGACGATCAGGCGGGCGACCGTGGGCGCGGCCGCGCGCGCGGTGAAAAACGCCGCGCCCAGCGCCGCGAACTTGCCCACCAGCCCGCAAAGTGAGGCCAAAAAGCCCCGGTGGTAACCCAAAGCGATATTGACGGCTATCACTGCCAGAATCACAAGATCGGGCAGGTTGAGCAGCCCTGTGATAAGCTGCAAGGGATCATTCTGCATCTGAAATATCCTCACTTCGCTCAGAATGCGCGGTGAAAAGCCGCGTGTTCTTGGTATAAAGCGCGTATACTGTGCTGTCATCGGTCAACAGCACGCGCTGCGCGCCGACCGCCTCGCTGTTGTGCCAGAGCGGCCGGCCGGTGTGATCGTATACGGAAACGCCCGCCGCACTGAGCGCGGCCACGCCCGCAGATGATACCGCGATGGCCGACGGCTCCTCCTCCAGCGCATGGGGGCCGCTCAGCCTGCCGTCCGGCGCGAGGATGTAGAGATCACCGCGCGCGCCGCCCGAGTACGAGCGCACGGCCAGCGCGAGCCGGTCGCTCCCCACGGTGAAGGTGAGCAAATCGGACGCCGTGATAGCCAGCGCCTGCTCGGCCTCGCCGCCCTTGCGCGGGACGAGATACAGTCCATCGTCGCACAGCACGGCGGCCGTGCCGCTCGAAAAATAACAAAGCTCCATGCCGAGCGAACCGGCAAGCGTCACATCGCCGGTCAACTCGCCGGTCAGCACCGAATAAAACAGCACATGCGTGTCGAGCGACACGCCGTTTTGCCGGAAAGCCAGCACGCCGAGTGTCTTACCATCGGGTGAGAGCGCGCCCGACACGATATAATATTCCGAAGCGCTGTACTTGAATACCTCTTTGCCGCGCGTATCATACACGGCGATGGCCGTGCGGTAGCCCTGCTCATCCGTGATGAGCAGAAAGCGCCCGTCCCGCGCAAGCCTGCCCGTGATGATGGTCGAGGTGAGCGTCAACTCGGCTGTGGCCGCGGCCGCGTTACACAGCACCGCGCGCGTGCCGCCCCGGTCATACGCCAGCACATGCTCCCCCGCGGCCTCGACCACGGGCGCGGTGTAGCCGAGCGGTATCCGCAGCGTGGTCACGCTGCCGGGGTTTGCAAGAAAGAGGGCGTCGCTGTCCGCATAGGCAAGGCCAAAGCCAAACAGCGCCCCGTCCGCGACCGTGTCGTTTTCGTAGCGGATGGTCGTGATCTCACCCTCATGCTCGCGCAGACCGGCGGCCGCGTAGCCGATCAGGCTGCGCATGGATGAGGGCATGAATAGCTGCCAATACGCCAGCAGGAAAACGACCATGCCGATGACCAGCAGAAAACCGGCGGCTGTGCGCAGCGCGGCAACAATGCGCACGCGCCTGTCGTCACTTTCGTGCAGGATGCGGTCGCGCTCCTTTCGGGAGGCGGGAAAAGGAACAAGGTTGTGCCCATCGTCCCCCCTATGCTCCGCCATCGGCCTCACCTCCCATAGTGTACAGCGTTTTTGTGGCGAAAATGTGAACAAAGCATAAATATCCGCCGCGCGCTACACATCCAGTCCGAAGCGCGCCAGCGCTGGCGTATGCTCGTACCACAGCCGGTTCATAAACAGGCCGTGCGCGGGCAGGGTCGGCCCCGCCTGCGCCCGCGCGCCTGCGCGCAGGATGGCACCCACGTCGTCCGGCGCCAGCTTGCCGCCGCCCACATAGACCAGTGTGCCCGCGATGGCGCGAACCATGTTATACAGAAAGCCGTCTCCGCACACGCGGATACGAACCAGACCGTTTTCGGTCGGCTCGACCTCGCACCAGAACACGGTGCGCACGGTCGATTTGACCGGCGTGCCTTGGCTGCGCACCGCGGCAAAGTCCTGCCGGCCGACAAAGCGCTGCGCGCCCGCGCGCATCCGCGCTAAATCGAGCGGATAGCTGTACCGGTAGGCGTAGCGCGCGTGAAAGGGGTCACGCAGGGTGGAGGGGTGGATATAATACGCATATTCTTTTTTGGTGCAGTCAAAGCGTGCGTCGAAGTCCTCCGGCACCTCGGCCGCACCCGAGACTGCGATGTCCTCGGGCAGCAGGCTGTTGAGCGCGTAGGGCAGGCGGTCAAGCGGGATGGTGCAGTCCGCCTTGCAGCTTGCGACATAGCGCCGCGCGTGTACGCCTGAATCGGTACGTCCAACGCCCGAAACATGTACCCTTTGCCCGAGCAGACGGAAAACGGCAGTCTCCATCTCCTGCTGGATGGAGGGGCCGTTTTTCTGCACCTGCCAGCCGTTATAATTGGTTCCGTCATAGGACAGCACCAGTGCGATATTCATAAAGCGCCCCCACGGTCAGAAAAAATGTAATTTGCGCACAAAGCGCGGCATACCGCCGCGCGGTCAAAGGCCAAAGCGCCCCAGCACGATGACCGCCGCGATGACGACCGTGCACAGCACGCTCGCGCACACATCCAGCCGCTCGATCTTGAGCTGCTTCATGCGGGTGCGGCCCACGTCGCCGCGGTACAGGCGGCACTCCATCGCGGTCGCCAGCTCGTCCGCCCGGCGGAAGGCCGAGATGAACAGCGGCACCAGAATGGGCACCAGTGCCTTGGCGCGCTGCAAAATATTGCCCGAGTCAAAGTCCGCGCCGCGCGCCTTTTGCGCCGCGATGATCTTTTCGGTCTCCTCGATCAGCGTCGGGATGAAGCGCAGCGCGATCGACATCATCATGGAAAGCTCGTGCACAGGCACGCGCAGCCGTTTGAGCGGGCCGAGCAGGCGCTCAAGCCCGTCGGTCAGCTGGATGGGCGAGGTCGTGTAGGTCAGCATCGAGGTGGCGATGATGAGCAGCATCAGCCGCAGCACCATGAAAAACGCGACTGCAATGCCCTGTTTGGAGATATGCAGCCAGCCCCACTGCCAGATATAGTCCCCCGGCGTGTAAAACAGGTTGAGCACGGCGGTGAACAGGATGATGAACAGAATCGGCCGCAGCCCGCGCACGACCAGCCGCGGCGAGATGCCCGAAATGCCGATGATCGCGGCCAGAAACACAAGAATGACCGCATATGAGACCGGCCCTGCGGCCAGAAACAGCGCGATGATGAACGCGATGGTCAGCACGATCTTGACGCGCGGGTCAAGACGGTGCACCGCGCTGTTTCCCGGAAAAAACTGGCCGATGGTGATATCCTTGAGCATCAGCGCGCGCCCCCCTTCTTTGCCGCGCGGATAGCATCCAGCGCCTGTGGGACGGTGAACACCGACGTGTCCACCGCAAGCCCGCGCCGCGCCAGCTCGCGCATGACCTTGGTGATCATCGGGATATCCAGCCCAGCCGCGATAATCTCCTCGGCGTGGGCAAAGACCTCGCGCGGGGTGTCGCAAAACAGCACGCGGCTGTGGTCCATCACCAGCAACCGGTCGGCCAGCCGCGCGATGTCCTCCATCGAGTGGGAGACGATCAGCACGGTCGCGCCCGACGTGTCATGGTACTGCTTGACCAGCTCGAGTATCTCGTCCCGCCCGGCGGGGTCAAGCCCGGCGGTCGGCTCGTCGAGCACAAGCACGTCCGGCCGCATGGCGATCACGCCCGCGATGGCCACGCGGCGCTTCTGCCCGCCCGACAGCGCAAACGGCGATTGCCCGGCCAGCTTTTCGTCCAGCCCGACCGCGCGCATGGATTCGCGCACACGCGCGTCGATCTCCTCCTGCGGCAGCCCCATGTTGGACGGGCCAAAGGCGATATCGCGCGCGATGGTCTCCTCAAACAGCTGGTATTCGGGATACTGGAACACCAGCCCGACGCGAAAGCGCGTCTCACGCGCGCACTTGCCCTTTTCGTCCCAGATTGACCGGCCATCCAGCAGCACCTCGCCCGCCGAGGGCTTGAGCAGGCCGTTGAAATGCTGGATAAGCGTCGATTTGCCCGATCCGGTGTGGCCGATCACGCCGAGTATCTCACCCTTTTCGATTCTGAGGTCAACATGGTCGAGCGCGACGCGCTCAAAGGGGGTGCCTGCTCCGTAAACGTAAGTCAAGCCCCTCGTTTCAAGTATGGTTGACAAGGTTTTCCCTCCTGCACACGCCCGCCTCCCGCGCTTTCCTTTCAGAAATGGAGGCAGGACGGCTTACGCCAAATATTTTTCCAGAATATCCGCGCACTCCTTAACCGTAAGCGCGTCGACCGGCAGCGCCGCACCGTCCGCGCGGCCCAGCTCATACAGCACCTCGATGGTCTGCGGCACGGTCAGCGACGCGGCGCGCAGCTTGTCCACCTGCGTGAAGATCGCGCGCGGCGCGCCGTCCATCAGCACCTCGCCCTGATGCATGACTACCACGCGGTCGGCCTGCACGGCCTCGTCCATATGGTGGGTGATGAGCACGACTGTGATGCCGTAGGTGCGGTTCAGCGCGCGCACGACATGCATGACCTCGCGCCGACCCTGCGGGTCGAGCATGGCGGTCGGCTCGTCGAGCACGACGCAGCGCGGCATCATAGCGATCACGCCCGCGATGGCCACGCGCTGCTTCTGCCCGCCGGAAAGGCGGTGCGGCGCCTGCGCGCGGTATTCGTACATATCGACAGCCCGGAGCGCGTCGCTCACGCGCACGCGGATCTCCTCGGGCGGCACGCCCATGTTTTCCAGCGCGAAAGCGACATCCTCCTCGACCACGGTGGCAACAAGCTGGTTATCCGGGTTTTGGAACACCATGGACACGGTCTTGCGCACCTCGTAGGTGTTTTTCTCGTCCCTGGTGTCCATCATATCGACATAACACACCCCGCCCGTCGGCAGACGGATGGCATTAAAGCAGCCGGCAAGCGTTGATTTGCCCGAGCCGTTGTGCCCCAGCACGGCGACAAACTCGCCCCGGCCGACCGACAGCGTCACACCCTTGAGCACGGGTACGGCGAGCTGCCCCTCCTCCACCGGATAGGCGTATTGCAAATTTTCTGTTTTGATGATCGCAGACATAGGTTGATCGTCCTTATCCATTGGTTTATCCGGGGGCAGGTCAGTTCCGCGCGATAAAGCGCGCGCTCGAGCCGCACGGCAGTGCAAGTCCGGTCGACTCGACTGGCAGCCCCAGCTCCTGCGCCTCGATATGCCCCGCGGCGCGCCTGCCCACGGTGATGCCCAGCAAGTACTGCATGACCGAGGGCGCAAGCCCGGTCGAGTAGCTCGAGATGAGTACAAACAGCGGCCTGTCCGACAGAACGCCCATAGCCAGCTCGACGAACGCGGCCACATCCTGCTCTATCTTCCATGTCTCGCCCGCCGGGCCGCGCCCGTAGCTGGGCGGGTCCATGATGATGGCGTCGTACCGGTGGCCGCGCCGTATCTCGCGCTGGATGAATTTTTTGCAGTCGTCGACGATCCAGCGGATCGGGCGGTCGGCCAGCCCCGAGCAGGCGGCGTTTTCCCGCGCCCACTGCACCATGCCCTTGGATGCATCCACATGGCAGACCGACGCACCCGCGTGCGCGGCAGCAAGTGTCGCCCCGCCCGTATAGGCGAACAGGTTGAGCACGCTGACCGCCCTACCCGCGCCCCGTATCATGCGGTCGATAAAGTCCCAGTTGGCGGCCTGCTCGGGAAACAGGCCGGTGTGCTTGAAGCGCATCGGCTTGAGCTGAAAGGTCAGCCCGCCGTAGCGGATGGCCCACTGGGCGGGCAGGCGCCGAATCTCCCAGCGGCCTCCGCCCGCGCTCGAGCGGTGGTAGATGGCATTCGGCCTGCCCCACGCGCGGCAGTCCTTGTCCCGCGGCCAAATGGCCTGCGGATCGGGACGCTGCAAGAGCTGGTCGCCCCAGCGTTCGATTTTCTCCCCGCCGCCGCAGTCAAGCACGGCGTAATCCTCCCAGCGGTCTGCGATCCACATAAAGCATATTCTCCGTTCCGCGCGTTTTACAAAAAATATAGCGGTATTTTGGCAACGCCGCACGATCGCGCTTTGGCAAGTCACGCCTGCCCAATTATGCGGTGTTCCCTTTATTCTAACACCAAATCCCGCGCCTTGCAACGAAAAAAGCGTGGAGACACCGATATGGTTTTTATGAAAAATGGCAAAAAGTGCCCGCTATGGCGTGTCCGCAGCCGGGTGCGTGCAGTCACACCCGGACGGCGCGCGGCGGCACGGGCGAGGAAAAGACGATCTGCGTTTGGGTCTTGCCGAACTGCTGGAGCTGCCCGATAAAGCCGTCCAGCTCCTGCGTGGAGGGGAAGCAGACCTTGACCAGCATGGAGTAATTGCCTGTCACGCAGTTGCATTCCAGCACATTAGGGCAGGCGGCGATAAACGGATAAAACGCGGGCTTTTGCGCGGGCTGCATATCCAGATTGATGTACGCAAGGATATGATAGCCCAGCTGCAGCGGGTCAAGATCGAGCGTGTAGCCGCGTATCACGCCCTTTTTCTCGAGCCGCTCCATGCGGGCGGACACGGCGGGCGAGGACAGGTTGACCTCCTTGGCCAGATATTTGATCGGGGTACGCGCGTTGCTTTGCAGCAGCCGGATCAGCTTGGCGTCGATTTCATCCATGGGCGTTGGCCCTCCTTTTATAAAATACAAAAAAACGGAGCTCACCCGTTTGCGGTGAACTCCGTTGTTCTTTTACATTATAAACCATCTATCCTAATTTGTCAAACAAAACCGCCCGAACAAATAAATTTTGTAAGGCCGTGCTGATTCCTTTTAACGCAAAATATCCTTATTTCAGGATCCTCTCCTCGAAATGGCAGAACAAGGCTTTACCGGTTCAGCTCAAAGCCTTCTAAACACCTCGATAGGTTGGCTTCCACCTATCCCATTGTTTTTTCAAAGCGGAAGAAATAATCCGCTCCTATCATATCATCCGGGATATTCGGATTCTTATGGTGTGGGTTAAAAAATTCTACTGCGCGAAACCCCAAACGGTTGATATAAAAATGTATGTTTCTTTTTTCAAAATATGGCGTGTAGGTTTCCCATACTTTTGTATCAGGGTGACGCTTTTCAATCTCACGCCACAGTTTCTGCCCGATCCCCTTGCTTTGGATTCCATACTTGACATATAAAAAATCAAGGTGGTTATGTTGGGTTGTTTTATCTATTACAACAATTGCTCCTCCAAGCAGTTGGTCATTCTCCACCGCTTTATATGCAACAGCTCCCTTTTTGGATAAGGACTCGTCAATGTCCTTTTCAGGCAGGATTTCTTCCTCTAACCCAGCAAATTCTTTTGCCGCACCTTTTTGAAACGCCTCCTGCATATCCTTCTTCAATCTCACTATATCTTCATTATTTACCGGCAGTAATTCCAAACCCATATGTGTCCTCCAAATTCCAATTTATCAGTCTGCATAGCGCTTTTATTTGCCTTCCTAAACCCGATTTATGGTTTTATTTATTTTATCATAGGTTGGAGATACCTTCAATTGGTGAAATCGCTACTGTCAACGCTGTAATCCGCGCCGCCCTGACTTGCCGCGCCGTCCGCGCTGTGCTATAATCAAGCACATGATGCAGCGCATGATGAGAGGAGAGCGAGCCATGGATACCATCAGCGGGGAGAACGAGCTGCTGCTCACCTGCGCGCAAACGCCGGAGGGCATCGCCATTCTGCGCTGTCAGACGCGGGACGATACCGTGCGCCTGCCCGATGAAATAGGCGGCCGGCCGGTCGTATCGCTGGGCGACTACGTGCTGGCCGAGCGCGCGCCCGACCTGAAGGGACACAACACCTTTGCCATGCGCGTCACCTGCGGCGGAGACACGCCGGTACACGACGCAAACGCCGTGCGCCGTGTCGTGCTGCCCGCGCACTGCCGCAGCTTGGGTAGCTATGCGTTTTACAACTGCCGCCGCTTGGAGCGGCTCGAGGTCGGCGCCGCGCTGGCCGATGTAGGCGGCGGCGCGCTGATGAACTGCCGCGCGCTGCGCACCTTTGTGCTGCACGCCGCGCCCGACGCGCCCACCGCCCTGCCCAAGCTGCTGGGTGAGACCGCGACCGAAGTCGACGTGCGCTTTGACCACGGCGCGCCCGCGCGCCTGCTCTTTCCCGCCTATTCAGAGGAGTTGGAGGATCTTTCGCCCGCGCACGTCTTCCAGCGCCGCATCCACGGCGCGGGCTACCTGTACCGCCAATGCTTTGCGGGCGGCGCGCTGCAATTTGCCCAGTATGACAAGGCGCTCGCCGCGCTGCTCGAGCGGCATGACTTTACCGTTGCCGCGCGGGTCGCCGTGCGGCGACTGGCGCTGCCATATGCGCTGGGCGACGCAGCGCGTGAGGACTATTTGAACTGCCTGCGCGCGCACGGCGGTGCGCTGGCGTGCAAGATGGCCGAGGCCGGTGAGAGCAGCGCGCTGCATTTTCTGCTGACGCTCGGCGTGCTTTCACCGGAAGCGATCGGCACGGCCTGCGATGCCGCGCGCCGGCACGGGCAGACTGCGGCGCTCTCGGTGCTGCTGGCCGCGTCAGGCGGAAATCAGGCGGCCGGGCGCGCCAAAACCTTTGATTTATAGAAACGGAGGCGCTGTATGCCCCAATCCGAACGCTGGGCAAGCATCGGGCGGGAGATATTGTTCTCCGCCCGCACCGAGCTGTATATGAGCCTGCCCTTTCTGGACGCCGCGCTCTCGGCGCTCGCCGTATCGGACGGCTTTGACACAGCCACGCTTGCGACCGACGCGAAACACCTGTATTTCAACGGCACGTGGCTCGCGCAGCAGTATGAACGCGCCCGCGCGCTTGTCAACCGCGCCTATCTGCACAGTGTGTTCCACTGTCTGCTGCGCCACCCCGTCAAAACGCGCGGCCGCGACCGCGCCCTATGGGACTTGGCCTGCGATGTCGCGGTCGAGAGTATGCTGGACGCGCTCGACTACCGCTGTCTGCAAGCCGCGCGCCCCTCGGTGCGGCGGCAAAACCTGTACCGCCGCCTGCGGGAGCAGCTGCCCGTGCTGACCGCCGAGGCGGTTTACCGCCAGTTCCGGCGCGAGCGCCTGTCCCCCTATGACTGCGCCACGCTCGCGCGCGAATTCTTCATCGACGAGCACACGCTCTGGCCCGAGGAGGGCGACGACGAGCAGGACCGCCAGTGGCAGCGCCGCGCCGAGCGCACCGAAACCGCGATGAACACCGTCTTTGCCGATCAGGCGACCGGCGGCGCGGCCGTGCGCGAGCAGCTTGCGGTCACCACCCAAGGCACGACCGACTACCGCGCCTTTCTGCGCCGCTTCGCCACGCTGCGGGAGGAGGTTGCGGTCGACGCGGACTCCTTCGACTATGGCTACTATGCCTACGGCCTGCGGCATTACGGCAACATGCCGCTCATCGAGCCGCTCGAAACGCGTGAGGTGCGCCGGATCGAGGACTTTGTCATCGCCATCGACACGTCAATGTCGACCTCGGGCGAGCTGGTGCGGGATTTTCTGCGCCGCACCTACGAGCTGCTGCAGCAAAGCGAGAGCTTTTTCCGCACGGTCAACCTGCGCATTTTGCAGTGTGACGACCAGCTCCGCGCGGACAAGCGCATCACGAACGCGCGCGAGCTTGCCGATTATATGGAGCATTTGGAGCTGATCGGCCAGTCGGCCACCGATTTCCGTCCGGTGTTCGACCATGTGAACAAGCTGCGCGGCGAGGGCGCGTTCCACCACCTGCGCGGCCTGCTCTACTTCACCGACGGCCTGGGCATCTATCCGAAAAAACGCCCGTCCTACGACGCTGCCTTTGTCATGCTCGAGGGGCAGGCTTATCCCGACAACGTGCCCCCGTGGGGCATCCGCGTGGTCTTGCGCGACCAAGCGCTCTGCACATCGCAAGGAGATGGAACATGAATATCAAACGAGCCAAAAACGAGATCAAAAACGCGCTGCGCGCCTATCTCGCCCGCGACGAGTTCGGCGCGTACCGCATCCCGCCCATCCGCCAGCGCCCCATCCTGCTGATGGGGCCGCCGGGCATCGGCAAAACGCAGATCATGGAGCAGATCGCGGAGGAAACGGGCGTCGGCCTTGTCTCCTACACACTGACGCACCACACGCGCCAATCCGCCCTTGGCCTGCCGTATATCGAAAAACAGCGCTTTGACGGGCAGGAATACGCGGTGACCGCCTACACGATGAGCGAGATCATCGCCTCCGTCCACCGTGAGATCGCGCGCACGGGCGTGCGCGAGGGCATCTTGTTCCTTGACGAGATCAACTGCATCTCCGAGACGCTCACACCCATGATGCTGCAATTTTTACAGTGCAAAACCTTTGGCAACCAGCAGCTGCCCGAGGGGTGGGTGGTCGTTGCGGCGGGCAACCCGCCCGAATACAATAAGTCGGTGCGCGAATTTGACGTGGTCACACTCGACCGCGTCAAGCGCATCGACGTGACGGAGGACTTCTCCGTCTGGAAGGAATACGCCCACCGGCGCGGCATCCACGGCGCGGTACTGTCTTATCTGGAGATACGGCGTGAGCACTTCTACCGCGTTGAGGCGACGGCGGACGGGCTGCAATTTGTCACCGCGCGCGGCTGGGAGGATCTGTCCGAGCTGATGCATGTCTACGAAACGCTCGGCCTGCCGGTCGACCGGCAGGTGGTTGAGCAATATTTGCAGCTTGCGCGCGTGGCGAGCGATTTCGCGGGCTATTTGCAGCTTTATGAAAAATACCGCCGCGTCTACCGCGTCGACGAGATACTGGACGGCACATGGGAGCGAGTGCGCGCCTCCGAGCTTGCCGGCGCGCCGTTTGACGAAAAGCTGGGCGTGCTCGGCCTGCTGCTCTCCAAATTGGCCGAGGGTGCGCGCACGGTCTACCGCCTTGACGGACTGGCCGACGCGCTGCACCGCGACCTGCTCGACATGCGCGAGGGCAAAACAACGCTCGGCACGCTGCTGGATGACCGGCAGGCGGCGCTGGCGCGCCGCCGCGCGGCGGGCAGCACCGACCGGGACGCACTCTTCATCGCCGCGCGCGAAACCGAGCGCCTGTCCGCCTTCCGGCAGACGCTTGCGCTGGAGAAAACACCCAAAGGGCAAGCGTTTGAGCGGCTCGGCGCGCTGTTCCAGCGCGATGTGCAGGCGCGCGCCGACGCGGCCGCACTGACCGACCGGCAGCTTGCAAACGCTTTTGCTTTTCTGGACGCGGCTCTCGGTGACAGCCAAGAAATGGTGCTGTTCGCCACCGAGCTGACGGCTAATTTCTTTACCTCGTGGTTCATCCAGAACTTTGGCTGCGAGGCGTATTTTCAGCACAACGACCGCTTGCTGTTTGACGACACGCACAAAAAGCTGCTCAACGAGATCGAGCAGGCCAGACAGCAGCAACCATAATAAAAGGCGGACGCCCTGCCGGGCGTCCGCCTTTTTGTATTGCCTTAGATATTCTGATAGGCGTTGCGCATGGTGATGAACGCCTGCTCGCGGGTGAAGTGGCCGTGCGGGTCAAAGGTATCGCCGCTGCCGTTCATGATGCCGTTCGCTGTGACGAACGCGACTGCGTCACGCGCCCAAGTGTCTATCTTGGCCGCGTCGGCAAACTGCTTGCCCGCGCCCGTGCCGGATGCGCCGAGCAGCTTTGCCGCGCGCTGTAAGATGGCCGCGGCCTCCTGCCGGGTCAGCGAATCGCCCGGGCCGAAGCGGCCGTCGCCAATGCCGTTTACAATACCGAACGAGGCGCACTCGCGCACATAGAAGTCATCGGTATCGGAAAACGCGGCAGCGTATGCAAGGCCGTGCTTGGCGCGCAGCTGGTCGATGCTGCCGCCGGTCTTTTTCTCCAGCATGGTGACGATCAGCACGCAGAACTCGCGCCGCGTAATGTTCGCGCGGTAGTTGAATTGCAGCCAATCAGGGATCAGACCGAGCGCCTTGCCCTCGTCAATGGGCGCGGCCGCCCACGCGGACGGCTCATTCGCGTTCAGGCCGGTGGTCGAGCCGCCCGCGGGCTGAATGACAGGCGCTTCGGGCTTCTGCTCGCGCACCGCCTCGTCCACGATGACAAACGCGCTCGCCAGACGGCGGCCTGCGGTGGTCAGGTAGCCCGTGCCGGGTACATACAGCATACTCGATGCGCCGCCGTCCAAGCTGACGGCGTTGACCGCGCCCGCGCCCTTGAGATAGGCCGCGACCTGCCGCAGCGACGCGCTGCTTGCCGTGCCGAGCACCAGCCGGCCGTCGTTCATGATGGCCGCGAAGCTGCGCTGCGCCACGCTGTCCACCGCTTGATCGGCGGCGGTGATATCCTTGTTATACACCGCGCTGTCGGTCACGTCCACGCCGTTTTGCAGCAGCATACGGCCGCCCGCGACCACAGTTTTCATATTCTGCCACGCGGCCAGATCGCCCGCGCGCACGCAGGAGACTGCGGTCGACGCGACCGCCGCCGAGTCGCCCACCGCCGGGAACAGGTTGAACTTCTGTGCATCTGCAGCAGCACCGGCGTTATACACCAGCAGCTGCGCCCCGGCGGGCACGGTATAGGTGCCGCCGCCCGCCACCGCGGCCACGCGGCCATCCCGCAGCGTGAGCACCTTGCTGTCCCGCGCGACGGTGATGGGCAGGGTAAATTCCCCCGTAAACAGCGAGATCGACTTGGCATCCGTGTAATAATCGTTGACCGCCCACACGTTGACCTGCACCTTGCCGTTGATGAGCACCGAGCACTGTGTTTTGGCGCGGTCGATATAGGGCTTGCCATCCCATGTGACACCCAGCAGATTGGCCTCGCCCATGCCGTTTACCACGCGGCCGTCCCGCACCACAGTCGAATAGATGCGCGGGCAGTTGTTCGGATAGCTCATCGCCGCGCCCGCGTTATAATAGGAGTTGAAAAAGCCGCCGTTTATCGCTGCGACAACCGTCGAATTGCCGTCCGCCGTGACGCGGCTGACCAGCGTAGCCGCGTCGGTATCCTGATGGACGCTGCCGCCTGCAAGCGCCACATCGGCCGTGCGGCTGCCGTCCATTGTCACATAGACCAGCCGTGCGCTGCCCCCGCCAATCGCCGCCGTTGTCGTGACCACACCGGCGGCTGCCGCTCCCGCCCAAACCGGACAGACCGCCATGGTCAAGGCTGCGCACAGCAGCGCCGCCAAGCCTCTTTTGATATGCTGCATTTGCATGTCCCCCTCATCAAATATCGCTTGTGTAGTCTATCGGCGTGCTGTCCAAAAAAAATAAGAGCGCCCATTGACAAACGCCGCCCGCTGTACTAATATGAATATATGAACATATGAGCAAGTATTCATATATTGTCAGGAGGCGTATCACCATGACAGATCACGGCAGACAAACCCCGCCGGCATCCGGCGGCACGCCCTGCGGCTGCGGACACGAGCACGCGCATCCGCACGAGGCGCACCCGCATACCCACCACAGCCATGACAGCTGCCACTGCCATGACCATGCCGCTCCGCCGCGCAAAGCGCCCGATGGCAAGGCTGCGCACGGCCATGCCCCAGGCAAGCAGCGCGTTTACACCGTGCAGGGGCTTGGCTGCGCGCACTGCGCCGCCGAGATCGAACATCAAGTCAGCCGCCTGCCCGGCGTTGCCGACTGCGTGCTGGTTTACGAGACCCGCCAGCTGCGCGTGACCGCGCCTGACCCGGACGCACTGCTGCCCGACATCCGCCGTGTCTGCGTGGCGGTCGAGAGCACGGCCAAGGTCATCGTGCCTGAAGACGGGCAGGAGGAGGAGGCCACCCCGCTGCGCGCGCTGCTCGCGGGCGCGGTGTGCTTTGCCGCCGGCATGCTCACCCCGCACCCCATCGCCAAGCCCGTGCTGGTGGTTGCAGCCTATCTTGTGCTCGGCTGGCGGGTGCTTTGGACCGCGCTCGGCAATCTGCTGCGCGGCCGCGTGTTCGACGAAAACTTTCTGATGTCGCTGGCCACGCTCGGCGCGCTTATCATCGGCGAATATCCCGAAGCGGCCGGTGTGATGCTGTTCTACCGCGTCGGCGAGTATTTTGAGGACAGGGCGGTCGCCCGCTCGCGCCGCCAGATCATGCAGGCGGTCGACCTGCGTCCCGAGGTCGTGCAGTTGGTCGAGTCGTCCGGCACGCGCGAGATTGCCGCGGCGGACGCGCGGGTGGGCGACATCGTGCTCGTTCGCCCGGGCGACCGCGTCCCGCTCGACGGTGTGGTGCTTGAGGGCGAGAGCCGGTTGGACACCTCGGCCGTTACCGGCGAGCCGACACCCGTGCGCGTCGCCCCGGGCGACAAGGCCGTATCAGGCTGCGTCAACACGGACGGCCTGCTCAAGCTGCGCGTCACCCATGTGCTGGCCGAGAGCATGGTGCAGCGCATCCTCGACAGCGTCGAGAACGCCGCCGCGCGCAAGCCCCGGCTCGACCGTTTCATCACCCGCTTTTCCCGCGTATATACGCCTGTGGTCGTCGTGATCGCGGCGCTAACCGCGCTCATCCCCGGCCTTGCCACCGGCAACTGGAGCCAATGGGTGTATACCGCGCTGACCTTCCTCGTCATCTCGTGCCCGTGCGCGCTCGTTCTTTCCGTGCCGCTGACCTATTTCGCGGGCATCGGCGCAGGCTCCAAGCGCGGCATCCTGTTCAAGGGCGGCGCGTCGCTTGAGATGCTCGAAACGGTCAAAATGGTCGTCATGGATAAGACCGGCACGATCACGCAGGGCAATTTCGCCGTGCAGCGCGTCGCGCCCGCCGGCGGCATGGACAAAACCGCGCTGCTCGCGCTGGCGGCAGCCTGTGAGCGCGCGTCCACGCACCCGATCGCCCGCTCCATCCTGACCGCCGCGCAGGACATGGCGCTGCCCGCCGTGACCGACATCCGTGAGCAGGCAGGCGAGGGCGTTTCGGCCATGCTGGACGGCAAGACCGTGTTGTGCGGCAGCCGCAAGCTGCTGGCGCGGCACCACATCGCTCTTGCGGACGATGCGGGCGAGACAGGCGGCGCCGAGGTGCTGCTCGCGCTGGACGGTGCATTCATCGGCCAGCTCATCATCGCGGACACCGTCAAGGCAGACGCGGCGGACGCGGTCGCGCGCATGAAGCGGCAGGGGCTTGCCACCGCCATGCTGACCGGCGACGGAGAGGACAACGCCCGCGCGGTAGCCGGGGCGGTCGGCGTTGACGAGGTACGCGCGCGGCTGCTGCCCCAAGACAAGCTGACCGCGCTGGATGAGCTGCGCGCGGCGCACGGCGCGGCGCTGTTCGTCGGCGACGGCATCAACGACGCGCCCGTGCTCGCGGGCGCGGACGTGGGGGCGGCCATGGGCTCGGGCGCGGACGCGGCCATCGAAGCGGCCGATGTGGTGTTCCTGCGCACCGAGCTGTCCGCCATCCCGGACGCGGTCGATATCGCGCGCTGCGCGGGCCGCATCGCGCGGCAGAACATCGTGTTCGCGCTAGCGGTAAAGCTGGCGGTCATGGTGCTGGGACTTGCCGGCCGTGCCTCGATGTGGCTGGCTGTATTTGCCGATTCGGGCGTAGCCATGCTGTGCGTGCTCAACGCGGTGCGTATTTTGCGGCGGAAATAAAGCCGATCAAATCATTACAAAAGCCCTGCGCTGTTCACCGGCGCAGGGCTTTGTTTGGTTTGGCGCGGACGGCGTGCGTTAGAAGCTGTCCAAAAAGCTGTGAAACCCGGCTTCATCCCGCCAGCCGAGCAGACCCGCCGTGTTCACGTTTTTGACAGCGTTAAAAATATTGGCCTCGACCTGCGGATTTTTCTCGGCCAGCGCGGCGATGAGCGCCCGCACCTCGGCGCGCTTGGTATCGTTTTCGAGCGTCCTTGCCGGGCAGTCGCAGGGCAGAAAGGTCAGCCCGCAGCCGCGCACCCATTCCTCTACCGCGCGCTCGCGCACATAATAGAGCGGACGGATCAGCTCCATGCCCGCGTAGTGCTTGGCCTTGACGCGCGGCAGCATGGCCTGCACCTGCCCGCCGTAGAGCAGGCTGAGCAGCACCGTGCTAATCGCGTCGTCATAATGGTGGCCGAGCGCGATTTTGTTGCAGCCGCGCTTTTGTGCCTCGGCATACAGATAGCCGCGCCGCATCTTGGCGCACAGAAAGCACGGATGCCCGGCGGCGTGGTTTGCCGCGACTTGGAGCACATTGGTCTCGAACACCTCGAGCGGCAAGCCGAGCCGCGCGGCATTGTCCTCCAAATGCGCGCGTCCCGCGGGCGTGTAGCCTGGGTCCATCGCCAGAAACACCAGCGAAAAGTCGACCGTCTGCCTAAGCTGCCGCAGCAGCAGCGCGAGCAGCATCGAGTCCTTGCCGCCCGAAATGCACACCGCGACCCTGTCCCCCGGCTGCACCAGCCCAAATTCGCGCACGGCGCGCACGAAAGGCTTACGCAGGCTGCGCACAAAGGTGGTCTGCAAGGCGCGCTCGATCTCCCACCCGGTCATTTGCCCGCCTTTCTGTGCTGGAAGTGGTAGGTGATGCGCGCCAGCAGGCAGTCGGGCGCGAAATGGCGCGCCAAAGTCATCGCCTTCATCGCCGCACCCGGCACGACCAGCGCCTTGCCTGCGAACAGCCCGTCCAGCGCCTCACGCGCCACGCGCGCAGCATCCAGTCCGGCCAGCGAAAACCGTACGCCCGCCACCCGGTTAAACTCGGTGTCCACCGGGCCGGGGCAGAGCGCGCAAATTTTAACCGCGCTGTTCTGCCGGCGCAACTCCTCGCGGATGGCCTCGGTCAGCCGCAGTACATAGTTCTTGGTTGCGTAATAGGTCGCCATCAGCGGCCCAGGCAGAAAGCCCGCGCTCGAAGCGACGTTCAGGATATAGCCGCGCCCCCGCCGGGTGAAATCCTGCACGGCCAGCTTGGTCAGGATGTGCACCGCGCGGATGTTGGTGTCGATCATGCGCAACTCCTCGTCCAGCCCGGTCTTCTCAAACCGGCCGAACAGGCCAAAGCCCGCGTTGTTGATGACGACCTCCAGCTCATCGCCGCGCACTGCCTGATACAGCAGGCGGCATTCCTTTTCATCCGAAATATCGGCCGCGATGATGTGGCAAACGGTCGGCAGCTCGGCGGCCAGCTCGCGCAGCCGCTCCTCCCGGCGGGCGCACAGCGTCAGCTCGTAGCCGCGCGCAGCCAGCAGCCGCGCCATCTCCCGCCCGATGCCCGAGGATGCACCCGTTATCAATGCTCGCATGGAAAACCCCCCTCGATCGTGTGTATGGTATCAGTGTACCAGAATCGCGCGCCGGGCGCAAGCGGCGGCCCCCGTTAAATGGCCGATGCTTTTTGCTGTAATTTTCCTTTTAATCCCCGCGTGGAAATGGTATACTAAAGAAAAACACCGCCGCGAAACACCGCGCCGCCACATACATAAGGAGGGGAATCGCATGAAACCGAACGAATTGCAAAGCGCGCTGTACGAGCTGCTCGCCGCGCCCCTGCGGATCGAGGAGATACGCCGCGCCCTGCCGCAAGCCGGTCGAAACGAGCTGAAGGACGCGCTCGACGGGCTGATCGCCGACGGCCGCGTGATGAAAAATAAGAAAAACCGCTATGCGCAGTCGGCGCACTACGGCTGTGTGGCCGGCACCTACCTTGCGACCGAGCGCGCGTTCGGCTTTGTCACACCCGATGCAGAGCCGGGCGCGGACAAGCCCGACGACCTGTTCATCCCGCCGAACGCGAGCGGCGGTGCGTGGCATGGAGACCGCGTGCTCGTCCGCGTGAGCGAGCGCAAAAACAGCCGCGGCCGCACCGAGGGCGCGGTGCTGCGCGTGCTGCGGCGCGCGGACAAGGAGCTGACTGGTGCGCTCGTGCAGCGCGGCAAGCACTTTTTCGTCGAGCCGTCCTCCAAAAAATACCCTGAAATTTATATCGACCCGCACGACCTCGGCGGCGCCGAGGCGGGCGACCGCGTCGCGGTCACGGTGTCGCATTACGGCGGCGAGCAGCTGCTCCCGCGCGGCACGGTGCAGGCCGATCTGGGCACGGAGGGCACAATGGCCGCGTCGATTGCCTCGGTGCTGCGTGAAAACGGCGTGTTTGACGTGTTCCCCGCCGAGGTGCTCGCGCAGGCCGAGGGCATCCCGCAGCAGGTCGAGCCTGCCGCGCTCGACGGCCGCCTTGACCTGCGGGACAAGCTGATCTTCACCATCGACGGCGACGACGCCAAGGACTTTGATGACGCGGTCTCGCTCGAGCCGCTGGAAAACGGCCATCTGCTGCTCGGCGTGCACATCGCGGACGTCAGCCACTATGTCACGCCCGGCTCGCCGCTCGACGGAGAAGCCTTTCGGCGCGGCACGTCGGTGTACTATCCGAGGCATGTCGTGCCCATGCTGCCCTTTGCGCTGAGCAACGGCATCTGCTCGCTCCGCCCGGAGGTCGACCGCCTGACCTTTTCCGCCCTGATGGAGATCGACAAGGATGGGCGGCGGCACGGCGTGACCTTTGCCAAATCGGTCATCCGCTCACGCGCGCGCATGACCTACAACAATGTCAACCAGATCCTCGCTGGGGACGAGACGCTGCGTGCGCAGTACGCTTTCCTCGCCGAAACCGCCGACCGGATGAACGCGCTGGCGCAGACGCTGCACAAGCGCCGCATCGAGCGCGGCGCGCTCGAGCTTGACATCCCGGAGGCGCAGGTCGTTGTGGACGAAAACGGCGAGCCGGCCGAGCTGCAATACCGCGCCCGGGGCGAGGCCGAGCGGCTCATTGAGGAATTTATGCTGCAAGCCAATGAGGCCGTGGCCGCATTCATGGCGGGGCGCGGCGACCCGACCGTGTACCGCGTACATGAGAATCCCGACCCGGACAAGCTGGCCGCGTTCGCCGCGTTCGCGCGGCCGTTCGGCTACCGGATCGACCCCTCAAAACCCGAGGACACTTTTCAGCTGCAAACCGTGCTGCGCGGCGCGCAAAATGACCCCGCGCAGCGCGCACTGCCGACGCTGCTGCTGCGCAGCCTTGCCCGGGCGCGGTATGCCGATGAGTGCCTTGGCCACTACGGCCTGAAGGCCAAGTTCTACCTGCATTTCACCTCGCCCATCCGCCGCTATCCCGACCTGATCGCCCACCGGATGCTGCAAAAGGCGCTCACGGGCGAGGCGTTCACCGGCGCGGACGAGAGCATGTGCGAGGAGGCCGCGCAGCAGTCCACCGCGCGCGAATTTGCCGCCGACGCGTGTGAGCGCGATATCACCGCGCTGTTCGTCGCGCGGTATATGCAGCGCTTCATCGGAGAGGAGTTCGACGCCGAGGTTTCGGGTGTGCAGCCGTTCGGCCTGTTCGTCTCGCTTGCAAACGGCTGCGAGGGTCTGATCCGCATCGAGCTGCTCGCGGGCGACTTTTACCAGTATGACGACCAGCGCATGACGCTGACCGGCCGCCACACCGGCAAGCGCTTTACGATCGGCACGCCCATCCGCGTCAAGCTGCTCGCCGCCAGCGAGATCACCGGTCAGGTCGATTTTGCGCCCGCAGACGGTGCGCTGCCTGTCAGCCCCGTCCCACCCACGCCGCCCGCGCAGGAGGACGCACCCGTGCCTTCCGGCAACCGCGTCGCGCGCCGCCGGCAGGGCAAGGGGCGCGGCGGCTCCCGCAAAGGCAGAAAGCCCGCCACCCGCAAGCGCCGGTGAGCCGCCCCGGCGCGCCCTGTGCATACAGCATCACACAAAGAAAGGTTTTGACAGAGAAATGCCCGGCTTGATCCTAGAGGGCGGCACGTTCCGCCCCATCTTTTCCTGCGGCGTGATGGACGCGCTGCTCGACCACGGCCTGATGTTCGACTATGTGATCGGCGTCTCCGCCGGCATCACCAATGCGTTTTCCTATCTCTCCCGCCAGCGCGGCCGCAATTTAGAGGTCGTGCATCGCTACCGGCACGACAAGCGCTATCTCGGCGCACGCAACTATCTGCGCGACCGCTCGATCTTCGGCGTGGATTTTGTGTTCGATACTGTCCCAAACGAGCTGCTGCCGTTTGACTGGAACGCCTTCCACGCCTACCGGGGGCGCGTGCTGGTCGGCGTGACCAACGCCGAGACCGGCAAGGCCGAATACCTTGACGGTATGCTGCTGGACAGGCCCAGCACCATGCTGCGCGCGACTTGTGCGATCCCCATTTATTTTCCGCCTGTCGAGATCGGCGGCAGCATCTATTACGACGGCGGTCTGGCCGATCCGATCCCGATCGTCAAGGCGCTGCACGACGGCAGCACCAAAAACCTGATCGTGCTGACCCAGCCGGACAGCTACCGTAAAACGCTCTCGCGCTGCACGCTGATCGCCGTGCGTGCGCTGCGCCGCCGCTATCCACAGCTTGCCAAAACGCTGCTGAGCCGCCCCAAGCGCTATAACGATACGGTGTGCCTGTGCCGTCAGCTTGCCAAAAAGCAGCCGGGGCGCACGGTGCTGCTCCAGCCGCCGGAAAAGCTCGACAGCTTTGAAAAAGATCTGGACAAGCTCGACCGCGGCTATCAAATGGGCTATCAGCTGGCCTGCGCGCGCATGGACGATATCCGCCGCCTGTTCGCCTGACCGCCGGGAGCGCGGCGTCCCGCTCGACCAAGAAAGAAAGGGTAAAGAGAAATGCAAAACAAAAGGATCATTCAAGTAGAGGACAAGGTGCCCGCCAAGCTGCTGATACCGCTGTCCATCCAGCATATGTTCGCCATGTTCGGCGCGTCGGTACTGGTGCCGTTCCTGTTCGGCATCAATCCGGCGATCGTGCTGTTCATGAACGGCGTCGGCACGCTGCTGTTCATCCTCATCACCAAGGGCAAGGCGCCTGCCTACTTAGGCTCGTCGTTCGCCTTCCTCGCGCCCGGTCTGCTCATCATCGAAAAATGGGGCTATCCCTATGCGCAGGGCGGCTTTGTCGTGGTCGGCCTTGCAGGCTGCGTGCTCGCGCTCATCATCTGGAAATGCGGCACCAAATGGATCGACGTTGTGCTGCCGCCCGCGGCCATGGGGCCGGTCGTCGCGCTGATCGGCCTTGAGCTGGCGGGCACGGCGGCCTCGACCGGCCAGATCACCGGTGACGGCGTGACCACCGCGACCGTCGTGACCTTCTGTGTCACGCTGGGCGCGGCCGTGCTGGGCAGCGTGCTGCTGCGCGGCTTCCTCTCGGTCATCCCGATCCTGATCGCCATTGTCTGCGGCTATATTACGGCGGTGCTTACCGGCGTTGTCAGCGGCGCGGACATCGCCGCGGCCTTCCAGCAGCCGCTGTTTCTGCTGCCAAACTTCCAAGCGCCCAAGTTCGACCCCGAGGCCATCCTCATCATGCTGCCCGTGCTGCTTGTCATCGCCAATGAGCACATCGGCCACCAGCTCGTCACCAGCAAGATCGTCGGCCGCGACCTTTTGAAAGACCCCGGCCTGCACCGCTCGCTGTTCGCGGACAACTTCTCGACCGCGCTCTCCGGTCTGATCGGCTCGGTGCCGACCACGACCTACGGCGAGAACATCGGCGTGATGGCCATCACAGGCGTGTATTCGGTGCGCGTTATCGGCGGCGCGGCCGTGCTGTCGCTTATCTCCTCGTTCATCGGCCCGCTGACCGCGCTCATCCAGACCATTCCCGGCCCGGTCATCGGCGGCATCTCCTTCTTGCTGTACGGCATGATCGGCACCTCCGGCCTGCGCATTTTGGTGGATAACCGGGTCGATTACGGCCGTAACCGCAACATGATCCTGACCTCGGTCATCTTTGTCACCGGCCTGTCGGGCGTGACGCTGCAAATGGGCAATGTGTCGCTCTCGGGCATGACGCTCGCGGCGATCGTCGGTATGCTGCTCAGCCTGCTTTTGTTCGCGTTTGACAAACTGCATCTTACGAACGATCTGGCCGAATAATCAAATATACTCTGCTGCAAGGCGGACGAAAGCCACGGCTTCCGTCCGCCTTTTCAGCGCCGCGGCAAGTGCCGATTGACTTTTCCCGCGCCATCTTCTACAATAGACATAAGAACACGGCTATGCCCTCCGTCCGGCGGAGGGGCAGCCCCAAATCAGCAAATCGAGGAGGCAGACACACCATGAAACCTTATGTATGCGGCGTGGATATCGGCGGCACGACGGTCAAGCTCGGCTTGTTTACGGACGCGGGCGAGCTGCTTGAAAAATGGGAGATACCCACGGACACGGGAGACGGCGGCGCGCGCATCCTGCCGGATATCGCCCGCTCCATTACGGATAAGCTCGCCGAAAAGCAGATCACCCCCGAGCAGGTGCTGGGTATCGGGCTTGGTGTGCCCGGCCCTGTCAGCGCGGACAGCACGGTTTTCCGGTGCGTCAACCTCGGCTGGGGCACATTCAACCTGCGCGAGCGCATGAACGAGCTGCTGCCTGCCATCCCGCACGTTGCGGCAGGCAACGACGCCAACGTCGCCGCTCTCGGCGAGCTATGGCAGGGCGGCGGCAAGGGCAGCCGCAGCGCGGTGCTGATTACGCTGGGCACCGGCGTGGGCGGCGGCGTGGTGGTCGACGGCAAGATCATCGCCGGCAAGCGCGGCGGTGCGGGCGAGATCGGCCACATCACGGTCGAGCCGGAGGAAACCGAGCCATGCGCCTGCGGCAAGCGCGGCTGCTTGGAGCAATACGCCTCGGCACAGGGCATCGTGCGGCTGGCCCGGCGTATGCTCGCCGCGAGCGACACGCCCTCGGCGCTGCGCGCGATGGACAGCTTCACTGCCAAGGATATCTGCGATTTGGCGCGCGATGGCGAGCAAATGGCGCTCGATATCGTCGACCGCTGCGCCTGCTATCTGGGGCGCGCGATGAGCTTTGTCGGCTGCCTGATCGACCCCGAGGTGTTCATCCTCGGCGGCGGCATGAGCCGCGCCGGCGCCGTGCTGACCGACGCGATCACCCGGCATTATAAGGAATATGTGCTCTTTGTCGCGGCCGACACCCCCATCGTCACCGCCTCGCTCAGCAACGACGCAGGCATCTACGGCTGCGCCAAAATGGTGCTCGGCTGAGTATCCCATACATACCCGCCCGCTGGCAGGCTTCGGCTTGCGCAGCGGGCTTTTTGTGTGCCGCCGCTTGCATAGCGCGCGCCGCGCCGCGCATACTATCCGCGAGGTGATACGCATGATACAGCAAAACGACGACGGCCTGCCGCTCGGCCTTGGCATGGCGCTGGCGCAGCAGCCGGGCGCGATGGCCGCTTTTGCCGCCCTGTCCGAGCAGGGACAGCAGGCTGTCATCGCGCAGGCGCATCAGGTGCGCTCACGCGCAGAGATGCACGCGCTGGTGGCCAGCCTGACCGACAGCGCTCCCCGCGCATAATAAACCGCCCCCGTCCGCCGCGGGCGGGCATTCCTTGGCAAAGGAGACCGGATATGAACGATAGCTTGACCGCCCTGCGCGCAAAGCGCGGCTTTATCTGCGATATGGACGGCGTGATCTACCACGGCAACCGTCTGCTGGACGGCGTGGCCGCATTTGTCGATTGGCTGCACCGCGAGAACAAGCGCTTTTTGTTTCTGACCAACTCGTCCGAACGCGCGCCCGCCGAGCTGCAGGCCAAGCTCGGCCGCATGGGACTGGATATCGGCGTTGAGCACTTTTATACCTCGGCGCTGGCCACCGCGCAGTTCGTCGCTGCGCAAAAACCCGGCGCTTCGGCCTATGTGATCGGCGCGCCCGGGCTGGTCGGCGCGCTGTACGAGGCCGGTATCGTGATGAACGACGTCGATCCCGACTATGTCATCTGCGGCGAGACCTCGGCGTATAACTACCAGACCATTCTCAAGGCGGTCGCGCTCGTGCAGCAGGGCGCGCGGCTGATCGCCACCAACTCTGACCTCACCGGCCCGTCCGAGAGCGGCATCATCCCGGCCTGCCGCGCGCTGGTCGCGCCCATCGAGCTGGCCACCGGCAAAAGTGCCTACTATGTCGGCAAGCCCAACCCGCTGATGATGCGCACCGGGCTGCGCCTGCTCGGCGTACACTCGCACGAGGCCGCGATGATCGGCGACCGCATGGATACCGATATCGTCGCGGGCATCGAGACCGGGCTGGATGCCGTACTTGTGCTCTCCGGCTGCACCAGCCGCGCCGAGGTGGAAAACTACGCCTACCGCCCGCACCATATCCTGCGCGACGTGGGCGATATCCCGCCCCCGGCGTGACGGGAAAGGCGGGTATATCACCGTCAGGCAAAGCGAAGCGGTGCCCCCCAGCCGGGGAGCACCGCTTCTTTATCATTCCCTATTTCTCATTCCAACTGTATCGCGTTTACTTAACGAGCTCGGCGCAGAAGCGCATCATCATGGTCGCCATTTCGGCGCGGGTCGTGCTGCCCTTGGGGTCGAGGTTCAGGCCACTCGCGCCCTGCTTGCCGGTGACCACGCCTGCGCCGCACGCCCACTGCATGGCCGGGATGGCGTACTCCTCGACACGTTCCGCGTCGCCGTAGGACAGGATGTTGGTGTTTTCACCCACGGATACGTCATAGCCCTTGTACTGCGCGTAGCGGTGCAGAATGGCCGCCATCTGCTCACGGGTGACCGCATTATCCGGGCCGAAAGTGCCGTCGCCGTAGCCCTTGACCACGCCGTTGACCTGCGCCCACAGCACCGCGTCATGGTAATACGCGCCTGCCGCCACATCGGAGAACGCCGTGCCGCTCACCGCGGGTGCGCCCTCGAGACGGTACAGAATGGTGGCGATCATTGCGCGGGTGGTGTTTGCAGCGGGCTTAAAGCTTCCGTCGCTGTACCCGTTCATCAAGCCGTTCTCCATGCAGAAATGCACGCCGTCGTGATACCAATCGCTGCTCTTGACATCGGTATACGGCCAGAGCGGGCAGGTTTCATCCAGCGGGCAGTTTTGATAGCCCAGCTTCCAACCCTCTGCCGATGCCGCTTTGAAGCTTGCCGCGATACTCACTGCGCCCTCCGGCATGGTGAAGGTATACTTGCCGCCGCCCACAGCGGTGACGGGCAGCTTGTTGCCGTCCTTGTCGGTGACGGTCAGGGTGTCGAGCGTGTAGCCGTCCTCCGGGGTGACGGTGATGGTGACGGTCTGACCCTTGG
>NZ_JALFLA010000073.1 GCF_022775115.1 Agathobaculum sp.
GTGGTATTTACATATTTATCATAGATAACCCTGATTGCTTCCGCTTCGTCCTCTGCAATCTCCAATTTACCGTCTGCAAGGTGATACCCGTATGGAGCAAAGCCCCCGTTCCAACCGCCTTCCCTTGCCTTTTGCCTGCGACCTTCCATCGTCTGCACCAAGATATTCTCACGCTCTATCTCCGCCACCGCTGACAGGACCGATATAACCAGTTTCCCGCTATCTTTGGAGGAGTCGATTCCGTCCTCTACGCAAATCAAATTCACATCAAAATCCTGCATCAACTGTAATGAGTTTAACACATCTGCTGCATTTCTACCAAAACGAGATAACTTAAATACAAGGACAAATTGTATATTGTCTTTCTGGTTTTCTATATCACTCAACATTCTTTGAAAATCAGGGCGACCTTCAATGTTCTTGCCCGATCTACCAGCGTCAGAGTATTCCCCGACAATTTCCATATCCTGATACGCAGCATATTTTAATAACTTATCCCGTTGCGCATCCAAACTGAACCCATCCACCTGAACGGTTGTAGATACCCGCGTATAAATATAACATCTCTTTAACATAATACATCTTCTCCTTATTATCAGAATTCTCAAATTTTTGTCATGATACCGTCTTCCAACACAAGTGTAAAGGCCCTCTTTCCATTCCGGTAGATGCTCAGTCTTTCTGAGCATCTACCTTACCGACTTCGGCCGAAACCACTCCACTACCGTACTTTTCAATCATTCTTACCATAAAATCTATGCAACGATTGAAGGCAGCCGTGTCTGTATTTGACATACCCTCACATCCTTATGAAAATACTTGGTCATCTCAACCAGCACTTCCATACGGTCAACTGTTGCTGTTTATGTTGGATTTTTGCTATTTATGTCATTCCTGAAATATTTTTGTGTGTCTCCAAAATAAAAAGCCATAAAAAATTAGAACAGTTGAGCGCACCGGCTCAACTGTTCTAATTTTATGTTGGAAGAACAATGTGTTTCTGCAAAGCCTGCTCTACGAGCTTCGGCTCTACGCTCAGATAATGTTGTGTGACCGCCACCGATGAATGCTGCAAAAGTGTTCGCACCAACTCTACGTTAAAATCATTCTCCGTATAAATGCTTACCGCAAAAAATTTACGAAACGAATGCGTCCCTACCCTGGTTAAATTCAGGTATTGACAGACCTTTTGCAAATGCATCTGAACCGCACGCACCGTAATAGGGAACAATCTTTGTGTATCCTTTAATCCGTTTTGAATGGCATACCGCTGCAAGAATATATAAATGTCTGCCGGTACCGTGAATGTACGCAATTTCTCTGTTTTTTGTTCTATGATATTCAGGTGATACCGGCCACTCTCAAAAAGAATATCCGCTAAACGCAACCGAACAATATCCCCGATTCGCAGCCCTAAATTGGCTTCCAGAATTAACGCTGCCGCAATACGCACATTCGGTCTGACACACTCTCCATTGGGCAGTATAAACCCGGTACGGATCGTCTCTATGATTTTTTCAAATTCTTCCCGGTTGATTGCCCTGGTCCTCTTGTTTGCCATACCCGCACCCCTTTTCAAAAAAACTTCCTTAAACCATCAACTCACTTTTCGCTCTTTTCTTCCGGTGAAACTTCCTCCACCGCCACGACTACAATTTTCCTTTTTGCAATATTTAACGAACGGAAGAACCCGCATTCCCCGAATCTTCCGTTTGTTCTTTGAGCGCTCTGTATAAAGTAGACTTACTCACGCCGGTCAGCACCGCAATCTGGCGGATCGTGTAGTCGCTGTTCCAGTACAGCTTCATTGCCTGCTCAATCTCTTTCTGCTTGATTGCCGGCCTACCTACTCTGCCTTCCTCGCACGCCTTTTTATACCCTGCCTGCTGCTTTTTCTTCTGGAAAAGCACATAGAGCTGCGTGAACTTTGTAACTACGTCCAAGTAGTCCTTACCTGACAGGAACGCTTCCTCACAGTCACATAAAGATACCTGTTTCTCTGTTAATGTTTGAAATACCCGGATTAAATTTATAACATCGTCCGCTAAATCTGCAACGCTACGGATAATCAGGATATCTTCCTCGTGTAAACGCTCTAAAAGTTTGCATAATTCCGGCCTGTCCTCTGTCTGTTCAAACACAATCTGCTCATCCGCAACGCCAATCTTTTGGATTAGTTCAAAAACCGGCTGGTTGCTGTGTTCCTCAGCACCAAACCCGTTTTCCATGACATACGCCCATACCATATAAAGTTTCCTCCTTACTATTATTTTGAAAATTACCGTATTCCCCGCAAATGGAAACTGCTCCAAAATCTCATGAGATTTTGAATTTATGACCGCTTTCCCAATGGATTTTGGAACAAATTCAAAAAAATATGGTCTGCATTTGCAGCAGTCCAATTTCACCCTTATAAATCGTAGAAAACCAACGCTTAAACAATCTGAATACAAAATAATTTGTACCGAATTTCAAAGAATACGGTAAATTTTTCATTCCTACATTCGCTCGTTCCGGCTATCAGCGAAAATTGTACCGAAACCCCGAGGGATTTTTATACTTTCCCGTAACCCTATCATTCTGGGATCAAACGCCGGAGCGTAAATACCGAATTCGAATCTTGAAACATTCGGTCAGGAAATTTTCAAACTCTAAATACTCTATCCCGTCTTTACAAATCTGGCTGGGGGAGTAAATCAGCAAAGTATCGAAACGACCTTTTGCGTCAAGCGTTTTCACCTCCCGCAGTATGTCTTTTGCACCGCCAAACGTCACGATACACTCCACCACCTGAATATCGCTTTTCAACGCCTGCGCACAAAGTTGACACGCCTGATAAATGGCTGTTTTGATGCCCGCCTTATCATTTCTGACCTTTAACGCAATGACTGCTTTCTCCATAAAATCACGTTCCTTTTCTCTTTTCTATCTCTCTTGCACTTTGATTGCAACGGATCTACACCGCCCACTTCTTTACGTAACATAGTAACGATTTATGTTCTTTTTCCCTTATAACTGTCATTATTTTTTCTTTTTTACCTTACATTTTTTCTTATCTGTGTGAAATGCTGATAAACCCTTAATCCATCTGATTTTGACGCATGGTTTATAAAACACGCAGCACTTTTTATAAAACTTCTGCGATTGGTTATAAACGGATGAACTGTGTATGTCTGGTTATATCCGGAACAACAAAAAGCGTATTCTGAACGATTGTCGTTCCCGAATACGCTTCCATTTTCGAACGATAAGATGCACCGCGCGTTGTTGGCACGGTTATCGCTCCATATTATGTTGTGAAAGGCCACCTATCCCCGACCACCACCCCTGAGTACCACGACGATCTATCCGGTCTGCAAGGGATGAATGATTGAACCACTACCATGAACCACTACCAACAATCAATGTGTTCTTGTTTTCTCTTTTTCATTTTTTCTTATCAAACATATTGTACTGATTGACTTTTTGTTATCTATATATAATTCTTCTCATTATATATATCGTAACATGAATCCATTTATGTCTATTTTGGAAATTCAAAGCATATTTTTTCGATTTATGTCTTATCCATTTTGATTCATGTCTATTTTATTTTTGAAAAACGGATAAACGCCCGCCAGATGGCAATTTCAAGTCACCAATAACATACATATCCTGCCAACGTCTCTCACGCTTCCAATGACACCTTCAAAACCTGGTTCCGGTGAAATCCTCAAAACCCCTTACAAGATAAAGACAAAACACCGCTCAAATTTTTATGATCCTCTCAATATGTTTTTCCCTTGTCTTGTCTGCATTTTTTATTTTGTCAAAATAAATATTTGCTGATTTTTACCACTTAAAATACCAGAGACCACCCTTAGGTGGTCTCCGGCTGCTGAATCATCAAAAATCTTAAAATCCTGTATTCAAAAGAAAGACGGGTACTCCTCCGCGAGAATACCCGTCCTTTTTATATATCCGTATGTTATGCTTTTTGATAAACTCGATAGATGAGCAAAATACTCTGCTCTACCGTGCAAGCGTCTTGAGGAGATGCTGTTGTGGCGGATGTACCTTTCATAATATCGTTTGCCGCCAGCTTGCCAACGCCTTCTGCTGCCCAACTGGAAATGCTTGCTTTGTCCGTAAACCCTTCAATACTGCCTGCATTGGGGGTCAAATTTTCCCCTGTCTGCTCTGCAAGATACTGCGTAGCACGGTAAATCATGGTTGCAATCTGTTCGCGGTTGGTGGTGTTCTTCGGCGCAAATTTGCCCTCGCCAACGCCGGTAATGATGCCGGCTTCGTAGGCCTTTAATACCGCAACATTTGCGGAATCAGTAAACGTATCAGACGATGCTGTGTCGATTTGCTTACCGAGTACCTTCTCTACCAAATTCACAATAAGTTCAGCAAACTGTTCTCTGGTAATGCTGCCAGTAAAAGCGGGGTGATCGGTGAGCGGCGGCACCAGGCCAAGGACGGTGGCAAGGTCGACCTCTTCTTTCGCCCAGCTGGAAACCTTTTCGTTCTCGATGATCTCCGGCGCGAAAATATCCTCTTTATCCAGTATCTCAAAGTCAACCGCCATGGCGCCTGTGCAAAGCAGGCAGCACATCAGCACAAAACTTATTATTTTTTTCATATCGCTACTCCTTTAACCCTTAATCGTTGACCTTTATTACAGGGATATTAATTCCGAATGTTTCTTTCATCCACTCTGGTGTGAATTTTCCGACGGAAAACATATTGAACAGAGCGTCTTGTGTTTGGTTAAGTGTATCAGGGATAAAATCCCACAGCGCCTGCTGACTGTCAAAACGAATCCAAATCGGGCTTTCATATTGAGCAAGCAGCGAATCTGTTGCCAACATACCGGAAATACTTTCATTGGGGGCAAGCGTTAGATGGAAGGTATAGAAATCATGACCCCAGTTGACATACTGCCCGTCATCATATGCCTTCGCCTGATAGAAAAGCAGTCCGTAATACGCGTCAATCGCTTTTCCAGTATTGTTGGTAATTGTATAGTCATAGGTATGTCCATAAGCATATACACCTTGATAGTTGGTGATTCTAAGCTGGGGGTTTTGGGGTGCACTAAGCCCCAGCAGCTCAGGCAGACCTTTATACACATGCTGATACTCAACAGACTGTTCTCCCATTGCCTTAACGCCTTTTAAGAATGTCATCGTGCCGGTTTCTTCCAGTTCTTTGACCTGTTCCTCGTTGATTGCGAGCACGGTACCCAGAAAATAACGGCAAACATAGTCATTTGGATTATAGGCATTGTCATCATCTCTTGGATATTTAGACTGGAAGGTATATTCCATCAGTCCATTTGCAACTTTATAGGAATATTCATTGGCACTGATCTTACGACCTTGTGTAAAATAATCATGAAATGGACCTGGTCGCAATATCGAAGTCCCATCTGGCTGACCGTAAACCTGAACTGGGAAGCCTTCATTTTTTGCATTATAGTATATATAACCGCCACCACAGTCATCCCAGCCGTACAAGGTGTCTTCTCCTCCATAGCCCGGATCGTAAGCGATTTTGTCATAACAGAAATTGTAGGATGCGCTCGGGTCATTGGAAGTTATTTTGAATCTAATTTCTGAGCCTTCTTTCATAACTGCAATTTTGGTATGATCTGCGTTTGGACCAGTAATCCAGTTATTTGATCCAATCGAGTCATACAGTCCATTTTCTTTTGCATCAATTTCACCAAGCCAACCTGTATATGTAACTTCTACTTTCACATCTCCAACACTATCTGGAGTTGAGATATTCTCTGCTGGTAAAATAAATGTTTTTGTTTGAGTTTTTGGCATTTTCAATTCGGTTTTTTGGTTATTTGCCGCTGATGCGGTCATTGTTGGCATGAGATTTGCTGATATCAGCACACCCAATGCCAATGCGATTAGTCGTTTTTTCATACCCTTAGTTTCCTTTCCTTCCAGTATAACTCTTTTCAATGATGATTATTGCATGAACCTGGCCGCTGTCTTTTACTCACTCCAATCTTGTTTTTATTTTGTAAAAACTTATAAACACTAACTTGTACTTAGTTTATCCTGATTGTACCATATAAATATTTCCGGCGCAAGCCCGTACAATATTCTTTGGAGGAGCTTGCGCTATGAAAAACGAGAACATCAGTAAATACAGGGACGAGTTTGTGGCTGTTGGTCTGAAAATTGGATATTTGAGACGTCAAAGGGGAATGACCCAGGAGCAGCTTGCAGAAAAAGCAGGGATTTCCCTTGGTTTCCTCAGCCAGATCGAAGCCCCCAACCTGAGTGTGGGAATTTCTCTGGCTACGCTGTTTTCCATTGCGGAGGTGCTGCAAGTGCCTCCCTCGAAGCTGTTAGAATTTGATTGATTTTCTATTGAAATCCACTACACTAAATATAACACGGGTTGCCGGTGCCGGCAACCCGTGTTTTCGTCTACTCACCAAACAGGTCAACAGCAAAAGCAGCCCCCATACGGAAAGCATAGAGGAACATTCTTTGCAACTCCATATTGTTCTGAACTGTCCTTAAATACTTTAATTCCTGATATTCTTCTTGTTCTTTTTTTGACCTGCCTGCCATCAGGGAATGCTCCAACCGCTCAATCTTTTTGGAATACATACGATAGACAGGATCATCTGAAAAGCCAAACTGTTCCCAAGGTCTGACTTCCCCCACATAGAAATCCTCTAAGATACCCATTCACTACCACCTTCTTTCCTCTTTGGTGGGGACATGATACCGTTTCCAGAGGGAAGAGCCAAGGGCCAGTTTTTGAAAATACACTTACAAAACAGAACGCCTTGCTATTTTTCAAGCAAGGCGTTCTGTTTTTATGATATCATCTTGAAGTGCCGCAGTGCGTCAACAATCGCATCTTCCTTTTTCTTAGGACACTGAGGAACAACGGCATCTTCCTTTTTAGACTTGTTATAGTTTTCCCGTTCTATGATACCGTATTTTTCCTTAACCTGCGCAATATACAGGCTGGAAACCTTTAATCCTAACTTTTCAAGCACATATTTCTTGATTTCAGAATAGGTCGCTTTTGCCTCGGGCGCAGTCAAATCAAGGTCATCAAGGGCCAGTTTTACATGGATATAGTCATCAGGTGTTTTTCTAACCAAACTGACAACCGTCTCAACATGGCTCGTGCGCGGAAACAAATCAAATGCATACGCCTCCTCGAGCGTGTAGCCCGCACCGGTCAGCTCCTTAACGTCGCGCGCGAGCGTTGCCGGGTCGCAGGAGATATAGACAAGGCGCGGCGGCAGCAGCCTGAGGATCGCGTCGCGCGCGCCCTCGTCCAGCCCCTTGCGCGGCGGGTCGACGACCAACACATCAGGGTGTACCCCGGCCGCGGGCAGGCGGCGCGCGGCCTGCCCGGCATCCGCGCAGATAAATTCGACGTTGGTCACGCCGTTGCGCGCCGCGTTGCTGCGGGCATTTTCGACCGCTTCGGGCACCAGCTCAACGCCGACTACGCGGGCGGCCTGCCCGGCCAGCGCCAGCGTGATCGTGCCTGCGCCGCAATAGAGCTCGACGACCGTCTCCGTGCCGGTCAGGCCGGCCAGCTCGACCGCGTAAGAATACAGCCGCTCGGCCTGCGCATGGTTCACCTGATAAAACGCCTCGGGCGAGAGTAGGAAGGAGTGCCCGCACAGGCGGTCCTCCAGCATTGCTTCGCCCCAGAGCACGTCTGTCCTGTCTCCAAGGATCACATTGTCCGTCCGCTGGTTGTGGTTGATGAGGATGCCGGTCAGCGACGGTTCGCACGCCCGCAGGCGGCGCACCAGCTCGTTCAGCGCGGGCATTTTGCGCGTCGCGGCGATCAGCGTGAGCTGGCTTTCGCCGCTTTTTTCACCCACGCGGACATAGATATGCCGTACCATGCCGCGCCCGGTCTGGTAGTCGAACGGCGGCACGTCAAAATCCTGCATCCACTCGCGCACGGCGGCCGCAATACGGTCGGCCTTTTCCGACTGGATGAGGCACCGCTCGACCGGCACGATGGCATGGCTGCGCGGCCGGTAAAAGCCGGTGACGATGCGGCCGTTCTCGTCCCGCCCGACCGGGTACTGCGCCTTGTTGCGGTAGTGCGCGGTGGACGGTGCGCCGGTGATGCCGCGCAAGCACGCGCCGTCCTGCCTACCGATGCGGGTGAGCGCGTCGCGCACCTTTTTTTCCTTGGCGCGCAGCTCCTCTTCGTAGGTGATGTGCTGGTAGCAGCAGCCGCCGCATTTGTCCGCCACGGGACAGGCGGGCTGCATCCGCGCGCGGGACGCTACGACCAGCCGCTCCATGCGACCAAAGGCCACATGTTTCGTCACCTTGACCAGCCGCACGTCGCACTGGTCGCCCACGGCGGTGCGCGGCACAAAAACAGCGCGCCCGTCTATCCGGGCAACGCCCACGCCGTCAGCCGTATAATCGGTGATCTGGCAGCGGTAAACCTTATTTTTGACAAGCTCCATCGGACAGGCGCCTCCTTTTTACCGGTTCATATTTTGTATTATAGCACAAAAGACGCGCATACTGCAATCGAAAGGAGCGATAACGTATGGATAAGAAAAAGGTTTTGGGGCATGTGCCCTTTGATTTTCTAAATGAAATGGGGCACGATACCCGCGCGATGGAGCGCTTTTTCGAGCTGCCGCGCGATGCCCGCGAAACCCTGCTCGACACGGTTTCCACCGCAGACGAGCCGGAGGCGCGCGCGGCGCAGGCGCTCAAATCGCTTGCGCAGGGCGGCGAGGGTTACTGCGAGGAGTTTTGACCGGACAGGGCTTGTCCGGCGCGCTTCAGCCGATTTGCTCCAGCAGGCAGACGCAGTGGGCGGCAATGCCCTCCTTCGCGCCGGTAAAGCCCAGCTTTTCCTCGGTCGTCGCCTTGACCGACACCTGCTCGACTGCGCAGCCGATCGCGGCGGCGAGGTTTGCGCGCATTTGGTCGATATGCGGCGCGAGCTTGGGCGCTTGCGCGATGATGGTCGCATCCAGATTGCCCAGCCGCCAGCCCCGCGCCGCGACCAGCGCGGCGACGTGGCGCAAAAGCGCCAGACTATCCGCCCCGGCGAAGCGCGCGTCGGTGTCGGGAAAGTGCTTGCCGATGTCGCCGAGCGCCAGCGCGCCCAGCATGGCGTCCATCACCGCGTGGGTGAGTACGTCGGCGTCCGAGTGGCCGAGCAGACCGGTCTCATGCGGGATATCCACCCCGCCGATGATGCATTTGCGTCCGGCGGCCAGCCGATGTACATCATAGCCGTGTCCGATCCGCATCAAAGCTCCTCCTCCTTTTGCAAAAGCGCCTCGGCGATCAAAATATCCTCGGGTGTGGTGATCTTGATATTCTCGTAGCTGCCCGCGGTCGCGCACACGGTTTGGCCGATGGCCTCGACAGCGGCGCAGTCGTCGGTAAAGCTGCCGCCCGCCCCAGCGGCGGCGGTCAGCGCGCGCAGCAGCGTCTGCCGGGCGAACACCTGTGGGGTCTGCACTGCGCCGAGCGTGTCGCGCGGCACATCGGCCTCGATGACTCCGTTTCGCACGCGCTTGATGCTGTCTTTCAGCGGCACGATGGGTGCGGCTGCGCCGTGCTCTGCTGCCGCCTGTACAGCCGCGGTGATGACCGCATCGGACACCAATGGGCGCGCGCCGTCGTGCACGGCGATGAGCGCGGCGTCCTCGGGCGCGGCCGCAAGACCGGCCAGCACGGAGGCCGTGCGGCTGTCACCCCCGCGCGTCACCGTGCGCAGCTTGGCGATGCCAAAGGACTGCGCAAGCGCCGCATACGTCCCGATATCCTGCTCACGGCAGACGAGCACAATGTCCCGCACCGCGCCGCAGCGCTCAAACGCGCAGAGCGTGTGCGCCAGCACGGGCGCGCCGGCAAGCTCGATAAGCAGCTTGTTTTCGCCGCCCATGCGGCGGGACGCGCCCGCGGCCACGATGACCGCGCATACGGCGGGGGGCTCCGTCTTTTTTCGTTTTCCAAACACAGTTTTCACTCCTCAAAAGGGCCTTGCAGCAAGCTGCAAAGCCCTTTCTGTTTACTCGATGTGCAGATGCGTGTCAACCAGCACGTCCGCCTGCTCCGGTGGGATGCCGAGTGCGAAGGCCAGCTCGGAGCTGACGATCTGCCGCGCTGAAGCGAGCATTTGCTTCTCCCCGGCGGACAGGCCGCGCGCCCGGTCGCGCCCGGCAAGGCTTTTGACCACCTGCGCCACCTTGAGCGGCTCGCCCGAGCGCAGAAGCTGCATGTTTTCGCGGCAGCGCTGATTCCAGCCCTTATCTTCGCCGCAGACAAGGCCGTCCATCCGGTGCAGCAGCGCCTCGGCCTGCGCGCGTGTGCACACCGGGCGGATGCCGAGCTTGCTGCACGAACTGACCGGCAGGAACAGCGCGGTATCGTCCAGCGCGAGCTGAAGGGCATAGTATTGTACGGGCGCGCCGTCGATGGTGCGCTCCACGATATCCTGCACCACGCCCGCGCCATGCAGGGGATGTACGATCTGATCGCCGATCTGAAACATAGTCCCTCCGTTCCGGCAAGCCCTATATCTTATGTTTATCATACACCGGTGCGGGCGCGCTTGCAAGGCTTTTCGCATTTTGCGCGGCGGCCAGCGCGCCGATAAGCAGCAGCCAGCAGCCGCCGCCGTGCAAAAAGAGCCACGATCCCGCCGCGAGCAGGCCGAGCGTGGTCAGCGCGGCGAGCGCCCGCAGCGCCGCCGTGCCGTGTCCCCCGGCCAGATGCAAAAGCGCCATGCCGCCATCAAGCGGCGGCATGGGCAGCAGGTTGAACACACCGAGCAGCGCGCTCGCGCCGCCGAGCCGATACCAGCCAAGAGCGCCGGCCAGAGCGGTCAACGCAAAGCTGGCCGCAGGCCCGGCCAGACAGACCGCCGCCCGCGCGCAGCGCCCCTCGGGCAGCGTGCAGCGCAGCACCGCGCCGCAGGCAGTCAGTGTCAGCCGCTGGGCGCGGCCGCCGGCCAGATACAGCACGAGCAGATGCGCGGCCTCGTGTACGGCGGCGGCAAGCAGGAACAGCGGCAGCACACCCGTCTGATCGACGCACCACAGCGCGGCGAGCAGCACAAGGAAGCCGTCGCGCACCTCGATCCTGCCGTGCATCTACGCGCTTGTCAGGTAATTGGCGGGGTCGAGCGCTGCGCCATCCTTCCACAGCTCAAGGTGCAGGTGAGGGCCGGTGGCGTTGCCCGTCTGACCGACACGCGCGATCTCCTCGCCGCATTTCACCTTATCGCCCACACCGGCCGAGATGCTGCTGCAATGCGCGTACAGCGTGGTAAAGCCGTCCTCATGGTCGACGATCACATAGTTGCCGTAGCTCGATTCGCCGATCTCGCGCACTGTGCCGTCAGCGAACGCGCCGATCTTGACACCCTCGTTTGCCGCAATATCCAGCCCGTAGTGAAAGCCGGGCTGGCCGGTGATCGGGCTTAAACGGCTGCCGAAATGCGAGGTCAGCGTGCCGTCGGCGGGCAGCATGTGGGTAAACTCCATCGGGTAGACAGTCTGGTCGACCGTGTCGGGAAAGAGCGTTTGCTCGCGCCCCAAAATATCGTCTGCCCCGCCGGAGGACGCCGCGTAGCCGTCCGCGCTGCTCTGCGTCTGCTGCGCGCTGAACACCTCGCTCGCGCCTGCATCACGCGCCGCGCCGCCGAACACCGCAAGCACCCGGTCGACGCCCGGCGCACCCGCCAGCACCGCAGCCGCCTTGTGCCGCAGATTGACGGCAGCGGGGGTGTCGGCATATTTGATAACGCCCGCGGCCAGCACGAGCGCCACGACCAGCAGCAGTCCCCGTCCGCCGCTGCGCTGCGCGCGTGCCGGTCTTCTTCCTGTCATGTTCGCCGCCTCCTTTCACCTGCTAACAGCGTATGCGGCGGGGGACAGGGATATGCGCGGGTCGTCGGCCTGCTTATTCGGTCAGCGCGATGTAAATGTCGATATCGCCCTGCATATCGTCGTCACAGGTGAGATATTCCTCAAAATCGACCGTGTACGCGCGCGGCAGCGGGATGGACTGTATCTCATCCCATGCAGCGGCGGGTGCTTGATGGATGTCGCCGTGGAGGGAGAATTTGGCGTACTTACCCGCCGGTATCTCGACCTCGACAAAATCCGCCGGACAGTTCGCGGCCGGACAGCCGACAATCGCGTCATAGCTTCCGTCCGGCGCGTAGGCCGCATACAGGCCGTAGCAGGGCGTGCCGTGCTCATAGTTCAGCTTTTCGCATCCGCCGCCGCACATAAAGTCCGCCCACAGAGCGCCGATGATTTCGGTGCATTTGGGTGGATCCTCGACAATGCGCGCCCGGAGGCCGACCACCTTCTTTGCGGGCAGGGTAACGATTTCATACTGCATAATTTTGTCCTCCTTATCGGTTGTTGTGCCAAGTATATCATTGGAATGCGGACAAGGTGCGTCCGCATTGGCGTAGAGCGCGGCAATTTTTTGCGCGGCCCGCTCCACTTGGCGGCGCATGGCGGGCGGGTGCAGCACCTCGGCGCTGCCGCCGTAGGAGAGCAGATAGCCTGTGCCCCAAGCATCCGCCGGCCAGTCGGCTCGCACGAGCAGCGAGCCATCCGGGCAGCGCTCGATCTGCGTGTGGTCAAACTCGTCGTACACGCGAAAGGCGGCCTCCGGCGCAAAGCGGATGCACAGCCGCGTCAGCGGCAGGTCATCCTGCGCGCTGTCAAGGGGCGGCGGCGCGCCGTGGTCGGCGCATGGCGTATCCAGCAGATACGCCTGCTCGATGCGGGACAGCTTGAACGTGCGGAAGGCCTGCCGTGTGCGGCACCATGCCTGCAAATACCAGGATACGCCCTTAAAGCACAGCTTGACCGGCTCGACTGTGCGGTCGGAGCGGCAGCCGTTCTGACCGTGATAGCAAAAGGACACGGCACGGTGCGCAAGGATGGCATCCCTGAGCAAATCGAACAGCGCGCGTCGCGCACCGGGCGCGCCCCAGCCGGTAAAATCCACATCGATCCAGTCGACCGTCTTGCGGCGAAACAGGGCGGACAGATGGGTCAGCAGCGCGTCGTCGCCGCCCGCGCCGGTGGCGCGCAGCGTTTGCAGCGCGCAGAGGATCTCGTCCTGCTCGCGTGCGGACAGCAGCGATTTGGACAGCACGAAATCGTCCAGCAGCCGCACGCCGCCCCCGCGGCCGCGTGCGGCGTATACCGGTACGCCTGCGGCAGAGAGCGCGTCGATATCGCGCCGCACGGTGCGCTCGGATACCTCGAGCCGCGCGGCAAGCTCGCTGACAGTCGCGCCGCCGCGCGCGAGCAGGATGTAAAGCAGTTCAAACAACCGTCCGCCTTGCATGGGTGATGCCTCCCGAAAAATGGTGTGAATGGGGTCAGCATTATTATAGCAGAAAAACCGGACAAATGCTGTCCGGTTTCAGCTTGTCGAAAAAGTCCCCGCGCCGCAGCGCGCATGAAATAGAACATTGTGGCGTGCCGCAATGTTCATAAAACCCGGGAGCATGTATCACGGTTTTTATACAGATCGACGAAGAATTGTACCCGTAGGGCGCAGTTCGGAGTCGGAATTTCGATTGAAGCTGTAGTTTCAATCGAGAGGCTGTCCGGTTTATTTGCTGACAGAAAAAGCGCCCGGAACAACGTTCCGGACGCTTGTGCGCGGGGGTATGGCTTACTCGTCGTCGATTTCCAGATAGTCGGCCAGATCCTTGAACAGCGCGGACGGGTCAACGTCGTCCTCCAGCACGATCTGCAGCGGCTCGTTGAGCGAGAGCAGGAACATGCCGAGCAGGCTCTTGGCGTCCACCATGCCGCTCTTGCCGTGGATCCAGATATCAAAGCCGTATTGGGTGACGATCTTGTTGATCTGCTGGATATCGTCTGTGTTCTTGACGCGAATACCTCTTGTCATCGTATGTACCTCCTAAGTCGTGATCCGAATCGTATCTTTCTGCTATCATTATAGCAGAAAAGCCGAGAAAGAAAAGCATTTTTTATGGATTTTCGTATTTTCATCATTTTGAGTCCCTGCACGGTCAGTTGGGCAGTGGATTTGTGCTATATGCATAAATGGATATAATAAAAATTATGCAATATGCGATTGATGGCAGAGACAAAGCAAAAGGCTCCGGCGCGGGTGCGCCGAAGCCGGGTGGATGCGTTTTGTTTGCAAGGCTCTGCGCCGGGCGGCGTTTACGGCTCGAGCCGGTTCATATCGCGCGGGAACATCGAGGCTTCGCGCACGTTGCCAAGCCCCAGAAGCTGCATGGTCAGCCGCTCGAGACCGATGCCCAGACCGCCGTGCGGCGGCATGCCGTACTTGTGCAGCATGGTGAAGGACTCAAACAGCTCGGCGTTCATCTTGCGCGCGGCCAGCTTATCAAGCTGCGCCTGATAATCGTGAATGCGCTGGCCGCCGGTTGTGATCTCCAGCCCGCGGAACAGCAGGTCGAACGACAGCGCGAGCGTCGGATCGTCGGGGTCATCCATGGCATAGAACGGGCGCTTGGCCGAGGGGAAGTGGGTGACGAACACGAACTCCGAGCCGTGTTCCTCCTTGGCCCAGCGGCAGAGCAGGACCTCCTCATCCGGATTGAGGTCATAGCGGTTTTTGGACTTGTGGCCGTACTTTTCCTCCATGATCTGCTTGGCTTCATGGAAGCGGACGGTCGGTATCTCGCCGATCTCGGGCAGCTCGGCGCGCAGCAGGGTAAGCTCCTCGGCGCAGTGCGTCTTGACATAGGCCATGACCGCTTTGAGCATGCCGGTCTCCATCGCCATCACATCGTACATCGAGTCGATATAGGCCATCTCAAAGTCAAGGCCGATATACTCGTTCAGATGGCGCGAGGTGTTGTGGCGCTCGGCGCGGTAGACGCTGCCGATCTCAAACACGCGGCCAAATGCGCCCGCGAGATACTGCTTGTGGAACTGCGGCGACTGGGCGAGAAAGGCCGGGTTGCCGAAGTAATCGAGCTTAAAGAGGTTGGCGCCACCCTCGGCGCCCGCCACGACGATCTTAGGCGTGTGGATATGGGTGAAGCCCTGCGACTGCATATAGTCCGCAAAGCCGTCGGCGATCGCGCCCTGAATGCGGAACACGGCCTGCTTGGCCGGGTGGCGCAGCGTGAGCGGGCGCAACGGCAGGTCAACATCAAGCGACAGACCCATATACTTCTTGCCGAGCGGCACGGGAAGCTGGTCATACGGCCGGCCGATCACCTTGATGGAGGAAAGCACGACCTCAACGTCATGCTCGGCGCGCGGCTCCTCGCGCACCGTGCCGGAGACCTCGACCACCATCGCGTCCCGGATCTCACTGCGCTTTACGCCGCCGATCTCATCCCCCTGAAAGGTGCACTGGATCAGCCCGCGCTCGACGCGCACGATGACAAACGCAAAGTCGGACATATCGCGCACGCGGTGCACCGTGCCGCGGAAGGTGATCTCTCCGCCGGCTGCGCCGCACACGCGCTGCACGGTGTCCACATATTGTGCTGCTGCATGGATCATTTCCATAGTTATAACGCCTTTCTATCATCGTATTTGCATATGGTATCAATTATAGCACGGTTTGACTGCACAGACAAGATTTTGTGCAAAAAAAGATAGGCTTTATCGCTTTAATTTACGCAGGATGGCCTGCGCCTCGGCGCGTCCCTCGCCGGAGAGGATAAGGGCTGCCGCGTATACGAGCGCGCCAGCCGCGACCGCGAGCGCAAGGCGCGGCAGGTCGCCCAGCGGCAGCAGCGTGCACGCATAGGCGGCTGCGCCGCACAGCAGCGCGCAGAGCGGGATGCGCATAAGGCTTTTCGGCGGGATACGGAACAGAAAGCGCCCGCGCACCCGCGCCGCCGTGATGCCGAAATACGCGGCGAACGCAACGACCGAGCCGAGCGCGCCGCCCGTAAAGCCAAAGACCCGGAGCAGCGCAAGGCTGCACACGACCTTGATGAGCGCGGCGGCCGCGCTGTTTTGCAGCACATGGATGGTCGCCTGCTCGAGCTCATAGGCCTTGTTGGCGTATTCGGTCAGCCCCATGAACAGCATGGCCAGCGCGGTGTAGGCGATGACCGGCGCACCGGCCTCGTACCCCTCGGCAAACAGAAAGCGGGAGAGCGGCAGCGACACGGCGGTCAGCCCGCACACGGCGGGCGCGGCGATCAGCAGATATAGCCGCGCGCCTTGGTCGAGCAGCGGTGCGGCGGCGGCCTGTCCGCCCTCGCGCCAGCCGCGCAGCACGGCGGGATACACGCCCCGCATGATGCCGACTGAGATCATCGTGAAGATGCCCGAGGCGATCGAGTTGTTGGAATTGTAGACGGCGAATACCTCTTCACCGAAAAAGCCGGTGACCAGATAGCGGTCGATCATGTTGAGCAGCGAGACTGCGATGGACACGCCTATCAGCGGCACGCCGTAGGCGAGGAAGCGGCGCAGCAGCGGCTTTGAGAAGCGGCGCGGACGCACGACCGCCGGCATGGACAGCGCGAGCACCGCGCCGATACCGGCCACGCCGTCCGCCAGCGTGTTTGCGGCAATGGCGGGAACAGCCGAGGGATAGGCCGACGCGCCGCGCACAAGGGCATAGGCGATGGCCAGCTTGCCCGCCGCGGAGAACAGGCTCAGACCGATCGAGGCGCGCATCCGGCCGAGCTGTATGAGCGCGGAGTTGAGGATTTGAAAGATGGTGTAGCTGCAAAACATGGCCGCGCCGCCCAGCCAGATAAGCTTGCCTGTGACGGCGGCGGCCACGCAGGCCGCCCCGGCTGCCAGCACACAGAGCAGCAGATAAATGGTCGAAACGGTTGAAAAGAGCGCGCCGCCGCGATCCTTGTGGTATTCCTCGCCGACATAGCGGGTCGAGGCGTTGGCCATCCAGCCGGCCAGCACCAGATAGCAGAGCTGCACGGTGGTGTTGAGGATGCCGAACGTACCGACCGCCGCCTTGGTGAAGATGTGCGTGTAGAGCGATGAGCAGGCGATGACCAGCAGACCCTCAAGCACTTTGGCGGGCAAAAAAAGCATGGCGTCGCGCGTCATGGTGTTTTTGGAGGACAAGGGGAAAAGCACCTCGTTTCAAAACGGATATGCCCTATTATAGCACGGCTTGCGGACAAACACAAACCCCCTTTGCCGTGCGCGGGCGAAGGGCGCGGCCTTTCCTTTTGCTTTTCGGCGGCGGGCGTGGTATACTATAATACAGCGACCAAAGTTAGGATGGAGGATGCAAGCTTGAGAGTGATGCATGTGATGGGCGGCGGCGACGTGGGCGGCGCCAAGACCCATATCATGAATATGGTGACCGGCCTTGCCGCGCGAAACGAGGTCATGCTGCTGTCCTTTCGCGCCGGCCCCTTTGCGGACGAGGCGCGCGAGCGCGGCATCGACGTGCGCGTGATCGAGCGGCACAACCCCTTCCGCGCGGCGCGTGCGATGCGTGCGCTGGTGGACGAATTCCGGCCGGATATCATCCACTGTCACGGCGGACGCGCCAACCTGATGGGCGCGATGGTGCGCAGCAGCCGCCATGTGCCCGTGCTGACAACTGTCCACTCGGATTATCAGCTCGACTATCTGGGCAATCCGTTCAAGCAGCACACCTTCGGCATGGCCAACGCCGTGGCACTGCGTTTTCTGGATTACTACCAGCCTGTGGCCGACCGCATGGCGCGCACGCTGATCGAGCGCGGCTTCGACCCCGAGCGTATCGTTACCATCTACAACGGCATGGAGTTTCGGCAGCCCGAGGGGGAATTTGACCGAGCTGCCTACCTGAAGGAGCATTTCGGCGCGGAGATTGAGCCGGGCGATGTGCTGTGCGGCATTGCCGCGCGCCTGACCGCCGTCAAGGACATTGCCACTGCCGTGCGCGGCTTTGCCGCGGCGCTGCGGCACGCGCCGCAGCTGCGTCTGTTCATCGCGGGCGACGGCGAGGACGCCGACATGCTGCGCCGCCTGTGCGCCCAGCTGGGCGTTGCCGCGCGCGTCACCTTTTGCGGCTGGGTCGCGCCGGTCGAGCCGTTTTTCCGCGCGATGGACATCAACCTTTTGTCCTCGGTGTCCGAAACCTTTCCGTATTCCATTCTGGAGGGCGTCTGCGCGGGCTGCGCGACCATCTGCTCGGATGTCGGCGGTATGCCCGAGCTGATCGACACGGGCGAAAACGGCTATATCTTCCCGGTGGGCGACCACGCCCAGCTGGCCAAGTACATGGTGCGGCTGGCAAACGACGAGACGCTGCGCCGCAGCTTTGCCGAGGCGCTGTACGCCAAGGCCTCGCGCGATTTTTCCAAGGACAAGATGTGCCAGCGGCAGGAGGACAACTACCGCCACCTGCTCACGCGCTTCCACCGGGATAAGAACGAGCGCGAGAGCATCGTCATCTGCGGCGCTTACGGGCGGGGCAACGCGGGCGACGACGCCATCCTCAAGGCCATCGTGCAGGAGATGCGCGCGCTCGACCCCAACCGGACGATCTGCGTCATGTCACGGCGGCCAAAGGAGACCCGGCTGGTCTACCGCACGGGTGCGGTCTATACCTTTAACGTATTCTGCGTGTTGCGGCGCTTCCGCCGCGCCGCGCTCTATATCAACGGCGGCGGCTCGCTGATGCAGGACGTGACCTCGACCCGCTCGCTCTGGTATTACTGCTATACGCTGCGCGCGGCCAAGCGGCGCGGCTGCAAGGTGATGATGTACGGCTGCGGCATTGGCCCGATCAACCGTGCGGGCAACCGCAAAATGGCCGCGCGCATCATCGATGTTTCGGTCGACCGCATCACACTGCGGGACGATAACTCACGCGAGGCGCTTGCCCGGATGCAGGTCACGCGGCCGGACATCCGCGTTTCGGCCGACCCGACCATCATCCTCGACCCCGCGCCGCGCGAGGTGGTCAATCTGGCGCTCGAGCGCTGCGGCATCGACCCGGCGGGGCGGTATATCGGCTTTGGCCTGCGCGACTGGAAGGGGTTGGAGTCGGCCCTGCCCGAGATCGCGGCCGCCGCGCGCTATGCCTATCACACGCACGGGCTGACGCCTGTTTTCGTGCCGATCGAGTTTCCGAGCGACCTGATCCCGGCCGAGCGGGTGGGTGTGCTGCTCGACTGCCCGTGGCACGCGGTGCGCACCCGCCTGCCGATCGAGACGACCATCGGCATCCTCGCGCGCATGGAGACTGTGGTCGGCATCCGGCTGCACTCGCTGATGTTTTCGGCCGGGCAGGGTGTGCCGGTGGTCGGCATCAGCTATGATATCAAGGTGGACGGCTTTCTGCAATATATCGGCAGCCGCACCTGCCTGCCGCTGCGCTCGGTCAAGGCGGACGAGCTGTGCCGCCTGATCGACGAGTGCGTTTCGGGTGCGCTGGACGGCGAGGTGCGCCGCACGGCGGGTATGCTGCGCGAGCGTGAGCATGAGAACGTGCGCGGCGCGGCACAGCTGCTGGGAATGACAAACGAAAAGGACTGAAACGATGATGAAAAACCATGTGGTCTGCCTGTCGACGACCAACTACCATCCGCTGCCCACGCGCAAGCAGAACGTGATGAGCCGCCTGCGAAACAGCGAGGTGCTGTATTTTGACCCGCCGGTGTCGCTTATCGCACCGCTCAAGGACAAAAAGGCGGCCGCCTATCTCGGCAAATACAGGCAGCCCGGCGCGCGGGTGGAGGGGCATGAGCACATCACGGTCTACGCGCTGCCGCCCGTTTTACCTTTCTTTAACAAATTCCGCTGGATAAACCGGCTCAACCAATGGCGGCAGGCGCGGTTTGTGCGCAAAATCATGAAAAAGCACGGCTTTGGCGGGGAGAGCGTGCTCTGGTGCTACTCGCCGACCGCGTGCGACATCGTTTCGCGCCTGCCCCACCGCGCGCTGGTGTATGACTGTGTCGACCGCCACTCGGCCTATAAGGGGCATATCACGCCCGCAGTGGTCGACCGGATGGAGCGCGAGCTGGCCACCGCCGCCGATCAGGTGTTTGCCACGGCTTCCGGCTTGCAGGAGACGCTCGCACAGGTAAATCCGACCGCGGTCACCATCCCGAACGGCGCGGCATATGAGATATTCTCCCGCGTGCAGACCGAAAAAGACGCGCTGCCCTGCCCGGAGGACATGCGTGGGCTGCCGCACCCGGTGTTCGGCTTTGTCGGTATGCTGCAGGAGTGCATCGACTACGCGCTGATCGAAGCGCTTGCCAAGGCGCGGCCGGACGCGACCGTGTTTCTCATTGGCCGGCCGCTGCCCGGCGTCGACCTGACGCATCTCCGGCGCTATCCCAACATCGTGCTGCACGAGCTGGTGCCGCAGCCTGCGCTGCCCGCCTACCTTGCGCAGATGGACGTGTGCCTGAACGTGTTCCGCGCGGGCGCGCTGTCCAAGGATGTTTCGCCGCTGAAGTTTTATGAATACCTCGCCACGGGCAAGCCGGTCGTCTCGACCCGCGAGCCGGTGCAGGTCGAGGATTTTGCGGATGTGGTCTATATCGCGCAGGACGAGGCCGAGTTTCTCGCCCTGTGCGACCGCGCCGCAGCGGAAAACGACCCGGACAAGACAGCGCGGCGGCTGGCCTACGGCAAGGCTTGCTCGTGGGGCGAGCGGGTGCGCCAGATCGAGCGGACGCTGTACGAAAAGGGCGTTCTGCACGAAAGCTGAAAAGCCGGGCGCGGTTCTTTGGGCATTTGTACAAAACCACAAAAAACCAGCGCAAAACGCTTGCAATAGGCGTGTTTTTTCGATAGAATAATCATGTATCTTCACCGACGGCTTATAAAACAGCGAAAGAGGTGTGCATATGACCGGCAGCGTGTTTCTTGGTGAGACGTCTCAGCCTATCCGGGCGCGGTCTTGGGGGCGGAGCGCCGGGCATTCGTGCACGCTTTTGGGTCTCGGTGCAGCCAGTTGAGCACAGAATCAGGACACGGGTATACCCGTGTCCTCCTTTGTTTCTAAAGGGGGAACAAGCAAATGAAAAAGGTACTTGTCGTTATGGGTTCGGACTCCGACCTGAAGGTGATGGAAAAGTGCGTCGACCGTATCAAGGCGTTTGATATTCCGGTCGAGGTCCGTATCTGCTCGGCGCACCGCACACCGGCTGCGGCCGAGGAGCTTGCCCGGGGCGCGGCGGAGCGCGGCTTTGGCGTCATCATCGCGGCGGCGGGCAAGGCCGCGCATCTGGGCGGCGTGCTGGCGGCGCACACGACGCTGCCGGTCATCGGCGTGCCGATGGCGACCAGCGTGATGGGCGGCATGGACAGCCTGCTGTCCATCGTGCAGATGCCCAAGGGCATTCCGGTGGCCACCGTTGCGATAGACGGGGCGGATAACGCGGCTATCCTCGCCGCGCAGATGCTCGCGCTGGCCGACAAAGAGCTGGCGGACAAGCTGCGCCGCTTCAAGGCCGATATGGCCGAGGAGGTCACGGCCAAGGATGCGCTGGTCAAGGAGCGGTTCGCGTAAGCGGCGCGTGTGATTGTAAATTATACTTGATATTACAGGGAGGAACGCACCATGCAAAAGCTGGAGCAGCTTTATGAAGGAAAGGCCAAGAAGGTATACGCGACCGACGACCCTGCGCTCGTCATCGTCGATTACAAGGACGACGCGACCGCGTTCAACGGCGAAAAGAAGGGCACGATCGCGGGCAAGGGCGCGATCAACAACGTGATGAGCAACCACATGTTCCAGCTGCTCGAGCGGCAGGGCGTGGCGACGCATTTTGTTGAGCAGCTCTCCGAGCGGGAGACCCTTGTCAAAAAGGTGTCCATCGTGCCGCTCGAGGTCATCATCCGCAATATCTCGGCCGGCTCCTTCGCCAAGCGCTACGGCGTGGAGGAGGGCATCGTGTTCGATGCGCCGACCGTCGAGTTTTCCTATAAAAACGACGATCTCGGCGACCCGCTGATCAACGATTACCACGCGCTGGCGCTCGGCTTGGCCACACGGGAGGAGATCGAGCAGATCAAGCAGATGGCTTTTCGGGTAAACGAGGTCATGCGGCAGTATTTCGATACGCTGAACGTCATTCTGGTCGACTTCAAGCTCGAGTTCGGCAAGACCGCGGACGGCGCGCTCGTGCTGGCCGACGAGATATCGCCCGACACCTGCCGCCTGTGGGATAAGACCACCAAGGAAAAGCTCGATAAGGACCGCTTCCGCCGCGATATGGGCGGCGTAGAAGAGGCCTATCAGGAGATTATGAAGCGCCTGCGGGGCGAATAAAGGAGGTTATATGGGCGGTTTTTTCGGCGCGGCCTCCAAGCGGGACTGCGTGCTGGATATTTTCTTCGGTGTGGACTACCACTCCCATCTTGGCACCAAGCGCGGCGGCATGGTCGTGTACGACAGCGGGAGCGGCTTCCAGCGCCAGATACACAACATTTCCAACACCCCCTTCCGCACCAAGTTTGAGGACGATGTGCGCGATTTTCACGGCTGTAGCGGTATCGGCTGCATTAGTGACACCGATCCCCAGCCGCTGCTGGTGCGCTCGCACCTCGGCTTGTACGCGATCACGACGGTGGGCATCATCAACAACGCCGAGGCGCTGGTCTCGCAGTATTTTTCCGACCACGGCCACCAGTTCATGGCGATGAGCTCGGGCAAGGTAAACCAAACCGAGCTGATTGCCGCGCTCATCAATAAGCAGGAGGATATCGTCACCGGCATCCGCTACGCGCAGGAGCAGATCGACGGTTCGGCCACCATCCTCATCCTGACGCCCGAGGGCATCATCGCCGCGCGCGACCGCGTCGGCCGCCTGCCCGTGCTGGTCGGCCGGGGGGAGGACGGCTGCTGCGTCTCCTTTGAGTCCTTCGCCTATCATAAGCTCGGCTATGCCGACCACTATGAGCTTGGCCCGCGCGAGATCGTCCGCGTGACGGCCGAGGGCGTGCAGACGCTGGCTCCGGCGGGCGAGCAGATGAAGATCTGTTCCTTCCTGTGGACGTACTACGGCTATCCCAACTCCAACTACGAGGGCAAGAACGTTGAGCTGATGCGCTATAAAAACGGCGAGATATTGGCGCTGGGCGACCGCAGGCGCGGGCTGGCGCAGGATATCGACTATGTGGCCGGTGTGCCCGATTCGGGTGTGCCGCACGCCATCGGCTACGCCAACGCTTGCCACATTCCGTTCGCGCGCCCGTTCATCAAGTACACGCCGACTTGGCCGCGCTCGTTCATGCCATCCAACCAGCAGGTGCGCAATCAGGTGGCCAAGATGAAGCAGATACCGGTGCCCGAGCTGATCGAGGGCAAAAAGCTGCTGTTTGTGGACGATTCGATCGTGCGCGGCACACAGCTGCGCGAGACGGTCGAGTTCCTCTATGCCTCGGGTGCGGCCGAGGTGCATATGCGCTCGGCCTGTCCGCCGATCATGTACGGCTGCAAATACCTCAACTTCTCCTCGTCGAACTCGGAGCTTGAGCTGCTCGCGCGCCGCACCGTGCGCGAGCTGGAGGGGGACGAGGGCTGCCGGCATCTGGACGAGTACGCCGACGCGGACACCGCGCGCGGCCAGCGGATGCTCGAGCGCATCTGCCGGGATTTCGGCTTTTCCTCGCTTGGCTACCAGTCGCTGGAAGGGCTGCTCGAAGCGATCGGCCTTGCGCGGGACAAGGTCTGCACCTATTGCTGGAACGGGCAGGAGTGACCGCCTGCCCGCGTATTTGTCATCCACCCCCGAACCGCAGCGCGCGCGGCGCGCCCAAGCAGAGGTTAACCATGAAATATACAGTCAAAAAACGCACTCGCGCGCCGTTTGACGGCGACGCGGTACACGAGGAATGCGGCGTATTCGGTATCGCCGCCGGTGAAAACAGCGCGGTCAGCCCCGCGCACGACACCTATACCGCGCTGTTCGCCTTGCAGCACCGCGGGCAGGAGGCCTGCGGCATCGCGGTGAACAACAAGGGCGTCATCCGCTGCCATAAGGATGTCGGTCTGGTCGGCGCGGTGTTTGACCAGCAGATACTCGACGCGATGCCCGGCCAAATGGCCATCGGCCATGTGCGCTACTCAACCACCGGAGACACCCGCCGCGAAAACGCGCAGCCGATCTCGATCACGCACGTCAAGGGTAACCTTGCCGTGGCGCACAACGGCAATCTGGTCAACGCGGGCGCGCTGCGGCATGAGCTTGAGCTGGGCGGGGCGATCTTCCGCTCGTCGAGCGATACCGAGGTGCTGGTCTACGCGATCGTGCGCGAGCGGCTGCGCTGCGGCAGCATCGAGCAGGCCGTGCTGCACACGATGGACGTGATCGAGGGCGCGTATTCGCTGGTCGTCATGTCGCCGCGCAAGCTGATCGCGGCGCGCGACCCGCGCGGCTTCCGCCCGCTGTGCATCGGCCGGCTGGACGGCGCGTACCTGTTTGCCTCGGAATCGTGCGCGCTGGACGCGCTGGGCGCGGAATTTGTGCGCGATGTCGAGCCGGGCGAGGTCTGTGTGGTGGAAAACGGCACGCTGCGCTCGCTGCACTGCGAGAAAAAATGCGAAAGCGCGGCCTGTGTGTTCGAGTATATCTATTTTGCCCGGCCGGACTCGGTCATCGACGGCGCTTCGGTCGAGCGCGCGCGGCAGGAGGCCGGCAAGTACCTGTCGATCGAGCACCCGGTCGGCGCGGACGTGGTCATCGGCGTGCCGGATTCGGGCATTCCGGCGGCCATCGGCTACGCCAAGTGCTCGGGCATCCCATACGGCGTAGGCCTTATCAAAAACCGCTACATCGCGCGCACCTTCATCCAGCCCGGGCAGGACAAGCGCGAGCGCTCGGTGCGGCTCAAGCTCAACGCGTTGCGCGAGGCGGTAAATGGCAAGCGGGTCATCATGGTCGATGATTCGATCGTGCGCGGCACGACCTGCGCGCGGCTGGTCGCGCTGCTGCGCGACGCGGGCGCGGCCGAGGTGCATATGCGCATCTCCGCGCCGCCGTTCCGCCACCCCTGCTTTTTCGGCACGGACATCCCCGCGCGGCGGCAGCTGCTGGCGCACGGGCGCACGGTCGAGCAGATGCGTGACATCATCGGTGTGGACAGCCTCGGCTTTCTCTCGCTGGAGGCCGCGCACAAGATCGCGGTCGGCTGCAAGCTGCATTTCTGCGACGCCTGCTTTTCCGGGCAGTATCCGATGGAAACGCCCGACGAGGCCGAAAAGAACCTGTTTGAAAACGAGATCGAGCTGTAAGCAGAGCCTAAGGCGGCGCCGCACGATTGCGTCTTGGGCGCTTTGCAGAAATTCTGCGGTGTTGCCTTAAAAACTACCGAAAGAGGAGTACGATTATGAGTGAGAGCCGTTCTGAAAGCTATAAGGCGGCGGGCGTGGACGTTACCGCCGGCTACGAGGCGGTCAAGCTGATGAAGCCGATGGTCGAATCGACCTTTACCAAGGGCGTGATGGGCACGCTCGGCGGCTTCGGCGGGCTGTTCCGCCCGGATTTCAAGGGTATGGCCGACCCGGTGCTGGTATCCGGCACGGATGGCGTGGGCACCAAGCTCAAGCTGGCCTTTCTGCTGGATAAGCATGACACGGTCGGCATTGACTGCGTGGCCATGTGCGTCAATGACATTGCCTGCTGTGGCGCGCAGCCGCTGTTCTTTCTGGATTATATCGCGGTCGGCAAAAACCACCCGGCCAAAATCGCGCAGATGGTTTCGGGCATCGCCGAGGGCTGTCGGCAGGCGGGCTGCGCGCTGATCGGCGGCGAGACCGCCGAGATGCCCGGCTTCTATCCCGAGGATGAGTACGACATGGCCGGTTTCTCGGTCGGCATGGTCGATAAGGAGAAGATGATCGATGGCTCTTCCATCCGACCGGGGGATGTGCTGATCGGCGTGGCCTCCTCGGGCGTGCACTCCAACGGCTACTCGCTCGTGCGCAAGACCTTCGGCATCAACGAAAAGGCGGTCCGCCGCTATATTGACGAGTTCGGCAAAACCCTTGGCGAGGAGTTGCTCACCCCGACCAAGATCTACGTCAGGGCCATCCAGTCGCTGCTGGGCAAGGTCGAGGTCAAGGGCATCAGCCACATCACGGGCGGCGGCTTTTATGAAAACGTGCCGCGTATGCTGCACGAGGGTGTGTGCGCCCGTATTGAGAAAAAGGCCATGCCCGTGCCGCCGGTATTTGAGCTGATCGCCAAAACCGGCAAGATACCCGAGCGTGATATGTACAACACCTTCAACATGGGCGCGGGGCTGGTGCTGGCCGTCGCGGCAGAGGATGCTGACCGCGCGGTCGCCGCGATCTCGGCCGCGGGCGAGCAGGCATACATCATCGGCATATGCACGGCGGGCGAAAAGGGCATTGTGCTGGACTGATCAGCACGGGCAGCGCCCCCGGCGCACAAATGAAATGCGGAGAAAAGGAACATGATAAACATTGCAGTTTTGGTTTCGGGCGGCGGCACCAATTTACAGGCGCTGATCGACGCGGAGCAGGCCGGGAGGCTGGAAAACGGGCGCATCGCGCTGGTCGTCTCGTCAAACCCGGGGGCGTTCGCGCTCGAGCGCGCGGCAAAGGCGGGCATACCGAGCGAAGTGCTGCGCCGGCGGGACTATCCCTCGGCCGAGGCGTGGGGCGAGGCGCTGGCCGCGCTGCTCGCGGAAAAGGAGATCGGCCTTATCGTGCTGGCCGGGTTTATGACTGTGCTGAGCGCGGATATCTGCCGCCGGTATGAAAATAAGATCATCAACGTGCATCCCTCGCTCATCCCCTCCTTTTGCGGCGAGGGGTTCTACGGCCTGCATGTACACGAGGCCGCCTTGGCCAAGGGTGTCAAGGTGACCGGCGCGACCGTGCATTTCGTGTCCGAAGTGGTCGACGGCGGCGCGATCATCGCGCAGAAGGCGGTCGAGGTCGCGCCGGAGGACACACCGGAGACGCTGCAAAAGCGCGTGATGCGTCAGGCCGAATGGCTGCTGCTGCCGCAGGCCGTCTCGGATTTCTGCGCGGGCCGCCTGCGGGTGGACGGCGCGACCGTCACCAAAGCATAAGAACAAGGAGTGTGCAAGAGTAATGAACAGAAATGTGTTTGACATCAGCAACGAGCTGCAGGGCAACGCCTATCCGGGGCGCGGCATCATCCTTGGCCGCATGGCGGACAACAAGACCGATGTGATCGCCTATTTCATCATGGGGCGCTCGGAAAACAGCCGCAACCGTGTGTTCGTCGAAACTGAGGACGGCATCCGCACCGAGGCGCACGACCCGGCCAAGATGACCGACCCCTCGCTCATCATCTATCATCCGGTGCGTATGTGCGAGGGGCGCACAGTCGTCACCAACGGCGACCAGACTGACACGATCTGCGAGTATCTGCGCGCGGGCAAGAGCTATATCGACGCGCTGCGCACCCGCGAGTTTGAGCCGGACGCGCCCAACTACACCCCGCGCATTTCGGGCATCGTCAACGAGGACGGCTCGTACTGCCTGTCCATCCTCAAAAACTTTACCTCCGACCCGACGGCCAGCAAGCGCTACTTCTTCGAGTATGACAAGCCGGTGGCGGGGCGCGGCCACTTTATCCACACCTACCAGTGCGACGGCGACCCGCTGCCCCAGTTCCGGGGTGAGCCCAAGTGCGTCCATCTGGAAAACCAGACGCTCGAGCAGTTCACCGACATGGTGTGGAACAGCCTCAACGAGCAGAATAAGATCGCGCTGTTTGTGCGCTATCTCGATATCACGACCGGCACATACCGGCAGATCATCAAAAACAAGCATGTGTAAGGAGAGCGAGAAATGACCGAACTGGCACTGAAGTACGGCTGCAACCCCAATCAAAAGCCCGCGCGCATCTTTATGACCGAGGGTGAGCTGCCGCTCGAGGTATTGAACGGCCGGCCGGGCTATATCAACTTCTGCGATGCGCTCAATGCGTGGCAGCTGGTCAAGGCGCTGCGCCGGGCGACCGGCCTGCCTGCGGCGGCCTCCTTCAAGCACGTTTCGCCTGCGGGCGCGGCGCTGGCCAGTCCGCTGACCGAGACCGAAAAGGCGATGTACTTTGTCGATGCGGCGCACGAGCTGTCGCCCATCGCCACGGCCTATATCCGCGCCCGCGGCGCTGACCGCCTGTGCTCCTACGGCGACTGGGCGGCGCTGAGCGACACCTGCGACGCGGATACCGCGCGCTACCTCGCGGGTGAGGTGTCCGACGGCATCATCGCGCCGGACTACACCGACGAAGCGCTGGAGATTCTGCGCACCAAGCGCAAGGGCGGCTATAATGTTGTGCGCATCGACCCGGACTATGTGCCGGGGCCGGTCGAGCAGCGGGATATTTTCGGCGTGCGTTTTGAGCAGGGCTACAACGATTATGAGATCAGCGAAAGCCTGCTGACCAACATCGTGACCGACAACAAGACGCTGCCCGCCGCCGCCGCGCGCGATATGCTGCTCGCGCTCATCACGCTCAAGTATACGCAGTCCAACTCGGTCTGCTATGTCAAGGACGGCCAGACCATCGGCGTGGGCGCGGGGCAGCAGAGCCGTATCCACTGCACCCGTCTGGCCGGGCAGAAGGCGGACAACTGGTTCCTGCGCCAGCATCCCAAGGTGCTTGGCCTGCCGTTTGTTGACGGCATCCGCCGTCCTGACCGCGACAACGCGATCGACGTGTATATCTCGGACGAGTACGAGGATGTGCTGGACGACGGCGTGTGGCAGGGTATCTTCCAAACAAAACCCGCGCCGCTGACCGCCGAGGAAAAGAAGGCGTGGATCGCAAAGAACACCGGCGTGACCGTCGGCTCGGACGCCTTCTTCCCGTTTGGGGACAATGTCGAGCGGGCGCGCAAGTCGGGTGTGGGCTATATCGTGCAGCCGGGCGGCTCGATTCGGGACGATCATGTGATCGAGACGGCCAATAAGTACGGCATGGTCATGGCGTTCACGGGGATGCGCCTGTTCCACCACTAACGCATGATACAAACGTATTACGCATACCTGCTGCTGGCGGGCGGGTATGTGCTTGGTCTGGCGCTGCCGCAGGTGGGGGCGGATATCTGGCTCGTGCCGGCTGTTCCCTATGTGCTGGTCGGGCTGAGCATGCTGCATCTGCGGCGCTTCTCACGGTGGTACTGTGGCGTGGAGGCGGCAAGCGCCGTGTGCGCGGCGCTTGCGCTGGCGCAGGGGCTGACCGATACGCCAGCCGTCGCTACGCTGCTTGTGCTGGTGGCCTGCGCGGCCGATGTGCTGCTCTGCCTTGCGATGGCCGCGCAGCGCCGGCGCTACGGCCTTGGCGCGGCGGCGGAGTACGCGCTGCTCGTGCTCGCGGTCGTATTCGGTCTCGGCGCGGCGGCTCTCCTGCTGATGGGCACGCAGCTGCTGGCAGGCTTTGCGCGCGTGGGCGGTACGATGGTCGCATTTGACCCGTTGACCGTCATCAACACGGTGGGACTGGTCTTCCGGATCGGCATGATCGCGGATGTGTTCCGCCTGCAACGGGAAGCGCTTCGGCACGAGGCGGAGGCACAGAAGTGACAGCGCAGCGCATCGGCGCGCAGCTGGCGCTGTGGGGTGGCCTGCTGGCGGCAGCTGTGCTGGCCTATGGCCTGCACGCGAACTGGTTTTTGCCCGCGCTCGGACTGACCACGGCCTACTGCGGCGCGCAGCGGCTGGAGGGGCGCTCGCTGTGGTACGGGCGCGCCGCGTATGCGGCAATATGCGGCGTGCTGCTGCTGCTCATCGGCGGGGCGGGCCTTTTCCGCATGTCGACGGCGCTCGCCGCCCTCCCCATGCTCGCCATGGCGGTGTTTGCGCTGCTCGGCCTGCGGCAGAGCCGCAGAGATCAATAACGCACGGAGGTTATATATGAAGGTTCTGGTGATCGGCGGGGGCGGGCGCGAGCACGCCGTCGTCCATACCCTACGGAAAAGTGCCAAGGTCGATCATATCTGGTGCGCGCCGGGCAACGGCGGCATCGCGGCCGAGGCCGAATGCGTCGACATCGCGGCGACCGATATCGAAAGTATGGTCGCTTTTGCGCGGCAGGCGCGTCCCGATCTGGTCGTCGTCACGCCGGACGATCCGCTTGCCCTTGGCATGGTGGACGCGCTTGAGCAGGCCGGACTGCGCGCCTTTGGCCCGCGCGCAAACGCGGCGGTGATCGAAGGCTCGAAGTCCTTTGCCAAGGCGCTGATGCGCAAGTATCACATCCCGACCGCGGATTACGCTGTTTTTGAAAACTCGGCGGAAGCCATCGCCTATATCCGTGAAAAGGGCGCGCCGATCGTGGTCAAGGCCGACGGGCTGGCGCTCGGCAAGGGCGTTACCGTCGCCATGACCGAGGAGCAGGCCGTCGAAGCGGTCAGGGACGCGATCGACGGCGGCGCGTTCGGCGGCGCAGGCGCACGTGTTGTTATCGAGGAGTATCTGACCGGGCCGGAGGTGTCCGTGCTCGCGTTTGTGGACGGCAAGCACCTCAAGGCCATGCCCGCCGCGCAGGATCACAAACGCGCGCTCGACAACGACGAGGGGCCGAACACCGGCGGCATGGGGGCGTTCTCTCCCTCGCGGTTTTACACGGAGGAGACCGCGAAAATCTGCATGGACACCATCTTCGCGCCGACAGTCGCGGCGATGGCGGCCGAGGGGCGGCCGTTCAAGGGCGTGCTGTATTTCGGCCTGATGCTAACGCCTAAGGGCCCTCAGGTGATCGAGTACAACGCACGCTTTGGCGACCCTGAGACGCAGGCTGTGCTCAGCCGCTTGGAGAGCGATCTGTTTGACATTTTTAACGCCGTGATCGACGGGCGGCTGGACGAGACTGACATCCGCTGGGCGGATAACGCCGCGTGCTGCGTGTGCATCGCCTCGGGCGGTTATCCCAAGGCCTATGAGAAGGGCAAGGAGATCACTGGCCTTGCGGATGTGACCGGCTCGTTTGTGTTCCACGCGGGCACGGTGCAGAAAAACGGCAAAATGCTTACGAGCGGTGGCCGCGTGCTCGGCGTGACCGCAACCGCGCCCACGCTGGACGAGGCGATCGCGGCGGCGTATGCGGACGTAAAGAAGATACACTTTGACCAGATGCATTACAGAACGGATATTGGAGTGAAAAAAGGATGAAAGCGGAAAAGCAAGAGCAGATACTCGCCTGCATGGCCGAGGTGCTGAACCAGAACGGCTTTCGCGCCGAGGTCATGCGCAGCGACAGCGCGCCCACGCTGCTGCGCTGCGAAGCCATGCGGCAGGGCAAGGTGGCAAAGGACGTGGTGATCGAGTGCTGCTTCATCCCGATGCAGCTGCCCGGCGAGGAGAGCGGCCTGCTGCAATTTTTCGTGACGCTCTTTCAGGATGCGCCCGACCTGCACAAAAACCAGCTGCGCCGCGCCTGCGCTTACTGCAATGAGTTCTGCGCGCTGGGTGCGTTCGGTTATTTCGAGCAGGCCGGACAGATCTATCTCAAGCACAACGCGCTGCTCGACGGCTCACTTCCACTCGAAAAGAATATCACGCTGCTCGCGGACAGCATCTCGCTGCTGCTCGCATCGGTTGGCCGCTTTATCGACGGACTGGCCGCAGTAGCTTACTCGGGCATGACACTGGAGAACGTGATCGATCAGGAGTTTTTTCCAAAAATGTGACGTCAGTGTGCGGCACAGCCGCCTTGCGGCAGCAGAAAAAGGTCAGGGGCGCACCCTGACCTTTTTGTTGTGCTTCGAAACAGGAAAAATTTTTTTGAACCAAACGCAGCCCTTGATGCTCTTATAGTCAGGTGCACCAAAAACCAAAGGAGAAAAGCAATGACCGATGAAGAACTTGTCCGGCGGATGCAGGGCGACGATATGCAGGCGTTCGACGCGCTGTACGCACGGTACAAAGACGATGCGTTTCGCATCGCGTGCCTGCTGACCGGCAGCCGCGCGGACGGCGAGGATCTGACGCAAGAGGCCTTTGTCACCTGTGCGCGGTCGATCGGCTCGCTGCGGGACGGCGCGCGGTTTCGTCCGTGGCTGCTCCGTACGCTGACGCGCGCGGCGTGGCGCTATTGCAAACGGCGCAGGCGCGAGACGCCGGTCGCCGCGTTCTTTGAAACAGGGGAGGGCGAAAGCGCGCTTGCCGCTGTGTTGCGCAGCGATGAGCAGCGCAGGCTGTACGCGGCGCTGGACACGCTGGACGAAAAGCGCCGCGCGGTGATCGTGCTGCACTATTTTGAGGACTGCCCAGTGCACGAGATCGCGTGCACCCTCGGTGTGACCGAGGGAACGGTCAAATCCCGCCTGTTTTCCGCCCGCCGTATACTGCGGCAGGCGCTGACCGAAAAGGAGAGCAAGCCAAAGGAGGCTCATATCAATGGATCAGAACAAACTGGAGCGCATACTTCGTAAAACCTTGCACGACTGTGCAGACGGCCTGCAAGCACCCGAAACGCTCGACGCACGCCTCCAACATGCGCTGCGCAGCGATGCGCCCGCGCCGGTGCGCCGCATGGCGGGCTGGAAGAAGCGCGTGCTCGCGCTGGCTGCGGTGGCCGCGATCGCTGTGACCGGTGCATTTGCAGGTGGTCTTGGCAGCATCACCAGCCATGCGTGGGTAAACCAGCGCATGGACTATGACCAGACTGCCGCGCGTATGACCGCAGTTTGTGGCGCGGACGTGCTGCCTGAGACGCTCGAGGGCGGCTTTGCCTTCCGCTACGGCGCAAGCGTCGAGACGGTCGCGGAATACGGCGGTAAGAGCGAGCGGCGGGACGAGGTAGAGGCGGTTTACGAGAAGGACGGTGTGCAGCTGCATCTTTCCGTCCATCTGCCCTACACGGTGTTTGACGGCACCGAGGCAAACAACCCTGTTCCCGCGCAGACCAATACCGTCAGCGAAACCACGCTGACCTTCCGCGACGCGCAGTATAAATTCGTGCCGCCCGACTACGAAAAGACTGCCGAGGACCGGCAGGCCGAGGCCGACGGCACGCTGGTCATCTCATTCGGCACGGACGAGGTCGAATATAGGACCCATCAGTCCGTGCAGTGGGAGCGAGATGGCGTGGCCTACCTCCTCTCCGGGTTTGACACCGGATTGGACGCGCAGACGATGTTTGACATGGCTGCCGGCATCATCGGCTGAGCCGCCTGCAAGCCATAGACCAGCGCTGCTCATATAAAAAAATCCCCCATAAAGTGCGGTGTTCATAAGACAGTTAACAGCCACAGTAGTTTGCACTGCTGTGGCTGTTCTTGTATTTTATCCTGTTATGTGATAATATGGAACCCAACAAACCTACAAATCGGAATTTATGGAGATGATTCAAAATGAATTATCAGGTGATAGATAGAGAAAAGTATTATCGCAAAGGTGTATTCCGTCACTTTTCAGAGGATTGTAAATGCTCAACTTCAATGACGGCAATAAATTCAAGAACTCCTCTGGAATTCTTGGAAGTGGTGGGAGTATCACCTTCTTACAAGATGACGTTCTAATAATAGGAGACTGATTATGAATTTACTGAATCGATATGGTGTTTCGGAAAGATTTCTTGCTCAGGCAACCATGTTTCCAGAATACATACTGGCAAGAGTGGTCGCACAATACCGAGGAAAATACAAAATTGTTACAGAAGAGAAGGAGCTGCTGGCAGAGATTTCCGGCAAATTACGATACGATACCGATGAACTCGCTATGTATCCTGCCGTTGGTGATTATGTGTTGATTGATGTTGTGGGAGATACTGCTCTCATTCATCATGTTCTGACACGAAAAAGTCTTTTTGTCAGAAAGGCAGTTGGTGTATCGGGACAAGTGCAGCCAATTGCCGCAAATGTTGATATTGTGTTTTTATGTATGTCGCTCAATCAGAATTATAATTTGAACAGAATGGAGCGATATCTGTCTATTGCATGGGATAGCGGTGCTACACCGGTTGTTGTTCTGACAAAATCGGATTTGTGCCACGATCTGAACAGTGCAGTTGAACAGATAGAAAAAATTTCCTGTTATTCAGATGTCATCACGGTATCAATGTACGATGAAGATGTTTGTGAAAAGTTTCTGCCCTATTTTCAGAAGAATCAAACCTGTACTTTTATTGGCTCGTCAGGTGTCGGTAAATCAACGATAATCAACAAACTGCTTGGTGAATCTGTTATTACAACACAGGAGATAGGAAAAGGTGATAAAGGCAGACATACAACAACGGGGCGTGAAATGTTTTCGTGTCCTCTGGGCGGAGTTGTAATAGACACACCGGGTATGAGAGAAATGGGAGCGGACGGCGTTGACCTTTCGAAAGCCTTTACTGAAATCTCTGAATTGGCACAGCAATGTCAATTTAGGGATTGCACGCATACAAACGAGCCGGGATGTGCCGTTTTAAGGGCAGTCGAAAACGGCGAGTTGGATATACGAAGGCTGGAAAGTTATCGCAAACTGGAACAGGAAGCAAGCTATGATGGGCTAAGCAGCAAGGAAATTGAAATCAAAAAAAGCGAGCGAATGTTCAAAGAGGTTGGCGGCATGAAAAATGTCAGACGTTATGCAAGAGAACATAACAAGCGAAAGTAACTTTTGGAACGGCATTTACAGGAGTCTGATCGATTTGTGCGGTAGAAAACGGTGTCAAATATGTGTCAAGCTCTTGATGCGATAAAAATTGAAACAAGCAATATAACACCATTCGTGAAATAGTGGATGAATCTATGTCACTTTGACACCGATAAATTCCAGTTTTTCGAACAAATACAAGGGCGCACTTCTATACTGGGTAACCCCGTATGTGCGCTCTGCGAGACTGAACACCCCGGACACCTGAATGTCCGGGGTGTTTTGCGTCGCTGCGTTCCGAACAAGGGGCTGCACCCCTTGCGCCACTAAAGCGGCTATCCTCTTAAAGCAAAAGGCGTGACCACGAAAGTCACGCCTTTTGCCTATTTTACTGTCTTACGAACACCGCCCGAAGGGGGATTTTTTTATTGCCGCGCATCTGCTGGGTCAGGGCGCGGATAGGCATCGGTTTAGTCCGCCTTATCCTGCCCGATCAGGATACGCAGCGCCTCGACAGCGGTCTTGACGCCGCGCTCGACCGCATCCGGCGGGA
>NZ_JALFLA010000088.1 GCF_022775115.1 Agathobaculum sp.
CATCCAGACTATACTGTCGGCTTCGGAGTTTCACCGAATCATGCATTGGCCTCTGACACAGAGACCGCCGCTCGCGGGCTGTACCGCCGGTAGGGAATCGCACCCTGCCCTGAAGAATCTGATATTCGGTTTTGGTAAAACAGCGTTTTACTGTTATTCAGTATAAACCTGTTTGGCGCAGAATGCAAGCGTTTTTTTGGGAGGCAGCAAAAAGCGCCGGGTCAGCCCCGGCGCTTTTGTGGTCGTTTGCAGCTCAGCCGTTTTGCAGGGGAATCAGATTCTTCTCCGTCTCGGGGTCAAACAGATGAATCAGGTCGCTGCGGAAGGTGAAGTGGATCTGATTGCCGTAGGCAAAGCCGCCCCTGTGCGCGCTGGCAAGCTCGGTGGTAGGCACGCGCAGCACCACATCACGTCCACCGGCGCTGACGTGCAGATGGATCTCGCTGCCCATCATCTCGCTCACGTCTACCTTGCCGGTCAGACAATGGGCGCCGCCCTGCTCGGAGAACGAGATGTGCTCGGGACGGATGCCGAGGGTGACAGCCTTGGAGCCTGCCCCAGCGGCTTTCAGCTTGGCCGCGGTGTCGGCGGGGAGGTCTATGACAGCGTCCATCACCTTGACCTGGAAGCCACTACCCTCGGCGACCAGCTGTGCGTCAAAGAAGTTCATCTGGGGCATACCGATAAAGCCGGCGACGAATACGTTGGCGGGATGGTCGAACACCTCCTGCGGCGTGCCGATCTGCTGGATGTAGCCGTCCTTCATGATGACGATGCGGTCGCCCAGCGTCATGGCCTCAGTCTGGTCATGGGTAACGTAGATGAACGTGGTGTCGATGCGCTGACGTAGCTTGATGATCTCCGCGCGCATTTGGTTGCGCAGCTTGGCATCGAGATTGGACAGCGGTTCGTCCATCAGGAACACCCGGGGGTGGCGGACGATAGCGCGGCCGATGGCCACGCGCTGGCGCTGGCCGCCCGAAAGTGCCTTGGGCTTGCGGTCCAGATACTGCGTGATGTCGAGTATCTCGGCGGCCTCGCGCACCTTTTTGTCGATCTCGTCCTTGGGCAGCTTGCGCAGCTTGAGCGCAAAGGCCATGTTTTCATACACGGTCATATGGGGATAGAGGGCATAGGACTGGAAAACCATGGCGATATCCCGATCCTTCGGCTCAACGTCGTTGACGCGTTTGCCGTCGATCAGCAGATCGCCCTCAGATATCTCCTCCAGCCCGGCGACCATGCGCAGGGTGGTGGATTTGCCGCAGCCGGACGGGCCGACCAGCACGATAAACTCCTTGTCCGCGATCTCCAGATCAAAATCATGGACAGCGGTGACCTTGTTGTCATAGATTTTTTTGATGCCTTTCAAAGAAACAGTTGCCATAAGTATGGCCGTGAGCGTCCTGCCTCCGCAGACGCGCCCTCACGATAGAAGAGCGGAACCTCTATCGCGCTGCGACAGGTCTCCACACTGCCGCACCGCCGGCCGGGCGGGCTTGGTCTCCTCCTTTTTTATGGCTGGCCGAACGCTATGGAAATGGAGTAGCATCCGACGCCGGGCTGAAAAATTTGGACTTAGCGGTATTTGGAAATCGCTGCGTCGATCATGGCGGCGGCCTCGTCTACCACGGGCATATCGCTGTCGATCAGGGCGGGCAGGGGCTTGCGGACAGATCCGATATCGCAGCCGCGCTTTTTCAGGATGGCCTTCATCACAGCGTACAGGTTGCCGTGGGCGGCGCACATCTTGTAGATGATGCGGCAGATATCGTTCTGCACTGCGGCGGCGGTCGGCATATCGCCTGTCTGATACAGCGCATATACCTTCTGGAACAGCTCGGGCATGACGGCGTAGGTGCCGCCGATGCCGCCGGTCGCGCCCATGGCAAGGCCGGAGATGAACTGCTCATCCGGGCCGTTCATCACCACGAAACCCGCGCCGCCCTCGTCCTTCCACATCTGGATATCCTGCGTGGGCATGGAGGAGTTCTTGACGCCGATCACACGCGGATTTTGGCGCATCTCCTGCAGCAGGGGGGTGGACAGCGCCACGCCCGCCAGTTGGGGGATGTTATAGATGATAAAATCAGTATGCGGCGCGGCAGCCGAGATATCGTTCCAGTACTGGGCGATGCCGTAGGGGGGCAGGTGGAAGTAGATAGGCGGGATGGCCGCGATGGCATCCACGCCGAGGGATTCCGCGTGGCGCGCCAGATCCTGCGAATCAGCGGTGTTGTTGCAGGCTACGTGGGCGATGATGGTCAGCTTGCCGCCGACCGCGTCCATCACGTTTTCGAGGATGATCTTGCGTTCGTCCACGCTCTGGTAGATGCACTCGCCGGACGAGCCGCCCACATACAGCCCCTTGACGCCCTTGCCCAGCAAATACTTGGCCAGCGCGCGGGTACGGGCGGGGCTAATCGAGCCGTCGTCCTCATAGCAGGCGTAAAACGCGGGAAAAATCCCTTCATATTTCTGAATATCAGACATTGTTAACAGATCCTTTCCAATGATCTTCGGAAATTAGGAAGTGCGCCGGGGCATCAGCCCTTGACAGCGCCCATGGTGATGCCCTGCGTGAAGTATTTCTGGAATATCAGAAATACGATGATGATGGGCACGGCGGCCAGCGTTGCGCCGGCCATCAGCAGGCCGGTGTCTATCGAGGTCTCGGCCTGCATGGTGGCGATGCCGAGCGAGATGGTATACCGGGAGTTGCTGGCCAGCATGACCAGCTGCATGAAGTAATCGTTCCAAGAATTGATGAAGGTGAAGATGGCCAGCGCGCCAATGCCGGGCTTGACCATGGGCAGCACGATGGTCGAGAAGGTGCGCCACTCGCTAGCGCCGTCGACGCGGGCGGCCTCCAGAATTTCGCCCGGTATGCCCTCGGAGAACTGCTTCATCAGAAACACGCCGAACGGCCAGCCGACTGTCGGGAAGATGACCGCCCACAGCGTGTCATACAGCCGCAGCGCGGACATCTCTTTGAGCAGAGGGATCAAAATGACCTGCTTGGGCAGCGCCATGGCGCACACGATCAGCGAGAACAGCAGCGCGCGGCCGATGAAGCGCTTTTTCGCCAAGGCGTAGCCCGCCATGGCCGCGGTGATGCAGGTGAGGATCATCGCCATAACGGCCATGAACACGGTGTTTACCAGCCAGCGGATCGCGCCAGGTACGATCGGCCCGGCCAGCGATCCGAGCTGGAACAGCGGCTCGGAGCGGCGGTCAAACAGCTTGGCGAAGTTGACCATCGACCACTCGGAGGGGAACCACGCCGGTGTGGTGGCGTAAATGTCCTGACCGGTCTTGAAAGCGCCGGTGATGATCCAATACAGCGGGAAGAGGAACAGGAAGGCCAGCACAAACAGCAGGATCATGCTGACGACCTTATAGGCTTTGGAGCGGTTTGAAGTGCTTTTCATGGATGTGGCTTCCCCCTTACTTTTCCTTGGCCAGCTTAAATTGCAGGGCGGACAGCAGGCCGATGAAAATGGCCAGCACAACGCCCATGGCGTTGGCGTATCCGAAGTGACCGGCCTGCTCGGTCAGCTTGAAGGCGGTGTAGTAGATATAGTACATCACCGTGTTCGTGCCCGAGCCGCCCTTTGTCAGCAGCTGAATCAGCGCGAAGCACTGGAAGGAGTTGATGGTGGTGATGACAAGGATGTACAGCGTGGTGGGCATGATCTGCGGCCATTTGATCCGCCAGAACACCTGAAACTTGGTCGCGCCGTCGACCTCGGCGGCCTCGACCAGCGATTGGTCGACATTGCCCAGCGCCGAAACATACAGCACGATGGGCTGGCCGACGGAGGTGGTGAACAGGATCAGGATGATGCACCAGATGGCAAAGCGGGAGTCGCCCAGCCAGTTGATGTTCTTTTCGATCAGCCCCGAGCTTTTGAGCAGATAGTTGAACACGCCGGTGTAGTTGTCATACATCCACTTCCACACCACGGTAACAGCCACCGAGCCGGTGACAACGGGCAGATAGAAGATGCAGCGGAAGGCCGACAGCAGCTTGCCGTTGAGCTTGTAAATGGCGGAGGACACCCACAGGGAGAACGCGCAGACCGTGGGTACGCTGACGATGACGATCAGGAAGGTGTTCCACAGCGCCTCGCGGAAGGTTTTGTCTCCCCACAGCTTTTGGAAGTTGTACAGACCCACGAAGTTGCCCAGACCCTGCGTGCCCATGTTGGCGTCGGTCATGCTGTTGATGATGCAGGTGATCATGGGGATGATGACAAAGCCGAGGAAGAAGATCAGGCTCGGCAGCAGGAAGAGATAGCCGGAAGTGGTCTCGCGCCGCACCAGCGCGCGGCTCATGGTGGACTTAGGCTGTTTAGCCAAAATAAATCGCCTCTCTCTCTCTGAATCGAATGGTCGAGCGCCGCGCCGCAGGCCGGGCAAAGCCGGTGTTGCCCGCGTGCTCCGCTCAAAAAAGAACGCCCCTTCCCCGCGCGTCGCGGGGAAGGGGCGCGCTACATTTCACTTATGCGGTGATAAATGTCAGATATCAGCCTGCAGCAGCGGCCGCGTTTGCCTCAGCCATGTAGGTGGACACGGTTTCGGCAACGTCAGCGCCCTCGCCAATATCCTGCAGCATGTTCCACCAGGAGGTGCGAGCCTGCGCCCAGCCGGAGGTGACCTGATAGTAGTCGCCCAGGTAAGGCATCAGCTTGTTGTACTCAGCCATGATGGGTTCGTCAGCCCAGATACCGGACAGGTCAACACCCTCGGTGGTGTTGCGAACGGCAAAGTACTTGGCGGTCTTGACAGCGTCCGCGGTCTTAGCAGAGTCGCACATGTACTTGATAAACTGCTTGGAAGCGTCTACCTTGGCAGTGTCGCCGTTGTCAAAGACGCCAAAGCCCCAGATGCCGCCGCAGAGCTTGGACTCGCCGGTCTCGGACGGGAAGCTCATGAATACAATGTCGTCACCGGTGATGGTCTTCTCCGCGCCGGTGCCGGCCGCGTTGGGATCGAGCTGCTGGGCGATGTTCCAGCAAAAGGCCATCTTCAGGATGCCTTGATAGAACTTGGTGATCTCGTCGCCGCCCTGCAGAGAGGCGTCAAACGCAACGCCGTTCATCGACTTGAGCTGCTCAAGCGCCTTGATGTTGGCCGGATCGTCCCAAGTGTAGGCGCTGTGGTCGGCGTTGGTGAAGGTGCCGCCGTACATGTTGTTGATCAGCGCGCGGGTGCCCTGATCGCCGCCCTGACCGGCGCAGAAGACAGCAGCCACGGTCTCGCCGTACTTGGCGTACAGCGCGTCGACCGCCTTGATGAAGTTCTCGGTCGTCCAAGTGTGGTTCTCAAGGTCGAGGTACTGGAGAGCGCCGGCCTCTTCAAAAGCATTCTTGTTGATGGCCATGCAGTGCGCGGTCATGACCAGCGGATACTCAAACACCTTGCCGTCAGCCGTGGTGCAGGCGGCGAGGGCAGCGCCGTTGATCTCGCTCTTGTCCTCGTCATCGAGCATTGCGGACAGGTCGACCATGTAGCCCTTGGCACCCCAGTTGGCGACCAGACGCTCGGGGCCTTCCATGATGAGGTCGGGCGCGCTGCCGGCGGTGATAGCGGCGTTGACCTTGTCGTCGCCGTCCGCGTAAGCTAAGTACTCAACGTTCACCTTGATGCCGGTATCGGCTTCAAAGGCATCGGTCAGCTCCTTGACGGCCTTCTCATCACCCCAGCCGCCGATCGGATAGGTCCAGAGGGAGATCGAGGTCTGTGCGCCGTCGGCGGGTGTGTCTGTCGCCGCGGGATCGCCGCCGTTCTGCGCGGTGCCGCCGCAGGCAACCAAGGACAGAGCCATGGTCACGGACAGACCCAGCGCAAGAAATTTCTTCATCTTCTTCATGTGTCATCCTCCTATAAAGTTTAATAAAAATGCGTAGACTATCCGGGATTGCTATATGCAGATTGTACAATTACATGAAAGAAATGTCAAGATGCAAATGAAATAAATTTCAATATCACCATCATGATATCAAAATTTTTTCAACAATGTGATAAAACCCCCGAAATATTTGTCGGTTTCATAGGTGCTTGTCCGATAAAGCGTCCGCAATCTGCTCCCGCTGGTGCCCGCAGCCCTCGAGATCGCGGCGGCACATCTCGGAAAACAACACGTCGATCAGATAGAGCTGCGCGATACGCGCGGCGACCGAACCGAGCTGCAGCGGGTTTTCCGTCGTACCGCACTGCAACACGCAGTCAGCCAACCCCGCGCCGGGCGAACAGAGAAAGCGGGTGATCAGAATGACCTTCGTGCTCCGCTTTTGGGCAATGCGCAGTACGTCCATCAAATCCTTGGTCGAGCCGGAATAGGAAAAGAACAGGATCACATCCTTTTCGCACAGGCTGGACGCCGTGATGACCTGCATATGGGAGTCGCGCACGGGAAAAAAGCCGGAGAATACCGTGGTAAACAGGTGCGCGGCCTCCTCGGCCAGCAGCATCGAGCCGCCCTGTCCCATGCAGAACACCTTGTCCGCAGCCAGCAGGAGATCGGCTGCGGTGCGGATGGCCTCGGGCTCGATCAGCGCCTTGGTCTCGTGGATCGCGCTGATGTCGATGCTGGCCAGCTTGCTGCACAGCTCGGGCACACTGTCGTCGGCTTGGATCGAGCCGGACAGCATCCGTGGGTCGGTGCGCGAAGCCGTGGCCGCCGCAAGGGCGACCCGAAAGGCGATAAAGCCGCCATACTCCATCCGGCGGCAAAAGCGGGAGATCGTGGCCTCGGCCACCCCGCAGGTCGCGGCCAGCTCGGTGATCGACATGTTCTGCGCGTTTTGGCCGTTGGCCATGATGTAATTGGCCAGCTTCTTTTCAGAAGCGGTCAGCTGATAGTATTTTTGGGTGATGCGGGTAAAAACGTCTTCCTCGGGCATGCTGTGTCTCCTTTCCGTTTGGCGCGTGCGTGCGCTCAATCCAGCAGCTGCCCCAGCATCGCGTCGCACATCATGAGACAGCGGGGCAGGTGGAAGGGCCCTTTGAAGGTCGAGCCTTTGGTGCTGGGCTGCGTGGGCAGGCCGTCCCGGCGCAGATAGCCGTACCACTCGCCATAGGCGGGATCGGAGAAGTGTGTCTTGCAGTAGGCCAGCGTTTTGTCGAACCAGCCGAGGTACTTGTCCTCGCCGGTATCCCGGTACAGCATCAGCGAGGCAATCAGAATTTCGTTGTGCGGCCACCACAGCTTCATATCGTGCTCATAGGCCTCGGGTGGCTTTTTCAGGCAGTCGGTAAAGTACAGCAGTCCGCCATACTCCTCGTCCCAGCCGGCCTCGATCGCCCAGTCGAAGATCTGGGCGGCCTTGCGCACCAGCTCCTTATCCCCGGTGCGCTGGGCGTGCTCAAGCAGGAACCAGACGCCCTCGATGTCGTGGCCGGGGTTGACGATGCGCCCCTCGGTGTAGTTCAGCCGGGGCGTGCCGTCCACGTCGACGTTTTCCAGCACGCATTGCAGCTCGGGGTGGACATGGTATTGGAAGATCTCGTCCACGCAGGCTTGGGCGCGCTGCTCATACAGCGCCTGCCGCTCCGGGTCGACCCGCAGCAGCACGCCGGTGACGTTCAGGATGATCATAGGGATGCCGAAGGCGCGGCCCTTACGGGTCTCGGGGATGGTCTTGGGCGGCATACCCACGGGGTCGGGCATACCGTGCGCCAAATCCCAGTACAGGTCGTAGGCGCGGCGCGCGCGCGCAAGATGCGCCTGCTCGCCGGTCACGCCGTAATACTCGGCGTTGGCCAGCGCGTAAAAGGCCTCGGAGAAATAGTAGCGCCGCTGGCGCAGCGGCTTGCCGTCCTCTGTAACGGTGAAGTACATCCGGCCGCCGGCCGCATGGTTGATGCAATGCTGCTCCATAAAGTCCAGACAGCTTCGACTCGCGGCCAGCCACTCCTCCTTTACGCCGTAGTTGTGGCAGAGATAGGCGAAAATCCAGCCGCAGCGTCCCTGCATCCACACGCTCTTGTCGGTCGAGTAGATTTCACCCTTGCGGTCCAAGCAGGTGTACACGCCGCCGTGTACGGGATCCATGCCGTTTTTCAGCCAGAAGCTGACACAGGCGTCCAACTCGCTTCGCACCCAGTCCCGGTAGGTTTGCAGTTTTGCGTTGTCCATTTGGGAACACCATCCTTTCAATTGATATCACTATGATAGGGTAATTTGTACAACTCGTCAAGAAAGAATGGAAAAATTTTTTCAGGCTATTGACAAAATGAAAAAAGCTGATAGTCTGTGAGTAGCAGACCATCAGCTAAGGTGGCGATGAAGGACCGCACGGCAGTCTCAGCGCAGATACCAAGGCGGCTCCTCGCCCGCCGCGCGCTCCTCCGGGGGCGTGTAGTGCCGAAAGACAGGCTCGAGCAGGTAGGTTGACAGCAGCGCACACAGCGCGGGCGTCAGCAGCACGACAGCGGCGTACCAGAGCCGCAGCGTCAGTGCCGCGCCCGCCACATACAAGGCGGCAAGCGCGAGCATCCGGGGCAGGTGGCGGAGCGTCAGCCGCAGGCTGGTGGCCAGCAACCCACCCACCGTGCAGGCGAAGCGGGACAGGAGCGGAAACGCGCAGCAGGCCACGGCGATGGGCAGGAGCAGCAGCACCAGATACATCACCCGGAACACATCCGGCGCGAGCCGTTCGAGCACCGCGTAACCCGCAGTCAGCAGCAGCGCCAGCAGCAAAAACACCGCTGTGGCGGCGGAGCCTGTCCGAAGATTTTGGCGAAAGGCCGCGAAAAAGCTGCGGTAAGCGCCGCCCTCCTTGTGCCGCAGGCACTTGGCGCAGCTGTAATACAGCGCCGCTGAGGCCGCGCCGACGGTCACGACCGGCAGACTGCACACCACCCACAGCAGGCTGAGCACCATGAGGTCGAGCACCCGGTCGGTAAAGCGGAAAAAGAGATTGTCGGGGTTGAAAATACTCCGAAGCATGATATGTCTCCCCATCAAAAGTCTGGTTTCGGGCAGCGCTGCCGCTCTCGCAAAGCATGGAGGAATGCGGCGGCATGATGCCGCTTTCAGCATAACACAGCCGTCGGCTGTTCGCAAGTGCCGAAAAGGCAGCTTTTCGCGGGTGCCGCCCCGCGTTTGCTTGTTTACTATGGAAGAGGAGGTTATATAGATGATTTACGACAAGCTGTCCAACATCGCACGCTACAAGGGGCTGCACCCCAATCTGGATATCGCGCTGGACTACATCGGCGCGCACCTGTCTGAGATGGGGGAGCGCGTCGAACTCAAAGGAGAGGAAGTCTACGGCAACTGCTTCACCTACGACACGGTACCCGAGGAGCAGGCCTTTTTCGAGGCTCACGCCCGGTTTGCGGACGTGCAGATTATGCGGGCGGGCGCGGAGCGGGTCGCGGTTTCGAATATCTCGGTGCTCCAGACTGACAGCGCGCAGCCGGAAAAGGATTTCTGGTCGATGCACGGCCCGGAGGAGGTCTCTCTGGTGCTGCAGCCCGGCTCTTTTTTGATCGTGCTGCCCGGCGACGCCCACAAGCTGAAGATGCAGCTGGGCAGCCCGGCCACGGTGACAAAGAGCGTTTTTAAGGTGGACATGGGCGCATAAGCCGCGCCCTATGTCCCGGGTCATGTTCGATTTTATGAGGTGAAACTGTGAAAAAACATATCATCTGCTTGGGAGACTCCAACACCCACGGCTACTGCGCAGACCCCGACGACTGCGCCGATCCTGCGCTGGCGCGCTTCAACGAGGAGGAGCGGTGGACTTGCCTGCTGCAAAAGGCGCTCGGGGAGGGCTACCTGGTGGTCGAGGAGGGGCTTTCGGGGCGCACGACCGTCTTTCCGGATCCGCTGTATGAGGGACTGGACGCGCTGCATTACCTGTACCCCTGTCTGAAAAGCCACGAGCCGGTCAGCCTGCTGGTCATCATGCTCGGCACGAACGACGTAAAGGAGCGTATGTCGGCCAATGCGTTTGCCATCGGGCTGGGGATGCGCCGCCTGATTCGTAAGGCCAAGGCGACCGACTGCTGGGGACCGTCCGGCAAGCCCAATATTCTGGTTATCGCGCCGCCGCCTATCGGCGCGGGAATGGAGACCTCACCCGTGACGGACGAGATGGGAAAGGCCTCGGTGGAAAAATCCCGCCGGCTGGCCGCGCAGTATCAGGCCGTGACCGATGAGGAAAACGTACATTTTCTGGACGCGGCCGCTGTGGGCTGCGCGTTCAATCAGGTGGATTTCATGCACCTGACGCGGCAGAGCCACGCGGTTTTGGCAAAGGCGTTGGCCGAGCTGATCCCACGCTTGACATAACGGCGCGGTACGCTGGGATAATAGATGGGGGAGCAGGCTGTGAGGCTGCTCCCTTTGTCATGCCCGCGCAGCCGGAGAGAGGATGTAAAGGCCATAACCCTCATTCTTTTGCTTGGCATTCTATGTATTGCAAGCTTGCAAAGAGCGCAAAAAATTTTTGGGGAATACTTGACAAATGTAGAATTTGTGTATATAATTCAAATGATAATCTATACTAATTAAAAGGAGGTGAAAACATGCAAACCAGAAATACCGTGCAGCGGCAGATCGTTTTACAAGCTGTGCTGCGGATGCACGACCACCCTACGGCAGATAGGGTCTATGAGGCGGTCGTGGCCGAGCATCCCTCGATCAGCAAGGCTACCGTATACCGCAACCTGAACCAGCTTGCATCGCAAGGGGAGATCCGCCGCGTGTCCATGCCCAACGGAGCCGACCGGTTCGATTTCCGAAAAGACGAGCATTTCCATGTGCGATGCAGCGTATGCGGCGCAGTATACGATGTGCACATGCCGCAGCTTGACGATCTGATCGAGCGCATTGACGACGCTGAAGGCGTAGAGGTGCAGCGGTATGACATCCTGTTTGAAGGCGTTTGCGCCCAGTGCCGCGGTAAGTGAGCCGCGTCCGGCGGGCAGCCGAAAATAAATCATGGAGAGGAGAACAAGAAAGTGGCAAACCTGAAGGGAAGCAAGACCGAGGCTAATCTCCGTACTGCGTTTGCGGGTGAATCCGAGGCGCGCAACAAGTACACCTATTTTGCCTCCAAGGCAAAGAAGGAGGGCTATGTGCAGATCGCCAAGATCTTCGAGGAGACGGCCAACAACGAGAAAGAACATGCCAAGATTTGGTTTAAGCTGCTGGGCGGCATCGGTGACACGGCGGCCAATTTGCAGTCCGCGGCTGCGGGCGAGAATTACGAATGGACCGATATGTACGCCACCTTCGCCAAGGAAGCGCGCGAGGAAGGCTTTGACGATATCGCGGCACTGTTTGAAAAGGTCGGCGCGATCGAAAAGGAGCATGAGGAGCGCTACCGCAAGCTGCTCTCCAACGTGGAAAACAAGCTGGTCTTCTCGCGTGACGGCGACTGCATCTGGCAGTGCTCGAATTGCGGACACATCGTTGTCGGCAAGCAAGCGCCCGAAGTATGCCCGGTATGCGCGCATCCGCAGGCATATTTCGAGATCAAGGCCGAAAATTATTGAGCATCGTCCACCGCAGGGAAAAGCACGGTATACGATAACAGTAAAAGGCTTCGGAGCATGGCTCCGAAGCCTTTTTTGCGCGCGCGGCAGGGTGAAAATAGCCGCGATCGGCTTGCCGCTTTGCGGCATAGGGCGGCAAGGCGCTGCATAAATATGGCTGTTGACCAAATGACGTCAATTTGTGCGCCGGTCAGCCATATGGATGCAGGGGGTGGGTATGATGGAAGTGCATTTTCGGCAGGCGCATCGCGGCAACTACCGTCCGGCGATGCGCGGACAGGGGCAAATCGCCTATTTGGTGATTCACAGTACGGCGGGCGGCGGGGAGAACGCCGAAAGCGAGGCCGTGCGGTTGGCGCGTGAGGTCGTCTCGGTCTCGGTGCATTACTTGGTAGATGAGCGTGCGGTTTGGCAGGCCGTGCGGGAGAGCGATATCGCGTGGCATTGCGGCACGCGGCGGGTGTATTTCCACCCATACTGCCGCAACGAAAACAGCCTTGGGATCGCGCTGTGCAGCCGCCTCCGCGATGGCCGGTACAGCATACCGGAGGAGACTGTCGCGCGCGCGGCGGCGCTGGTGCGGCGGCTGATGGCGCGGTACGCCATCCCGGCGGATAACGTGCTGCGCCATTACGACGTGACGCATAAAACCTGTCCCACGCCGTTTGTCGAGAGTGCGGCAGCGTGGCAGGCGTTCCAAAGCCGGCTGCGGGCAGACGAGCCAGCGCCGGTAAGCTGCTTGTAAAAGCGGGCATGGTCCGCTATACTTTACATAGCGCGCAGCGCGGGAGATGCAAGAGGGAGGAAGCAGAAATGCAGCGGAATACATTGGGTTTGGTGCATGATTTTTTGCGGCGGAATGTGCGCGAGGGCGCATTCTGCATTGACGCGACGGCGGGCAAGGGGCGCGACACCGCGCTGCTGTGCCGTCTGGCAGGAGAGCGCGGGCGCGTGCTGGCGTTTGACATCCAGCCCGAGGCGGTCGCGCAGACGCGCGCGCTGCTCGCGGCCGAAGGGCTGCGCGCCACGGTCGTGCAGGACAGCCACGCCGAGATGGCGCGCTATGCTGCGCCCGAAACGGTCGACTGCATCGTGTTCAATTTCGGGCGGTTGCCGGGCGGCGACCCGCATATTTTCACAAAAGCAGCCTCCTCGCTGCCCGCAATCGACGCAGGGCTGCGGCTGCTGCGTCCGGGCGGTATGATGGCGCTTGCGCTATATTACGGCGGAAAAAACGGATATGAGGAGAAAAACGCGATTTTATCATACTTAAAGCACATAAATGACCGTGCGTTCGCTGTTCTGTGCGGCGATTGGATCAACCGGAAAAACGATCCGCCCATGCCTATCTTTATCTGGAAAGAGTGCGCCTGCTGTGATACAATATTGCCGGAGGGAGAGTGAGACAGTATGCCATGGTGTCCCAAATGCGGCGCGGAGTTCCGTGCGGGTTTGACCGAATGCAGCACCTGTCATGTGGCGCTGGTGCAGCATCCGGCAGAATCGTCCATAGACGAGCCGGTAGACATGGAAAAGCCGGTGGCGGTCTATGTGGCGAAAAACCGGCTGGAGGCCGAGATGGTCTGTGACATGCTGCGCGGTCAAGGTATTGCGGTGTTCAACCGCCCGGCGGCTTTCCGGCAGATACAGGCGTACAGCGGCGCGGATGCCCGTTTTGGGGTGGAGGTGCTGGTGGATGCCGCACAGACGGCGCGCGCACGTGCGTTGATCGACGAGACGAACCGCGAGCTGGAGCAGGCCCCGCTGGCCGAGGAAGAGCTTGCCCGCCTGGCCGAGGAGCAGGCGCTGGAAGCAAGCGAGCAGCCGGCGGAGGACAGCGCATCCTTTCGGTTGCTGCCGGTCGTGATAGGCGTTATTGCGGCGGCGCTGGTGCTGCTGTATTTTGTCTCGGCGCGCATGTAAGGGGGGGAGAAGCGGTATGCCATGGTGTCCCAAATGCGGCGCGGAGTTCCGCGCGGGCTTTACTGTGTGCAACACCTGTCGGCTTCCTCTGATCGACCACCGGCCGGACGGCACGGAGTGTCTCCCGGCGGCGGACGAGCCGGAGGAGAAATGGCTGCGAGATGATGCGCGGCGGGACAGGCTGCTGCGCATCCTGCGCGTGTTGGCTGTGCTTCTGATCGCGCTGGCCGCCGCGCTGCTGCTGCGGGAAATATAAGGCGGCAACCGCACATTTGCGTCTTTGGCGATTTGTGCGGTGGCGCATAAAAAAGGGAGTGCATGACGCACTCCCTTTTTTGTCGTTGATTGAGGTCAGTCCTCGCAGCCAAACAGGCCGGTGAAGTCGAAGGTGGAGAAGTAATCCGCTGGGGTCTCCGCGCGGCGGATCAGCTCAACGCCGCCGTCCTCCCCCAGCAGCAGCTCGGCCGAGCGCAGCTTGCCGTTGTAGTTATAGCCCATCGAGAAGCCGTGTGCGCCGGTGTCATGGATATACACATAGTCGCCGATGTCGATGCGGGGCAGGTTGCGGTCGATAGCGAACTTGTCGTTGTTCTCGCACAGGCCTCCGGTCACATCATAGGTGCGGTCGGGCAGGGCGTTCTCCTTGCCCAACACGGTGATGTGGTGATACGCGCCGTACATCGCCGGGCGCATCAGGTTGGCGGCGCAGGCATCGAGACCCGCGTACTCCTTGTAGGTGTGCTTGTGGTGGATGCACTTGGCGACCAGCGCGCCATAGGGGCCGAGGATGAAGCGCCCCATCTCGGTGTAGATCGCGATATCGCCCATACCGGCGGGTACGAGCACCTCCTCAAACGCGCGGCGCACGCCCTCGCCGATGGCCATGATGTCATTCGGCTCCTGCCACGGCTTGTACGGGATGCCGACGCCGCCGGACAGGTTGATGAACGCGATGTGCACGCCAGTCTCCTTGGCGACCTCGACCGCGAGCTTGAACAGAATGCGGGCGAGCGCGGGGTAATATTCGTTGGCTACGGTGTTGGAGGCAAGAAAAGCATGGATACCGAAGTGCTTGACGCCCTTGGTCTTCATGATTTTGAACGCCTCGATCAGCTGCGCGCGGGTCATGCCGTACTTGGCCTCCTGCGGGGTGTCCATGATCTCGTTTTCGAGCACAAAGTCGCCGCCCGGATTAAAGCGGCAGGACATGGTCTCCTTCCATTCGCCTACCTTGTCATAGTAGTCAAGGTGGGTGATATCGTCAAAGTTGACGATTGCGTCAAGGTCGGAGGCCAGCTTGAAGTCCTCATCCGGGGTGACGTTGGAGGAAAACATGATATCGTGCCCCGTGATGCCGCAGGCCTTGCTCATCAGCAGCTCGGTATAGCTCGAGCAGTCACAGCCAAAGCCCTCCTCATGCAAAATCTGAAGCAGGCGGGGCGTGGGCGTGGCCTTAACGGCGAAATACTCTTTGAAGCCGGGGTTCCAAGCAAACGCCTCTTTTACCTTGCGGGCATTTGCGCGGATGGCTTTTTCGTCGTAGATGTGGAAGGGAGTCGGGTAGGTTTTTACAATTTCCTGCACCTGTTCAAGGGTAATAAAGGGGGTCTTTTCCATGGTTTTTCGCCTTTCTTTCTATCGAATATTCAGGGGAAGGTCTCATTGGTCTGCTTGCCGAGGATGCGCTCGAAGCGGCGGCGCATATCATCCTCGATGCGCTGGGTCTCGATCTGGTCGATGTCGACGATGCGGCCGTCCTTGATGATGACGACCATGCCTTCGCCCAGCATGGCGGGCGCTTCGGCAAGGGGGAAATTGACCATTTGATTCCCGATCTCAACAACAACGTAATCGCCTTCAAAGCGGTCGACGATACCGGTCTGTTTCATGCGGCATTCTCCTTGTCAGATGATGGTGGATCGAGTGAAATGACAACGGTGCCCGCCTCGGCTGTGGTGCGGACATCGTCCACACCCGCTTCGGACAGGCGGCGCAGCGTTTGCGCGCTGGGGTGGCCATAGTCGTTATCCAACCCGCAGGAGATAACGGCGGTGGATGGCTGTATGGTGCGGAGCAGTTCGTCCGAGGAGGAGGTATCGCTTCCGTGGTGGCCGACCTTGAGGATATCGCAGGTAAGCAGCGGCTGGTGGGCAAGCAGGGACTGCTCGGCGGGGACTTCGGCGTCACCCATCAGTAGAACGCGCTGCTCGCCCGCGCGGAACAGCGTGATAAGCGAGCGGTCGTTCAGCGTGCGCTTGGATACATCATCGTCCGGGCCGAGGAATAAGAGCGATGCGCCCGAGTCAAACACCAGCTCGTCGCCGGGCGCGGGCAGGGTGGGGTGCACGCCGCCGCGCTCGAGCGCGTCCAGCATCGCGGCATAGACCGCGGTGGAGGCCGTTTCCGGCCCCATGTAAAAGTGCTCGACGGGGAACGCATCCAGCACCTGCGCCATGCCGCCGATATGATCGGCGTGGGGATGGGTTGCGACGGCGGCGTACAGCCGCTCAATGCCAAGCCCGTGCAGATAGCCGACCAGCGCGTCCGCGCTCTCGGGCGTGCCCGCGTCGACCAGCACGGCCTGTCGGCCGGACAGCAGCAGCGTCGCGTCACCCTGGCCGACATCAATGAAGTGTACCGCAGTGTCCTCGGTCAGCGTGCGCCCGGCGGAAAGATGGTCGAGCAGATACAGGCCGCCGTCCAGCGCAAGGATGAGCGCCGCGACGAGCGACAGGATGAGGCGAAGTCGCTTTTTCATCGGTGCTCAAGCGCACCCCCTGCCCGAACCAGCTCAAACTCCTCGGTGATCTCCCGGTCGGGCGCGGGAGTCAGCAGGCTGACGATAAAGATGGCGGCGAGACCGATGAGAAAGGCCGGCAGCAGCTCATAAATGCCGAAAATACCGCCCATGGGCTTGATCAGATACTTCCACGCGAACACGGCAACGCCGCCCGCCACCATGCCGGCGACCGCGCCGGACAGCGTGGTGCGCTTCCAGAACAGCGCGCAGATGACGACCGGGCCAAAGCTTGCGCCGAAGCCCGCCCACGCGAAAGATACGATGCCGAAGATCGAGCTGTTGGGGTCGCGTGCGATGAACACACCAAGCACCGCGATGACGATAACGGTCAGACGGGCAAAGCGCATACTGGCCTTTTCCGAGATCTTCAGGCGGAACGTTTCAAGCAGCAGGTTTTGCGATACGCTGGACGAAGCGGCCAGCAGCTGCGAGTCCGCCGTGGACATGGTGCTGGCGAGGATGCCCGCGAGCACCAGACCAGCGATCAGCGCGGGCAGGATGCCGAAGCCGGACAGGAAATCGGCGATGCGGACGATGATGGTCTCGCTGTCCGCGCCGGTGAGCTGCGGGATCAAGCCGCCATCGCTGAGTGCCCGGCCGGCAACGCCGATCAGCACGGCAACGGCCATGGCCACGACCACCCAAACAGAGGCGACGCGGCGGGACAGCTTGAGCTTGTTTTCATCCTCGATCGCCATAAAGCGGAGCAGGATGTGCGGCATACCGAAGTAGCCAAGGCCCCATGCGAGCGTGGACAGGATGGTGAGCGGGCCGTAGGGGGTCGCGCCGGCCGCCTCGGTGTAGGTGGCGGACATGGAGAGGTAGCCCGGCAGCGCCTTGGCATTTTCCATCACCGCGCTGATGCCGCCGGCCGACACCGTTGAGAAGATCAGCACGAACAGGATGGCGAAGGTCATGATGATGCTCTGGATAAAGTCGGTCGTCGAGGCGGCGAGAAAGCCGCCTGCCGCGGTATAGGCAACGATGATGACCGCCGAGACGATCATAGCCGTCATGTAATCCACGCCGAACAGCGAGGAGAACAGCTTGCCACAGGCCGCAAAGCCCGAGGCGGTGTAGGGAATGAAAAAGACGATAATAATGAGCGCGGCGATGGCGGCAAGGATATTCTGCTTATCACGAAAGCGCTGGGAGAAGAACTGCGGCAGGGTATAGGAGCCGGTGACATGGGTGTACCGGCGCAGCCGACGCGCGGTGAACAGCCAGTTCAGATAAGTACCGGCCGCAAGTCCGATGACCGTCCAACCGACATCGCAGATGCCGGACAGATAGGCCAGACCGGGCAGACCCATCAGCAGGTAGCTGGACATATCCGAGGCTTCCGCGCTCATCGCGGTGACGAGCGGGCCGAGCTTTCTGCCGCCCAGATAGAAATCGGAGGTGGACTCGTTCTTGTCGGCAAAGTGGAAGCCGATAAACAGCACGATCAGCAGATAGGCGATGATCGCGATCAGGATGCAAATGGAAGCAGTAGTCATAAATTTCCCCTTATGTTTGATAATGGCGGGACACATGCCCCGTTCGTCAACTTCTTCTATTTATTATAGCGGAAAACGGCTTTTATTGCAAGAACGCATCGCAGGGCGCGGCGGCGGTATGCGTCCGGCTCAAAGCCGCAGGGCGCGTGCCAGCTTGCTTTCCGGCTCGGGAATGAGCGAGAACCTGTCCGCCAACGCAGCGGCGAGGGCGTGGAACGGCTGCTCGCCGCCCGCGCGCAGCTCAAGCTCGATCTCGTACAGCGGCGCGGTGCGTGTGCCGTGCCGCAGCTCGCCCTCGTCAAGCGCAAGCTCGCACAGCGCGTCCTCTTGCCGGAGGCGCACGGCGCAGCGCGTGAAATCGACCGCGCAGAGCATTTCGAGCGGGGCGGCAAGCGCCAGCGTGCATAGGTCGAGCGGCGCGCCGCATTCGGGCAGGCGGGAGAGCCCGTCGGCCGCGTTGTCGGCCACGCACTCATATTCCTCGCGCGCGTGCATACCGTCTGCGGTGGTGTGGCCGCCGCATTTGAGACAGCATACCGTCCGCTCGTTCTCCCGGCGCAGGCGCAGCGCAGCGCCGTGTCGGCGCAGCAGACCGTCTACCGTGTCATAATACTGCGAGCGCATCTGTATCACGCGGCGCTGGGCATCGGGCTGGGCAAGCCCCCACGCCTTTACCTGCGCGATGAGCGGCTCGCTCGCGCGCCACTTATATTCGTGTTCCTCCATCAGCGCACCTGCCCGTTTCCGTAGATGATAAATTTAGTGGTGGTCAGCGCGGTCAGCCCCATTGGGCCGCGCGCGTGCAGCTTTTGCGTGGAAATGCCGATCTCCGCGCCAAAGCCGAACTCAAACCCGTCAGTAAAGCGGGTTGAGGCGTTGACATAGACAGCCGCGGCGTCGACCTCGTCCAGAAAGCGCCGCGCGGCATCATAGTCCCGGGTGACGATACACTCCGAGTGGCCGGTGTTGTAGCGGTTAATGTGGTCGATCGCCTGATCGAGCGAGTCGACCACCCGGCAGGATAGCTCGTAGCCGAGGTATTCCTTGGCGTAGTCCTCGTCGGTCGCGGGCACGGCGGTATGCAGCAGCGCTACCGTGCGCGGGCAGCCGTGGATGGTCACGCCCGCGGGTGCAAGGCCGTCCCGCGCCATTGGCAGAAAGGCCTCGGCCACATCCCGGTGCACCAGCAGGCTCTCGGCCGCGTTGCAGACTGAGGGGCGCTGGCATTTGGCGTTGACCAGAATGCGCTGCGCCATATCCAGATCGGCTGCGGCGTCAACATACACATGGCAGTTGCCCGTGCCCGTTTCGATGACCGGTACGGTCGCGTTCATCACGACCGACTGGATCAGCCCCGCGCCCCCGCGCGGGATGAGCACGTCCAGATAGCCGTTCAGGCGCATCATCTGGGTCGCGCTCTCGCGCGAGGTGTCCTCGACCAGATTGACCGCGTCCTCAGGCAGCCCCTCGGCGCGCAGCGCCTGCCGCATCAGCCGGGTCAGGCACAGCGAGGAGTGAAACGCCTCCTTGCCGCCGCGCAGGATGCAGGCCGAGCCTGCCTTGAAGCACAGCGCCGCCGCATCAACGGTGACGTTGGGCCGCGCCTCGTAGATGATGCCGATCACGCCCATCGGCACGCGCTTCTGGCCGATGTCAAGTCCGCCGGGCGTTTTGCGCATCCAGAGCACCTCGCCGATCGGGTCGGGCAGGGCAGCCACTTGGCGGCAGCCCTCGGCAATAGCGGCGATGCGGCTCTCGGTAAGCGTCAGGCGGTCGATCAGGCCGTCGTTCAGGCCGGCCGCGCGGCCGTTTTCGATATCGGTTTGGTTTGCGGCAAGGATCTCGTCCGTATGCGCGAGGAGCGCGTCGGCGATGGCGGCAAGGCCGCGGTTTTTGTCGTTCGTGCCGAGCTTTGCGACCGCGCGCTTGGCGGCGTTCGCGTCCCGGGCGATGGTGAGCAGGTCTCTCATGTCGGTTTCCTCCTTGTCGTGTCAGCCGGGCGGGGTGTCAGCTGTGCGCGCGGGCAAACAGCGTGCCGACCGGCTTGCCGTCCACGATGTCGTACAGCAGTCCCTCCCGCTCGCCGCTTGCGACCAGCATGGGGATGTCTGCGTCCATGCATAGCTCGGCTGCGGTGAGCTTGGTGGCCATGCCGCCCGTGCCGTTTGCCGTGCCTGCGCCGCCCGCCATGCGGCGGATCTTGGCGTCGATACGGGAAACATGGCCGATCAGCTTGGCCTGTGGGTTTTTGCGCGGGTCGGCATCGTACAGTCCCTCGATATCCGAGAAGATGACGAGCAGGTCGGCCTCGCAGATGCGCGCGACGACAGCGGAAAGGGTGTCGTTGTCGCCAAAGCTCTCGATGCGCGTCAGCTCGGCCGTGGCGACCGTGTCGTTCTCGTTGACGATGGGCACGGCGCCCGTGCGCAGCAGCGCGGAAAAGGTGTTCTGGATGTTGCGGCGCTGGTCGTCGTCAATGATATTTTCCCGCGTCAGCAGTATCTGCGCTACGTTCACGCCGTATTCGAGGAACATCTTATCGTAAATGTGCATCAGCTCGCACTGGCCGACGGCGGCGGCGGCCTGCTTCATGGCCAGCTCACGCGGGCGCTCGCGCAGACCGAGCTTGGCCGCGCCCACGCCGACCGCGCCGGACGAGACGAGCACCATTTCATAGCCGCGGTTGCGCAGGTCGCTGATCGTGCGCGACAGGCGCTCGATGCGGCCGATGTTAAGCTTGCCATTGGCATAAGTCAGCGTCGAGGTGCCTACCTTAACCACGATGCGGCGCACCTCGTTCATGTTCAGCATGGGGGATTCTCCTTTGGCTTACTGGGATGTATGCTTTCATTTTAGCATAGTAAATCGCTGGATACAAGCGCACTGGAAAAACTTTGCATGCAAAGCGGAAAAACCCGGCGGCGCAGCTCACTCGACCTCGAGCAGCACGCCGTTTTCGTAGCGGAGCCTGGCGGCTTGGCCGCGGGTGGCGCGCTCAATGTCATTCATGCGGACGCTCTCCGCGATGCTGGTGAGCAGCGTGTAGGACACGCCGTGCCGCTTGGCGCGTCCGGTGCGTCCGATGCGGTGGATGTAATATTCGTTCTCCTCGGGCACGTCGTAGTTGATGACGCAGTCGACATCGTCGACGTCAATGCCGCGCGAGGCAACGTCGGTCGCGATGAGTACGAGGAGCTTTCCCTCCTTGAACGTGCGCATTGTTTTTTCGCGCTTTTGCTGTGCGATATCGCCGTGGATGCAGTCGGCCTGCAGGCCGAAACGTCTTAAATCATCACTCAGCCGCTGGCACATGACCTTCGTGTTGCAGAAAATGATCGTCCGCTCGAGTCCCAGTGTGCGGATGAGGCGGATGGCCATGTCAACCTTTTCAAGCGGCGGGCAGGTGATGGAGTACTGGGTGATGTCCGGGCGGTTATCCGTATCGGCAGGGACGGTGATCTCCACCTCGTCGCGCTGGTACATCCACGAGACGGTCATGACCTCCTGCGAGATGGTCGCGGAGAACAGGCCGAGATTTTTCCGGTTCTTGACGCGCTCGATGATCTTCGTCACATCGTCAAAAAAGCCCATGTCGAGCATGCGGTCTGCTTCGTCCAGCACGACCGTCTGCACCTTGTCAAGCCGCAGCGTCTTGCGGTTGTAGTGGTCCATGAGCCGCCCGGGTGTGGCGACAACGATCTGCGGATGTTTGGACAGCTGCTTGATCTGCTGCTCGATTTTTGCCCCGCCGTAAACTACCGCGACGCGGATGTTTTTGTTGAACGCGGCAAGGCCCTTGAGCTCGTCGCAGATCTGGATAGCGAGCTCTCTTGTCGGCGCGAGAATGAGGCCCTGCAAATCCTCGCTTTCGGGGTCAATATGCTCTAACATCGGAATACCGAACGCAAAGGTTTTGCCCGTGCCGGTCGGCGCTTTGGCAATCACATCCTTCCACTGCATGAACGGCGGGATGGCCTCGGCCTGAATGCGCGTGGGGTAGCCGTAGCCCTTTTGCTCGAGCGCCTGCAAAATTTCCTTCGATAATCCAAGATCTGCAAAGGTCAGATTCTGT
>NZ_JALFLA010000014.1 GCF_022775115.1 Agathobaculum sp.
CAGGCGCAGCGGCGGCACATAGGGCTTGGCCTTACCGTCCGCGGTCAGGCTAAGCGCCGGGTGGCGCAAGAGGTTATACTTGAAGTCGCACACCGGACGCTCACCGCGAATGAACAGCAGCGCATAGCGGTTGTCCAGCATCCGCACCTCGTCCGGGGTCATCAGCTCACGGCCGGTCTGCTGGAAGTTGCGCGTAAACGAGCCGTGACTGCCCTTGGTCTGTCCGGTCGTGCGCGTGTTGATCGTGGCCTTGCCCAAAAGCTCGGACACATACTTGTGAGTGCCCTGCTCATTGCCGCCAAGATAGAGAAACGTGTCACAGTTGCCCGTGAGATTTTCCCACGTCTTTTCAAACATCCCCTTGAGCTGGGCAAGGTTTTGCAAAATGATATTGCAGGAGATGTTATAGGAGCGGCAGGTGGCCAATGTCTGCTCAAAGTCATCAGACACCGGCACATTGGCAAATTCGTCCATGATGAAGCGCACATGGACGGGCAGTGTGCCGCGATGCTGCGCATCCGCGCGGTCATAGAGCTGCTGGAAGGCTTGCATATACATCATGCCGACAAGATAGTTAAAGGACTTGTCATTGACCGGTGTGCAGACGAAAATGGCGCGCTTTCGCTCACCGAGCGATGCAAAGTCCATTTCATCCGTCGCGGTCATATCCGCGATCTCGTCGATGAGGAAATGCTTCAGCCGGGATGTGGCCATGATGAGGATGCTCTTGGCGGTTTTGCCTGCCGCGAGTTTATATGCGGCATAAAACTGCACCGCAACATGGTCAGGGTCTTTTTGCGCCAGCTCCTGAAACAGCTCGTCCACGGGGTTGCGGGCGTTTTCGTCCTCCTCGCTGGCCTGCGCGTTGGTCAGCAGATACATGACGGTGGCAAAGTTTTTATCCTCCTCCGCGCCCTCATGGTAGAGATAGAGCATGAGCGCGGTCAGCAGCATTTCCTCGGCGCGCTCCCAAAACGGATCGTTGCTGCGCGCATTCTTTGCGGTGGTGGCGCGAAACAGCAGCGTAATGAGCTGCACCACATCCGCGTCCGACCGCAGATAGAGAAACGGATTGTAGGTGTTCGTCCGCCGCCGCTCTCCGGGCTTGAGGTTGAGCACCTTGACGTCGTAGCCTTTGGCCAGCAGCAGCGGCGCACAGTCCCGGAGCAATTCGCCCTTGGGGTCGCAAACAAGATAAGAGCAGTTGGCCTGCATGATACCCGGCTTACAGAAATAGCGGGACTTGCCCGCGCCCGAGCCGCCCACCAGCATGACGTTGAGGTTGTGTAGATGCCGGCGCACATCCAGTCCGATGCAGACATTCTGCGTCAGCGGGATGTTCTGGTCACAGGGCAGACGCAGCGCCCTTTCCATTTCCTGTGCGTCCTGCTGCGCCTGCGTCAGCTTTTTCCTGCGGCGGCGTTCACAGGGCTTGCGCGGCAGCGCCGCCAGCAGCGCGGCGGTCGCCTTGAGCCGCGCGAGCATAGACGCATGGTAGCGGTACTTGGCGCAGAGCTGCGCCGCCTTGCCCCATTGCGCCGAGCCGTGCTCCTCACCCGGACGGCGGTTTCGCTGGCTGTCTATGAACAGCAGCACACAGAACAGGTAAAGGAGCAGGCATAAGCCTGCGGCTTTTACGCTGTACGGCGTTATGGCAAGGCGCAGCGGATCCTCCATGGCCAGCGTCAGCGCGTCAAACCACGCGCCAAGCGAGCGTCCGGGCGCGGCGGCGCTGCCGCACAGCAGGCCGAACCACAGCACCGGCACGGCAAGCGCCGCCCAGAGGGCGGCGCTTGGCAGACGGTTTCTATCCGGTCGCATAGCCGCTCACCACTGGTAGGCGGAGGCCAGCCGGATTTCATTGTACGCCCAATGGCTTCCGGGCACATCGGTGTACGAAACGGTCAGTTTGCCCGATGCGGCGGTGCGTCCCATGACACGCACCGCGACTGCGGCCATCTCCGCGCGGGTGATGGCGTCGTGCGGACGGAACGTGCCGTCCGGGTAGCCGCCCATCCAGCCGCGATCGGCGCAGTAGGCCACAGCTGGGGCGTAGAGCGCGGCAGCAGGCACATCATAGAACCGTGCGACCGCGCTGTAAGCCGCCGTGGTATCCAGCCGGTAGAGCATTTCGGCCACCTCGGCGCGCGTGATGGCCGCGTCCGGGTGGAAGTAGGCGGCGTTCGCGTCGACCACGCCGCCCGCAACCAGCGCGCCCAGCGCGTCGGCGTAGTAGGCGGTGCTTTGTACATCGGCAAAGCCGGGTGCGGCATAGCTGCCTGCCGCGCCGCTCATGCGCGCCAGCAGCTGTACGGCCTCCGCGCGGGACATGGTTTTGTCCGGTGCAAACATACCGGCATAGCCGACCAGCAGCGGCGCTTTGACCGTGCGGTCGATGCGCAGCAGGCCGTTGCTGCCGTTGCCCTGTGCGGCTTTTACCGCCGTCGCGCTGATCGTCACCGGTGCGCGGACATCGTCCACATAAACCTTGACCGCGTCGGTGCTGCCGCGCTCTACGTCATAGGCGACACCGCCGACCACAATGGTGCGCGCGCCCGCGCTGGCTGTGGCGGATTGCGAACCGACCGTCAGCGTCACGGTGTCGACCGCGTAGCCGGTTTCGGGCTTTACGGTAAAGGTGACCGTGCTCCCGTGCTTGACCGTCCCGCCGGACACGTCCTTGGTGATCGTCAGGTGGGATGCCTGCTGCATCGTGACACGGTGGCTGGCATCCACACGCTTTGCGGTCGCGGAGACAGAAACGGGCTGGTCAATATCGCGCACATAGAGCTGCACCCTGCCGTCCGTGCCGGTCTCCAGCTTGTAGGCCGCGCCGCCAAGGCGGATGGCGGTCTCGCCCGCAGATACCGTGCGGCTGCTGTCGCCAATGCGCAGCGTGATCTCATCGAGCGCATAGCGCGCCGCGTCCGTCACAGCAACGGTAAATACAGCGTCCTCGCCCGCGCGGACGCTGTCGCCGCAGTCCTTGCTGATGCGCACACCCGTGCCGGCAGAGGTATGGATGGGCAGATGGTCACTGTCATAGGTGCTTTCCGCGCCGATGATGATGTTGTCCTGCAGGTCGGTGAGATAGACCGTGCAGGCCGCGTCATTGCCGGTCACACGGTAGGCGTTTTTGCCGACGAATACCGTGTTGGTGTTCGGTGTGCTGTACGCGGTCTTTCCACCCGCTTCGAGCGTCAGCGCGTCGATGGCATAGCCCCTGTCAGCAGAAAAGGACACGGTGTAATCCGTGCCCTTTTTGACGATATCGCGCGTGACCTCGCTGCTGATTCCGCGCCCGGTGCGCACGGTGATCAGCACCTCGCCGCTGTCCGGCTCACGCATGGCGGTCTGAAGCTCGATGCGCGCCGTGTCAGTCACGCTGCCGCAATAGACGGTGAGCACACCGTCCGCGTCCATGCGGAAGCGGTAGCCCTGCGAGACCTCATCGCAGCCGGGGGAGAGAATGACCGTGCTCTTGTTCTGGCCGACCGTCAGCACAGCGCTGGCGATATGGTGCAGATTGCCGTCCGGTCTGGCTGTTATGGTGTAGGCCGCGCCCTTGGGCAGTACCGCCGTGCCGGAGGACACGACCGCACCGCTCTGCGCCGTGGCCGTGACCGTGTACTCCATGCTGACCGCCTCGGCAGTCAGTGTGATATCATCCGCCGCCGCAGGCACGGAGACGGTCGCGCGAATGACGCTCGTGCCGTGCGCGTCGGTCTTGGATTCGTAGTGGATGGGATAGGTCACGCCATGCATCGTCAGGTCGGGATCGAGGGTGGATACGTCGGCGCGGTCGGTGAATGCGCCGTCCGTGATAACGAGATGGGCGAGGTCGTAGCCGTTTTCCGGGGCGAAGGCAAAGGTGCGGCTGCTGTCATCCGCCGCGACCACATGCCGCCCCACAGACGACACGGTATAACCCGTGCCGTTCTGTGTGGTGACGATGCGCTGTCCCTGCTCCGCTGCAAGGGCGGCAGGCGTAAGCGCCAGCGCTGTGGCCAGCGCCGCGCCGATGAGCTGCTTTCTTTTCATGGATAATTTTCCTCCTCGTATTGTTACACGATGTTTTACCAGCCGGTCTTGGGTAGGGTGGGCGCGGTGACGCGGTAGATGCTGGTTGTCCATGCGTCGTTCGACATGATCCACTGCTGGTTGTGCAGTCCGCCCACATCGGCCTTGTTGACAAAGGCCGTGCCTGCGACGGACGAGCGCACCGTACCGAACACATAGGGCATATCCACGCAGCGGAAGCCTGCCGGGACAGTGCCAAAGACGAACATAAAGTCCGTGACTACCTCGCCGGAGGCAAGGCCGAGCGCGGTGGGATTGGCCTGAATCGTGCGGTTTACCGCCGTGGACAGGTTATCCGCCAGTGTGCGGTACTCGCGGTTGAGATTGGTGCGGTAGACGATCTTGTAGGACAGGCGCGCGTTATAGGTGCCGGTCACGATCTTGTCGAGCTGCACGGCCTGATAGGGCAGCGTGTCGCGCCAGTAGAACGACTGGAGCGGCACGGTGGAATTGTTGGCAATGTGTGATACCGTCCAGCGCAGCGGCATACCGGGGACAACCTCTTTCGGGCCGCTCTTTGCGATGGATACATTGGTGTACACGCTTTCGTTGAGCACCTCAAGCCGCACAATCTGGCTGGCAAATTCGATCTCGGCTACAAAAGTCTGGCCGGATGCGCCGTAGTAGGCCGGGGCTTTGGTCTCCTTGATGGTGTAGCGGCCAAGCGGCAGCGGCTTGGACACGGCAAGGCCGCGCTCGTTGCTCACAATCGTGTCCACCACGTTGCCCGCCTTGTCGTAGATCTCAAAGGTCGCGCCCTGCAGCAGCGTACCGGCAGGCAGGCCGTTGATCGGGTTGTCATCCTTGGACTTCTTGGTGATCTGGATCTGCCCCTGCTGCGGGGTGTTCTCCCACACAATCTCGGTGGTCTCACCACGCCGCACACGGAAGGTTTTCTGCTGCTCATCACGAATGTAGCCCGGTGCGGCCGCAACCTCCTCGACGTAATACTTGCCCTCTTCCAGATCGTCCGACAGCTCGATATAGCCGTCTGAATCGGTCGTGTACTCGCCGATGAGCTTACCCTTACTATCCTTAATGAGAAAACGCACCCCGCTGATCGGCTGGCGCGTCACCGCGTCGATTTTACGGATACGCACACTGGACAGTTTGGCGTTTTCGAATTCGACCGTGGCAAGCTCCCCGGCCTTGACGATAACGTTCTGCGGGGTGCTGTCCAGCCGGTAGCCCTCCGGAGCGCTGATTTCCTGCACGACATACACGCCGTCCTCGATGCCGGAGACATTGACAAGGCCGGCAGAATTGGAGGTGTAAGTCCCAATAAGCTCACCCGTGACCTTGGTCACCTTGAATTTTGCGCCCGCAAGCGCCTCGCCTGTTCCCTTGACGGTCTTGCGAATTTGCAGGCCATACGCCTTGTGGTTGACAAAGGTGATGGTCTGCGTATCGCTCTCGTTCACGCGCACGGTTTGGGATGCCGTTTCGAGCACATAGCCGTCCGGGGCCTTAGTCTCGGTGATGATGTAGGTGTCCGGCTGAAGCTGACTGAGCACGATCTGGCCGTTGCTGTCCGTGACATAAATGCCGTTTGTGCTGGTAAGGCCACCGTCCGCGTCTACCACAGCGCCGGTGCTGGTCGTGATCTTAAACTCCGCACCCGGCAGCGGCTGCTTGGTTTCGCCGTCCACCTTGCGGATGATAAGCCCGCCCTCGGGTTTGTTCAAAAACTCCAGCGTGGTCACGCTGTTTTCTTTGATTTTCACCGTCTGTGCGGTATCGTCCAGAATGTAGCCGGGGATGGTACGGGTCTCCTTGGCGATGATGGTCATGCCGGGGGTAAGGCCGTCCACGCGGATCGTGCCTGCGCTGTCCGTTACAAACTTGCCGTTGCTGCTGCCAACGACCGCGCCCTCGCTGTCCGTGATAAGGAACTCAACGCCGGCCAGCGGCGCGCCGGTTACAGCATCCTTTTTAACAATAAGTAAACTGCTCTTGGGTTGGTTGAGGAACTCCAGCGTGACCGTCTCGCCGGATTTGATCTTGATGCTCTGCGGCGTATCATCCAGCATATAGCCATTCTTGGCGCGCTGCTCGACCGCCGTCACGGTGGTGTCCGGGTCAAGGCCGTCCACGCGGATCATGCCCGCGTAGTCAGTTACGAATTTGCCATTGTTGTTGCCCAGCAGCGTACCGGAGCTGTCCGTGATAAGGAACTCTACGCCTGACAGCGGCGCGCCTGTCACGGCGTCTTTCTTCAGTAGAATCAAACTGCCCTTGGCCTTGTTATCGAAGCGCACGGTGACAACCGCCTGCTCCTGCCCGGACAGATACACCGTCTGCGGCACAGCGCTCAGCACATAACCGTTCGGCGCGGAGATCTCCTCGACAACGTAAGTGCCGGCTTTCAGGCCGGTCACGACCACGCTGCCGTTTGTGCCGGTCTTGTATTCGCCAATGGTCGTGCCGCCCGTGCCGGATGTGCCGCCGAGGTAGCGCACCCTAAACCACGCGCCCGCAAGCGGCTTGCCCGTGCCTGCATCCTCCTTGACGATGATGAGCGCGGACTTGGGAACGTTCTCAAAGGTCAGGGTTGCCGTTTTGCCCGCTTCGACGAATACCGTCTGCTCTGCCGGGTTTGCCAGCTCGTAGCCCTCGGCAGGCTCGACCTCGACTGCCTTGTACCAGCCCGTGTCCGTGTTTTCCAGCACGATTTCGCCGTTCTCGTCCGAGAAATAATAGCCGTCCTTCAGGCGCTTGTAAGTACCGTTCTGTGCGTCTGCTACGAAAATCTCAAACTTCGCGCCCTTGATGCCGCTGCCGACCACGCTGTCTACCTTGCGGATGACCAGCCGGGGCTTTTTGGTGTTCTCGAT
>NZ_JALFLA010000025.1 GCF_022775115.1 Agathobaculum sp.
GAGCTTGTTTACATGAACCGCTATGCGCGTGAGCGCTTCGGTTTTTCCGGCGAGGCGGAATATCTGGGCAAAAAATGCCACGAGATATTGCAGCAGTTTTTGCTGCCCTGCCCCTTTTGCACCAACACCCGGCTGCGCGAGAGCAACTCCCTTGAGTGGAGCTACCGCAACCCCGCCAATATGCACCGGCTGCGCATTTCCGACAATGTTGTTTTCTATCAGAACCGCCGCTACCATCTAACCAGCGTCGTCGATCTGGACGCCAACGATATGGAGACCGATGACATCAACAGCTATGTCCACTACGAGTCCTTTATCAACGAATGCCTGATCGTCTCCCATTCGACTGCCGACCCCGATGAATCACTCAACCTGATGCTCGAACATCTGGGCATCTACCTGCGCAGCAGCGTTTTGCTCTACGAGCAGCAGGACGACCAATCGCTCGTTTGCAGCTACCGCTGGGAAATCTCAGGCGGCAGACACGGGCCGGATACCATATCGGCCGAGGAAACGGCAGCCATGCTGGCCAGCGGCATGATAAACACGCCCAATCGCCCGCTCCGCTTCGCGGATATCGCTGAACTGCACAGCCGCCTGCCCGCCTTCATCCCGCTTGTGCGGGAGGGAGCGGATACGCTGCTTCTCGTCCCCCTGCTCTCCCACGGGATGGTCAAGGGCTGCCTGTGGCTGGATGATATCCCGCGCACCCGCCTGCCCTATGCGGCGAATATTTGTCAGGTGCTGTCCCATTTCATCATGGCGACCCTGCTGCGGCGCGATTTGATGGCGCGTTTGCGGCAATCCAGCCTGCACGACCAGATGACCGGCGCGCTCAACCGCTATGCTTTGAACGAATACATCGACAATAGGCAGGCCGAACAGCCGGTCGGCCTGATCTACTGCGACGTGGTCGGACTGAAAAGCATCAACGACCTGCTCGGTCACACCAGCGGCGATGAGCTTATCATCAGCATCTACCACATCCTGCGCGACCTATTTTCCGCCGGCCGTATCTACCGCATGGGTGGTGATGAATTTCTGGTCATCTGTGAGGGTGTGCCCGAAACGTCCTTCGAGCAGCAGGTAGACAACCTGCGCCGGGAAATCGTGATACACAACCACATTCTGTCGATCGGCAGCGTCTGGGCTGCCTCGTCCCCCGGCGATTTTTACCGGCTGATCCGCACCGCGGACGCGCGCATGTATGAGGACAAGCGCGACTTTTACAGCAATTGGAGCCCGCTGACCGGACGGCAAACGCCCGCGCGTGAGGCTGCGCGCACGCCCGCGCCGCACACCGAGGCGGCCACCGCCTTTCAGTCCTTTTTGGATCACTTTTATTTTGACGCAGAATCGTTTTTCAGCTCCATTGCCATGCGTGACACGACCTTTTACCTGTTCTGCGGTGATGTGCAGAAGAATATTTACTTCATCTCGGACAACCTCAAGGAAGACTTCCAGTTTGCCGACAATCTGGTCTATGATTTTCTGACGCTGCTCAAGCAGCGCATCTATAAGCCGGACAGCAACATGCACGTTGCAGAAACGCAGGCCATGCTGCGCGATAAGCGCACCTTTTACAGTGTCCGCTGCCGTATTTACAACCGCTTGGGCGAGCTGGTCTGGGTGCATTTCCGCGGCATGATGAAATGGAATTCGGACAGGACGGTGCCGCTTTTCTTCTCCGGCAGCATGGTCTGCCTGACCAACGAATCCGAGGTCGATCCCGTGACCGGCCTGCTCAACCGCTCCTCGGCCGTCAGCGCCCTGTCCGACGTATGCCGGAGCGATAGCCGCTTGCTGCTGCTTTGCTTTACCTTCCAGCATTTTTACGATATGGAGCTGGCGTTCGGCCACGAGATCGGTGACAACATCCTGCGCGAGATCGGCTGCCAGCTGGAGGCGACGATGGGCGCGTTCTTCCGCTTTTTCCGCCTGAGCGACACCCATTTTCTGGCCTACACGCAGCAGCTGTCCAGCCCGGTCAAATTCGTGGCAAATATTCGCCGCATCGTGCAGGACGCCTACCGCAAATACGGTGTGCACATGATGTACCCCTGCGCCATCGGCGTACTGCATTATCCGCAGGACGGCTCGACCGCCAAGGAGCTGATTGAAAACGCGCTGGCCGTGGCAAACTCTGCCCGGGCTTTTCCCACGCTCGAATATCTGACGTTCTCTCCGCAAATGTCCGAAACCTATCGGGAGCAGACCGACCTGAGCCTTGCACTCAACCACAGCATCCACCACGGCTTTGAGGGCTTCCGTATCGTGATACAGCCGCAGGTGCACGCGGCTACCGGCGAAATTTTCGGCGGCGAGGTACTGCTGCGCTGGCGGCATCAAGCGCAGAATGTGCCGTCGCAGAAATGCATCCTGTTTTTGGAGCGCCTCGGCCTTATCATCCCGGTCGGCAAGTGGGTAATCACCCAGACCCTGCAAGCCTGCCAAACCATTTTAGAAAAACACCCGGATTTTCAAATTTCCATCAACGTCAGCTATTTGCAGATCATGGACAGCGACCTGTTTCCGTTCATTGAGGCAAGTTTGCGTACCTACGGCATTCCGGGTCGCAATCTGTCGATCGAGCTGACCGAAACGCACTTTGATGAAATGCCTGAGCATTTATCGCGGTTTATCCGACAATGCAAAAATATCGGCATTTCTTTTGTGCTGGATGACTTTGGCAGCGCGTACTCGAGCTTGCAGCTGCTGCTGCAATACCCGGCCGACCTCATCAAGCTGGACCGCACACTGATGCGCGAGGTCACCTCATCGGAAAAAAAGCTGAATTTTATCATCAGCGTTATCTACGCCTGCCACCGGTTCGGCAAAAAAATCTGCGTTGAGGGCGTTGAAACCGACGAGGAGCTTCAGCTCATCCGACAAACCGACTGCGATTTCATACAGGGCTTTTACTTCTATCCGCCGATGGAATTTGAGCAGCTGTTTCAGCTGCTGGACGCAGATGACGCGGCCGCGCCCTCCCCTTGATACACAAAAATGCGCCTTGAAACGGTTTATTACCGAATCAAGGCGCATTTTCTTGTAAAACAATACGGATATGGCGCTTAGTGGTGCGGATTGTCGTTTACCATCACGCAGGCACGCATCATCTGCACCGACAGATCCTTATCATACCGGGCGGCGTAAATACTCATATAGGCATTTTTCTGCACCGGGTTAAGCACCACATATTTGGAGGGCAGGCTGGTCAGCGCCAGCGCCTTCATATCAGCCACGCAGCGCGGGCAATTACACCGCATCATCTGCGCGATATAATAGGGCGCGGTCTCCTCGACCAGCTCCTGCAGCACGTTGACATATTTGACATCGCGTTCGCCGTGGGGCGCTACCACCTGCTCCTGCGGCGCCTGCGGCTCGGGCATACGGATACCGGCGTGCTTATCAGCCGCCTCGCTCTCCTCCACGGCGGGAGACGCGGCCGGTGCCGGTGCGGCGGCAACAGCAGGAGGCTCAGCCTGTGCCGGTGCGGCAGCAGCAGCGGGAGGCTCAGCCTGTGCCGGTGCGGCGGCAACAGCAGGAGGCTCAGCCTGTGCCGGTGCGGCGGCAGCGGAAGGCTCGGCCTGTACCGGCTCTGCCGGTGCAGATTCTGTCTGCGGCACTTGCTCGACAGCGGCGTGGCCAGCCGCGTC
>NZ_JALFLA010000047.1 GCF_022775115.1 Agathobaculum sp.
CAAAGCTCAAGTCACTGAGCACAAATTTGGACGCGGTGTTGCTCGCCAGATTGCCGTCCGAGTCGGTCAGCTCGCTGATATTCAGCAAGAGTGCCGGGTCAGTCTCATCAAACGATATGGATGCGCGGTAGATGCCCTGAATCAGCGTCTGGTCAGGCCGATTGGTCTCGTTATTGACCAGCTTGATGTTCAATTGCTCAACTGAGAAGCCTGCGCCCAGATTTTCCTTGTCATAGGTGACGTCGATCTTGACATACGAGGACAGCTCGTCGATCAATGTGTTGCGCTGATCGCGCAGCTCAAGCGCCGAGTCGCCGTTGATGTCAGAGCGGCGGATTTGCTCATTGAGCTCCTGTATCTTCTCCAAAATGCCGTCGACCTTCTGGACGTTCTGCTCATAAATCGACCGCTCGTTGTCAAACGCGGTCTGCAAGTCGGTGGCCGTCTGGTTAAGCAGCTGGCAGAGCGAGTTTGCCGAAGCACGCACCAATGTGTCAAACTCCTGCTCGCCGACGTGCTCGGTGTTCAGCCTGCTGATGCGGTCAAACAAATCCTGTATCTGCGTAGTGATGCCGGTCTTGTTGACATCGTTGATGACGCTCAGCACCTGCTCGAGACCGCCCAGCGTCGCTTCCGTCGAGCCAACGCTGGACATTTCCTTGCGAAAGCGGATATCCAGATAAGGGTCACGCAGTTGCGATACGCCAGCCAGCATAACACCCGAGCCGACCGAAGCCGAATTGTTGGAATGGTAAAGTCCCGAGCCGTTTGTGATAAAGCTGTACTGGTCAAGCCGCTGCCGGGTATAGCCCGCCGTATTGATATTGGAAATATTTTGTCCCGTTACATTCAGCGCCATCTGGCTGGCGATCATGCCCAGACGCGCTACGGTAAATTCACCAAAAGTAGCCATTCTGTTTTTCCTCCATGCTCTGCGTCATGCGTGAAAATCGGTATGCGCACCGCTGACAGACGCGGTTCTCTCCTGCGCCTGTGCGGGGTCGATGCCCATTCGTGTCATCATGCCCTCCACCTCGTGGAGACTGCACTCCAACGCGCTACGCGCGACCTCGCTTGCGCTTTGCAGCAGGCGGTACTGGTTGGCCGCCTGCTCGGCCGCGTTTTTTACAAGCTGGCGGGTCTCCTCATCGGGCGCGCAGTCGGACAGCTCAGAGAGCCGAAGCGTCTCAATCCCCATAGCCTGCTGCTGCTTCGCGCGCTTGAGGTCGATATTGCGCAGCGACAGCGCCAATGCCTGCTGCTTTTTCATGCATTCGGCCAGCGCGGCCAAATCGTCCGTGTGTACGGCGGCCGCCACTGTCCTTTGCGTTTGGGTCAACTCGTCCATCGCGCGCGTCAGCTCCCGAATCAGCTCGACCATACTGACAAAATCCTGCTTCATCCTCCCGCACCTCCGAACAATAGGATCTGTACCGCCAGTTCGTCAATGCTGTACCGGTATGTTCCGGCCTCCACCTGCTCACGCAGGCGGGGCACCTGCTCGCTCTGCTGCGTGCGCACTTCTTGCGCGATCCGTCCCGCCAACTCACGGGCAAAGCGCTGCTCTTGCGTATACTGTGTCGTGGTTAACTCCACCCTATCATACTGCCGGGCGCGTCCCGCCGCGCCGTCCAAGCCTTCCGCCTGTGTGCAGTGCATCTGGAGAGGAGTTACTCCTCCGGTTTTTGTAATCATCATAGTGCTGGTCAACTCCTCCCTTGCGGCGTCAACAATTATCTGCGCACAACTAAATAACAACTATATTAGCTATCGGAATTTACTGGCGAAAAATAAACGATAAATCAAAAAAAATTTTTGATTTATCGTTTATTGTATTCATATTAACAATTAGTTAACAGCAAAATGACACAAAAAGCCCAACCAGCTCACGTGCGGATGCTCTCCAAATGGCGCACGAGCACCCCTGCGATGTTCTCACAAGAGGCCTGCTGCGCTACCGCGCCAATCTCGTATGCAACCATAGGCATACCGTATACCACGCTGGATTCCTTATCCTGCCCGATTGTGAACGCGCCGCGTTTTCTCATCTCCAGCAGCCCCTCCGCGCCGTCGCGCCCCATACCGGTCATGATGATACCCACCATGCGGCAATGGACGCTCTGCGCCATTGAGCGGAACAGCACATCGACCGAGGGGCAATGTCCGCTGACCTTCGCCCCCGGCTGACAGGATACTGCGTAATGCGCGCCCTGACGCACGACACGCATCTGCTTGTCACCTGGTGCAATCAGCACGCGGCCACGCTCGATGATATCACCGTTTTGTGCCTCCTTGACCTGCATCGGGCAAGTGCGATCCAAGCGCTCGGCATACATTTTGGTAAAACCGGGCGGCATATGCTGCACTACCACAATGCCGGGCGTGTTAGCGGGCAGACGCTTGATGACCTCCAGCGTCGCCTCGGTGCCGCCTGTTGACGCACCTAAGCCGATGATGATATCCGACGCGGTTGTGTGCAGGGACAGCGCCGCCCCCGCCTGCTGACCTGCCGGCGCGCCGTTTCGCACAGGCAGCCGACGCACATGCGCGCATGACGCGATCGAAATCTTGTTGGCCAGCGCGCGGATGAACTTTTCGTTGGACGTCGATTTATCCGGCTTGCGCACAAAATCCACCGCGCCCACCGCCATCGCGTCGAACACACGCAGATCAAGCGATGAGACCAGAATGATCGGGATGGGATACTCAGGCAAAATGCTTTTGACAAATTCAATGCCGCTCATGCCCGGCATCTCCACATCAAGCGTCATCACGTCGGGTCTCAGCTGCGGCAGCTTTTTGCGCGCGTCCATCGCACTCGTCGCCTCGCCGACCACCTCTATATTCGCATACGACCGCAGCCCCTCCCTGATGATGCGGCGCGCCAGCATGGAGTCATCTACGATCATTAGACGGATCTTTTTCACACCGACAGACATATTATCCACCTCGCTTGCAAAATTACCTCAATCCCGGCGGAATATCCCGGGCTTAACCATATGATACGGGCTGTTTTTGCCAATGCTCTCTGAAAGCCCGATAATCAGATATCCGCCGGGTTTCGTGGCGTTGTGGAAGCGCTGTACCAAGGCATCCTTGGTTGGTTGGTCAAAGTAAATCATGACGTTGCGGCAGAAGATCACGTCAAACTTCAGCTTGAACTGGATGGGGTCCATCAGGTTGAAGGTTCGGAAGATCACGTTTTGGCGTATCTCCGGTGCGACCGTGTACCGCCCGCTTCCGTCCCCCCGCGGGCGGAAATATTTCTCGCGCCAAGCCGGCGGCATATCCATCGGCAGTTCATAGGACGGGTCATGCGCCGCGGTCAACGCCCGGTGGGAAATATCCGTAGCTAGCACGCGCGTATCCCATGCACCCGCGCGCCCGCCCAGAAATTCCTTGATGTACATGGAGATATTGTACGGCTCCTCGCCGCTTGAACAGCCGGCGCTCCAAATCGACAATACCTTTTTTTGTTCATTCTTCGCCACGATCTCAGGCAGGATTGTATCGGCAAAGAACTCATAGTGCTCTTTCTCCCGCATAAAATAAGTATAATTGGTCGTCAGCTTATTGAGCACCATTTCTATTTTTGATTTATTCTTTTCTGTAAGCAGCTCATCGATAAACTGGGTAAAGCTCGTATATCCCTGCGCCTGCAGCGTTCCCGATAAGCGGCTGTCTATCAGCAGTCGCTTTTGCGATAAATTGATACCGTAATTATCATGCATGAAGCGGACTAACCGATTAAAATCTGCATCGGATAACTTCAGCATTTTCAATGCTTATCCCTTCTTCAAATCAATATCTGCGGCTCAATCGGACAGCAGCAGATGGCAATCGAGCACCAGCATCGTACCCGAGCCGTCCGGCATGGACGACATGCCGGAAACATACTTCTGCGCATTATGCTCCGGCACTGCGCGGATGCTCTGCTCCGGAATATCGATGATCTGGCAGACTGTGTCCACCAGAATACCGATCTGCATCTCATCAATATTAAGCACCACGATGCAATCGGTATCGGTCGGCTCAATATTCAGGCGCAGCCGCATGTCGATCAGCGGAATCGTCTGCCCGCGCAGGTTGATGATGCCGCGCACATACGACGGCACCATCGGCACACGTGTGATCGTGTGGCTGGTGATGATCTCCACTACATTTTCGGCCGCAATGCCAAACAGCAAATTATCAGTCTGGAAGGTAAGGAATTTGCGTGTTGCAATCTCGTCGATCTGCTTTCCATCCTCCATCTGCTCCTGCTCGGTCGCAAACAACATGTTTTCGTCAGACATAATTTCGCTCCTCCCGTATTCAGAATGGCCGGAATCCGTCAATAGCCCGCATAGCCTGCCGGCACGCCCATCAGATTAGCGACCTCCAGAATCAGGCTGATATTACCGTCGCCCAGAATCGTACAGCCGACAATGCCCGCATCCTTGATGCCGAAATTATTCAGATAAGACGGCAGCGGCTTGATAACCACCTGCTGCTCGCCTAGCAGCTCGTCAACAAACAGGCAGTACGAGCTTTCGCCGGTCTCCACCCAAACGAGGATACCGTCCTCCATGCGGGTTGCCTGCGTTTCGATGCCATAGGTCTGATACAGGCGGACGACCGGATAGAAGTTATCCATCCGATGCACCATTTCACCCTGCATCGCGTCATGTATAATGTCGTCCTCGGTCACCTTGAACGACTGCCGGATATTCTGGATCGGGATGGTGAAGATCGAGTTGCCGACCGAAACCTCCATGCCATCCATGATCGCGGTGGTCAGCGGGATCTTGAGCGTCGTGCAGGTGCCCTTACCCAACTCGCTGGTCATGATGACAACGCCGCCGACCGATTCAACGTTCTTCTTGACTACATCCATGCCCACGCCGCGTCCCGAAAACTCGGTCACCTCGGTGTTGGTCGAAAAGCCCGGCATCATCAGGAAGTTTAGTATCTCCTTCTGGCTGTACTCCACATCCGGATTGGCCAAGCCCTGCCGCTGCGCCTTGCGCAGCACCGCATCGGGGTCGACACCCGCGCCGTCATCCTCGATCTTGATAATGACCTCGCTGCCGGTGTTCTGCGCCGACAGGATGATCTCACCCTCGGGGTCCTTGCCTGCGTCGATGCGGTCCTTCTCGTTCGCCTCGATGCCGTGATCCATCGAGTTGCGCACGATATGCATGATTGGGTCGCTGATCGCGTCGACGATGGTCTTGTCGATCTCGGTATCCTCACCGATGATGGTCAGCCGCGCGGGACGTCCCAGCTTTTGACCCATATCGCGCACGATGCGGCGCATCTTCTGGAATGTGCCCGATACCGGCACCATGCGGAGCGACATCGAGATATCCTGCAACTCGTCAGTCAGCTTGCGCAGCTGGCGCGCGGACTTATTAAAGTTATCCAGCTTGACGCCCTCCAGCCCGCGCAGATCGGGCGAGGCGGTTACCATCGCTTCGGTGATAACGATCTCTCCCACGACGGCCATGAGCTGATCGAGCTTGGAAAGGTTTACGCTGATAAGGCTCTGCTTGATCTGGTGTCCCGTACCCTGTGCGGCGGCCGGTGCAGCCTTGGGAGCCGGCGCGGGTTTGGCAGCGGGCGCTGCCTTGGCCTCCGCCTGCGGCGGCTCGGCGGGTGCGCTCTTGGCCTCCGCCTTGGGTGCGGGCAGCGGGTGGTCGATCGTCTGGAAGTTCTTTACAAAGCCCAAACCAGACACGATCTCGATCGCAGCCTTGCGGTCGGCCGCGCTGGTAAAGTGCATCAGGAAGCCGTTCTCCGCGATCTCGGCCGCGCGCTCGGTGTTATCTTCCATATCCTCCGGCTCAAAGAGGAAATCCGGACAGCAGTCTCTGACATCGCTGACCGTCATGTAGGCGCGCAGGTTCTCCATGCCGCAGCCCTCGTCCAAAAAGACGCGCAGGCAATAGGCATACCGTGCATCCGGCGGCGCGGTCTCCGCCGTGGGAGCGACCTGCTCCCCCTGCGACGCCCCCTTCTCTTCGGCGGGCTTCTCCGCTTCGGCCTTGTCCTCCGCGGGTTTATCCTCCGCCGCCTTGTCTCCTTTAATTTTGTCAATGAACATATTAATTGCATCTACAAAACTGTCGATATTCGTAGAAAGAGGTTCTCCGGCTTCGATCTTGCCGACCTGATTTCTGAAGTAGTCAATCGACTTAAACAGAAGATCGAACAGTTTGGGCTTGTCCTGCTCGGGGATCACATCCATGCTTCCCTCCCGGATGAGGAAAAACATGTCCTCAATGCGATGCGCGATGGTCATCAGCGGCTCGAATTCCATCATCGCCGCCGATCCCTTCAGGGTGTGCATAATGCGGAAAATCTCGTTTACGTCATCCTGTGACAGAGTATCCGCCTGCTCAGCCGTCAGCATAATATTATCAAGCTGTTCCAACAATGTATTGGTCTCATACAAATACATTTCCAGAATGCTATCGCCACCATTTGCCATAAACCGATACGCCATCCTTTCTTAATTTTGATAACAACGCCTATTTTATAAATTCGACCAAAACCAGCATCAATTAATAATGCATTCCATAATTTTTTCTGTAAACGAAACGGAGCGCCATCATGCAAAATATCACAAGCGTTACAAATCCTGTTCCCGGTCAAGAGGGCAATACATACCGCTCGCCCATCACGCCGAACGACCCTCAGATCCAAAACATTCCAGACCCCTCGCGCGTCGGGCGTGCGGACGCGCGCAGCGACCGGCAGGATACCGCCAACATGAATGCCGCGCGCCGGTTCGACTCTTACTTCCGCGCCTTTATACAGGAGCTGCGCGCGTCCGGCTCTATCTCGGAGACCGGCCTGCATTTTCTCATCTCGCAGGCGGGCAAGCTGGTCACCTCGGGCATGACCGCCGGCATCGGCGAGGAACTGGCGCAGTTTTTGCAGATGATCCAAGTGCAGCCCGAGCAGTTGCTCGATTTGCTGAAAAATCAAGTCGGATCGGGGCAGCGTTTTACCGGCCCGCTCTTTGACACGCTGCGCAGCGCGCTGGGCAAGCACCCGTCGGACGGCCTGAAAAACGATATCGCGCAGTTTTTGCGCAGATATAATAATTTCTCCTCAACCGCGCACATTGCCCGCAACATGCAGCGCACCATCCGGCAGATGTCGTGGTTCATGCCCGAGCGCTTCGGCAGCACGCTGCAAACGCAGCTCTCCCAGCTTGACGAGCTGCTGGGCAAGGGCGACCGCGCGGGCGCGCTCAAGCTGCTGCAAAACACGCTGATCCCCTATATGTCGGACTATGTTTCGCAGATGCACGACCGCGGCATCGCCCGCAGCCTGCTCAGCATGCTGCTGCTTGACATCACGCGCTTTGAAAATGGCTCGCCGGAAAACATGCTGCAATCCTTTTACCAGCTGCTGGGGTATTCGTCCATCCGCGATCAATTCAGCGGCATGGACGCGCAGGAGCTGCGCGCGCTGCTTGAGCAGAGCGCCCTTGCCACCCAGCGGACGGAAAACCCGCTGGCTGACCGGCTCTCGTCGCTCTCCGCGCAGGCCGTCCGGGGGGACGGCGGCGCCGAGCTGCGGCAGACCCTGCAAGCGCTGATGGACTCCATTCTGGTCAACCAAAGCGTGTATATGCCGCTGGCGCACGCCATGCTGCCGGTCGAGATGGACGGCCGCATGATGTTCTCCGAGCTGTGGGTCGATCCCAACGACGAGAGCGGCGGCGCCTCGTCCTCCGGCAAGACCATGCGCCTGCTGCTTAAGTTCGACATTCAGGAGCTTGGCCTGTTCGACCTCGTGCTGACCATGCACGGCGACACGGTAGAGGCCAACCTGCACTGTCCGCCCGCGCTCGGCGCGTTTTCCCGTATGTTTGAGGAGAAAATGACCGAGCTGGCCGCGCGCAACGGCCTGAAGGCCGCCGCTGCACGCGTTTCGCCGATGGACCGCCCGCTGACGATCTCCGAGGTTTTCCCCAAAATATTTGAAAGGATGGACAGCATCAATGTCTCCATATAATCCCAGTTATGACCGCAAGGCGGTCGCGCTGCAATATGAAAACGGCGCGCCTGCGCCGGTCGTCGTCGCCACCGGCATGGGATACCTTGCCGAAAGAATCGTTGAGGTCGCCGCGGAAAACGGCGTACCTGTGTACGAGGACAGTTCGCTGGCCACCATGCTCTCACAATTGCAGCTCGGCGAGCCAATCCCTGAGTCACTTTATCGGCTTATTGTCGATATTTATGTTTACTTCCTGCATTTTGATCCCAACAACCCGCAGCAGCCGCGCGTACCGCGTCAGGCCGCCGCTGCCGATCCAGAAGAGGAGCCCGCATCATGAATCAAAAATCACAAACCCCATCCACCTTCATCCTGCTCAGTGACCAGCATGAAACGCTGGCCAGCGCGGTTCTGGTCGAGCAGCACAGGCAGCACAAGGTCCTGCGCCTTACCTCTCCCCCCCGCGGCGACCTGTTCCACTACCCTTACATCAATGTGCTCAGCCACGGCACCGAGCCTTCCCTCTCTTGGCGCGGCGAGGTCACGCAGGTGCGCGGCGACCTGCTTTATTTTGAGGCTACTGAAAAGGCCGACCCCCAACTGCGTCGGCTGTTCCGCATCCCCCTTGTGTTCCACTCCTATATCACACCCCTTTCCCCGCCCGGCGCGCGCCTGCCCATCAGCAGCAAGGATATCAGCTGCGGCGGCATTGCCCTGTATGCGTCCGCTCCGCTTCAAAAGGGCGATGTGTACGAGATCATCATCCCTTTCACCGAGCCGCCGCTGCTGCTGGTCATGCAGGTGCTCCGTCCGATCTCCGAGCCGCAGCATCTGTATGCGTGTGAGTTTGTCGATCTGCTGCCGCAGGAGGAAGCGCTTTTGCAGGAGAAAATCTTTGATTTCAGCTTGCAGCGGTCGCATCACTAAAAAACGCTGAACGTGAAACTACAAGACAAAGGTGTGCAATTATGATGAAACTTTTGACCAAGCTATCCGCCCGAGCAGGCAAGCGCGTGGGTGCGCTGCTGCTGTGCTTTGCCGTATTGTTCGGCTCGCTTTCTTTTCCGCTGCCCAAGGCGCAGGCTGTCGACTGGCAGACCCCCTATTTGAACCAGCTGGTCTCTTGGGATGTGATGCGCGGCGACCAATACGGCAACCTTGATCCCAACCGCAACATCACCCGCTCAGAGTTTGTCACTATGCTCAACCGCGCCTTTGGCTACGAGCAAACCGGCAAGCAGCCGTTCAGCGACGTACGCACGAGCGACTGGTATTATGATGATATCAGCATCGCCTATACGGCCGGTTATTTCAAGGGAACCTCCGGCTCGACCGCTTCGCCCGAGGCCACCATGACGCGCGAGGAAGCGGCGACGATGGTGTGCCGCAATCTGATGCTCCAGCCGCAGGCGGCCGAGGATCTGTCCTTTACCGACAGCCGCACAGCCAGCAGCTGGAGCCGCGGTTACATCAAAACCGCCGCTGAGGACGGCATTCTCCGGGGATATCCGGACGGGTCGTTCCGTCCGACCGCGAATATCACCCGCGGCGAGGTCGCTGCCATGCTGGTGCGCGTCATCGGCACACCCATCCAGACCCCCGGCACCTATACGGACAGCGTCTCCGGCAACCTGATGGTCACAAGCTCGGGCGTTACGCTGCAAAATCTTACAGTCACCGGCGATTTGTACATCACCGGCGGCGTCGGGCTTGGATATGTGACGCTCAACAACGTGACCGTCTACGGCAAGATCGTCGCCAGCGGCGCGGGTGAGAGCAACAAGGGTGAAAGCAGCATCATCTTGAAAAACTGCACCGCACCTGAGCTGATCGTCGACAGCGCCTCCAACCAGTATGTCACCCTGCGTATGCAGGGCAATACCGACATCAACGACGTGTATGTGCGCACCAACACCTACATCGAAAGCAAATCCACCGGCCGTCACGGCTTCCAGCACATCACGGTCGACGGCGAGGAGGGCACGCGGCTCGATTTGGCCGGCAACATCCGTGACGTTATCGCCATGACCCCCAAGACCGCGATCAATATCGGCAGCGGCACCGTGCAGACGCTGACCATCGACGAGAAAGCGCCCGATTCCACGGTCAACATCGCACAAGGCGCGTCGGTAGACACGATGAACCTTGATACCGCCACCCGCGTCACCGGCAAGGGTGATATCCAGGTTCTGAACGTCAACGCCCCCGGCTGCATTGTTGAGATGCTGCCCGATATCATCAACATCCGCCCGGGCATCACGGCCAACATCAACGGTATCGTGATGGACAGCACGATGGCCGAGCAGATGTCGGACTCCCCCCGCATCCTCAGCGGCTATCCGCGCATGTCCGATATTGCGCCCAATCAAGCCGAGGCGACCTTCCAAACCAACAAACCCGGCACGCTGTACTGGGCGATCCGCCTGAGCGGCGACGGCGCGTTCTCCGCAAGCGACCTGATCAAGCCGCCCACCTATGGCGCGAAGATCGTCAAGAGCGGCAACCTGTCGGTCAAAGACGCCAAGACCAACCTTGTACAAAAAATCAACGGCTTGCAGCTGGATACCTCGTATGTACTCTCGGCCGTGCTGGTCGACAGCCGCGATAAGCAGAGCACTGTCAAGAGCGTATACTTCACCACGCCTGACAACAGCAAACCCGCCTTTGCCTCTGGCTATCCGGTCGCCACCATCATCGAGGACACCTATATCGACTTCGACGTGGCGCCGACCAAGACCTGCCAACTGTACTGGGCAATTTATAAGAAGGGTATGCCCGCCCCGACGGCAAACGATTTCAAATCCGGCACGCTGAGCGGAGCGATCGACTCAGGCAAGCTCGCGGTCGTGCGCAGTGAGGAGGACACCATCCGCATGGGCAATGTGGAGGAGACCGCCAAAAACGCGCTGGCCGAAATGACCGAATATGACGCATACTTCTTCCTGACCGATACCATCAACGATTCGACTGTGACCAAGGTCGCAGTCAAGACCGCCGACCGCACCCCGCCTGTCTTCCGCACCAACTATCCGCGTATCAGCAAGATTGACGCCAAGGCGCTGACCGGCGAGGCCATGATCAACGAGGACGGCAAGATCTACTGGGCGATCGTGCTGCACGGGGCGGACTACCCGGTGGCCAACGCCGCGCTGACCGACCCCGAAGCCATAGAGCTGGATAAGAAGCTCCAGATCAAGGGCGGCATGTACGCGGTCAAGAGCGGCTCGTTCACCGCAAAGCAGGACGCGGCCGCCAGCGTCAACCTGAGCGGGTTGGAGGCCGAGACCGCCTATGACATCTATTTTGTGGCGGAGGACACGTCGGGCAACCTGTCCGAGATCGCCGCGCTGATGAACGCCAAAACGCTCGACCAGAACGCGCCCAAGCTGCTCGAACCTCTGCTTTTCTCACAGGCCAACGAAAACAATATCCCTCTCGCCGACACGGACGTCACGCTGGTATTCAACGAAGATATTTACAGCACGCAGACCAAGCTATCGCTGGTCGAAATGTACCAGTCGGATAAGGATTCGTTCCTCATCGCGGGCAGCAAGGATGACAAAACCGTCACTTGGGAAGAAGTCATCAAGGGCATGTTCGTGCTGAACAATCTGGATATCAGCGACCCTGACAAGTCCGTTCCGCTGACGCTCGGCAATCTCGGCAGAGAGAACATCACCGTCAGCCTGAACGAAAACGGGCAGACCGAGGTCACCTTCACCAAGGACGCGCTGCCGCTGCTCAGCGGCACCCGTTACCAGTTCGTGCTCAATTACATCACGGACTCTTCAAGCAACAACATGGCGCGCAATACCCTGTCGCCCGAATTCCGCGTGCTCGACGCGCAGATCGACTTTAACGAGCTGGCCTTCTATTCGGGAACAGTAGGCGGACAGAACACCAAGTTTGATAAGACCTTCTCGATGATACCCTACGGCGAGAGCACAAAAAATGCCTCCCCGACCACCTGCTACGATCTGCTTATCACCGCGGACACCACGATCGTGTTCACACTGTATCAGCGCGACCACGCGGAGGGTATCGACGCGCCTTGGAGCAAGGTCTCGAACAAAGACTTCAGCATCACCAAATCATCCTCGCAGCAGTGGGTCGCTGTCAGCTTGAACCGCATCCTCGGTCTCGAGCCGGACCAGTACCCCACTGTGCCGAGCATCGCGAGCAAGGACTACGCGATTGTCATCAAGAGCATCAATAACAGCACCGAGAGCGACAAATGGGACGCGACCGTCAATCTGCAGGTGTTCTGTGTGGCGGGCAACGCGGGCAATCTGTATAACTTCACCAACCAGACGATGGACAACACCTCGTGGAATAATTATGTCGAGCAGGGGCGCAACTTGTCCGTGATCGGCAACCCGCCGTCGTTCAAGATGCAGATCATCCGCAGCAACCAGAGCGCGCCGCAGTTTGCCGAGGGCTATCCCCGCATTTACCCGGGCGACTCGGTCACCCGCATCGACTTCCAGCTTGACCGTCAGGGCGAGTTGTACTATGTCGTCGCGCCCAAGGGTAACCTTGCGCCGCGTGATCAGAACGGCAATTCGCTCGAGAACAGCATCATCAACGTCGGTGCGATACGCGATGATGGAGACGCTAAGACCAAGCTGCCCGGCGCAGCGCGCGACCACGGCATTACCCAACCCACCGTTTCGGATATCATGTCCAACCCTGGGCAGTATCCCACCAGCCTGGGCTACCACCACGGCACGGTCTCCTACACCGGCAGCGGCCTTGCCACCTTCTCTGTAGAGGGTCTGAGCGCAAATGCGGAGTACTATATTTATTTTGTGCTCAAAGGCTCGTATCCGACACCCTCTCTGGTGATGTGTTATTCCTTCTCCACAGACGATGCCATCCCGCCGACGCTCACTGTCAACAACAGCGGTCCCAGTCAGGCGGCCTACTCTGTCTCGCCCGGTGGTGGGCAGTCCGAAGTGCGCGCCAACGTGTATTGGGCGCTGTATCCGTTCTACACCGGCAGCGGCTTCCCGGGCAGCTTCAGCACCAAGATCACGCTGTCGGGCGGCCAGCAAGTGCCGGTTTACGAGGCAATGGCCAGCGGTGCGTTTGATACCTGGACGCCCGACCCGAACAAGCCCAACGAGCAGAATCTGAAGAACAATCTGTTCGGCATCCTGCAAGGTGGCGGCGGCAACGCAACGCCCGCACCGGTGCAGACCGGCAACTCGCTTGACATCCCGGGCGACAACAAGCCGTATACGATCATCGACCCCGAACTGCTCAACGACAACACATACTATATCCTGTTCGTCGCGGCGCAGAACACGCTGGGCGGCACGCCGGTATTCCGCACGATCACCAACATCCAAAAGGTCAATCTGAACGGTCCGCGTATCACCAGCATCGA
>NZ_JALFLA010000060.1 GCF_022775115.1 Agathobaculum sp.
AGATTTTCGCGGGCGCAGCGTCCTTGCTTGCCCGGCATGTAGGTGGGTGCGCCTTGCCGTTCGGCCATCCGGCCGGACTGCCCGAAGGGCTTAGCGCGGGGTTGTGCTTCGCCCAGCCTGCGCAGACTGTTTGAAGCCCCGGTGTTTGAACCGTTCATTTATATTTTCGGTAAACGAAACAAAAACATAAGGGCTGCGGAAATTTTTTTCGGAAATATTTTGCGGGGCGGGGCTGTCGGGGGATAATCAATAAGACCGTATCAGTTCATGATTTGACATAAATCCGAACGTCGCCGGGTTACCGCCGGAAACACTGGGTTGCCCGTCATCCCCACCGCTCGAGCTGCTTTTCACCGGGCTGCCGGCCGCGTCCAGCGTCACCGTCAGCACCAGATCCGCATACTGCTCCGCGGAGATAACGACCGTGTTGACGGCATTGGTTCTGAAGCCACTTGTCGCCACCGCCACATACCGGTCTGTCGCTCCCATACTGTAATCACTTCTGCCGCAGGGCACGCTGTTAACTGCCACGCCGGAAATCGCATTGATCCAACTCTCCAACGCGCTTTGATCGGCCGCGCCAGCCGCCGTAAAGGTAAACTGATAGCGGTCGCCAAACAGCTGCTTTGTACATACGACCGTATGCGCAGGCACCGCAGCGGCCGCCGCTGGTGGAAGCGGGTCGGCCTCAGCCACCGAGAAGGTAACGCGCAGCTCGTCATAATGCGCTGCGCGCAGCACGACCGTGTACGAATCTGCCGTCCGGAAGCATCCGCCCTTCAGCGTGATCGACCGCTTATCGCCGCTCACCTCATAATAGTCGTTTGCCGCCGAGCCGCCCTGTCCCGCGGTCAGAACCTGCCGATCATTGAGTGTCACGCTTTGCAGGCCATTCAGGAAATCGCCCGCCGAGCCGGTGATGCTGAGCACAATGTCGCTGCCCGCCTTGCGCGCGCGCTGCTCGGTTGTAACCGTAAGCGACAGTCCCTGCTCAATCGCCTTTTCATAGGCCACACCCAGCACCAGACGCTTATAGCCCGTCGCCTTGATCTCGATACGGTTCTCGCCGAGCGTCAGCGCCTCCTTGCCGATCATCAGCTTGCCGCCCTCGGTCGAATACCGGTCTGTCGGCAGCGGCTGCCAATCGCTATTGACATGGATCGCCGTAATACTGCGCAAATAATCTTCCCAATTTTCGCCGTCGCCGACCAGCACTGCGTCACTGCCCTCGGGCACGCGCTGCGCGCCGCTGTCCAGCGCCAACGCAGGCGGCGTCAAGCCGGTATGGCCGCCGTTATGCTGCACTGCACCCAGCAGGTTGTCCTCCAACACCTCCCTGACCGCATAGGGGCGGTTCGGCGTAACGGATGCCTTGTCGGACGCCGCATAATCGGCAAAGGTCAGATACCGGCCTTCGAGCCGCGCGTCACTGACCGCAGTGTAATAGCCGGTCCAATCATAATAGACCGCTCCGCGCGCGTCAAACACGGCGTCGACGATCACATCGCTCTGCCAGCGTTTGGCTATGCCGGCCGCCGCCGCGCAGTCAACACCGATGTCATTTAAAATCAATGCATTGGTCAGCAGATCGGCGTTAAACAGCAGGTCGACCGTCATGCTCGTTCCGCTGCCGCCGCTGCCGCTCTCCCCACTGCCTGTGCTGCCGCCGGTCGTCGCGCGCGAGACCGCGTCGACCCGCAGGATATCCTGATACAGCGTGGCCGTGCTGCCGGTAACGGTGAACGACTTGCTCATCGGCTGAAAGCCGTTTGAATAGGCAGTCACTGTGTAAACGCCCTGCTGGGGCGTGTTGTTGTTCACATCGTTGTAAAGCACGAAGGTATCACCGATCAGATACCAATCATCCAGCTTGACAAGCTCCCTCGTCTCGCCCGACGGATCGGTCAGTGTGACGCACTCTATCGGCATCGTCACTCCGTATACCATGCCGGAAACCTTGAAGTGAACATTCTTGCCCGGCATGATCGCACCGCTTTCCTTGAGCTGCATGGACGGCACGGTTTCATTGACCACATGGATGGACACCAGCGCGGTATCGCTTCCCGCCACCGATACATAATAACGGCCGTTTGAATAGAAATTGCTCTGCGGCAGCGGGATAGTCAGCCTGCCTACTGTGTTCTTGCCATGTGCCACACCGCTTTCCTTGGTATAGCTCAGCTTGTCGTTGATCAAAGCCAGCCGTTCATCGTATTGCAGCAGCCGCAGCGCACCGGTCTCCGCAATGCTATCAAACCACGCCTTTTCTGCGTCGGTATTGTAGTTGAACAGGATCTCGACCTCGCCGGATACACCATAGCTGTTATCCGCCGGCTTCAGTACCGCATCCGGTGAATAGCTCCTGTGCGCCGCAGTGCTTGTACCGTCCAGCGCAAAGGTAGTTCTCGCAGGACTGACACGCGGTTGACCGCTCGCATCATAGTTTGTCAGATGATAGTCCCACACGCTTGCCGTGCCATGTGCTAAAAGGTATGCAGGCGCGGTAGGCGCCGCCGCGACGGCCGGCCGCGCCGGGTTGGGGTTGTTGCTGAGTATTACGGTCTGTGTCTGAGCGGGGTCGCTCTTGCTGTGCACCGTCAGTTTGGCCGGGTCTATGCCGGTGACCTCCCACTTGGCAATGCTGCCGTCTGTGGTAACGTTTTGCAACGCTGCGGTCACGTCCACGCCGTCCACAGTGACTGTGCAGCTTTCCTTGCTGTAACCCTCCGCAAACGTGATGGCAACATACTCGATCCAGCCGAGCTTGACCAGCTTGGTCTGCTTTTCGTCGACCAGCGTCGCAGCTGCCGCCGTCACCGAAGACGAGCCGCCCGACGATGCGCTGCCGCCCGACGAGCCGGAGGACGAGCTGCCGCCCGATGACCCCTTCGAGGGCAAACCGCCCCCCGCAGAGGAACCCACGGGTGCGTTACCTCCCGGTACGGGTGCCTCCGCTGTCAAAGCACTGTTTGCCGGCTCTGCCGCACCACTGCTGTTGATCTGCGCGTTGAACGAGCGGCTCAGCGCGCTGACGCCCTCCGCGCGGGTCAACGCCTTTCTCGGCTGTAGCTGTCCATTTGCATTGCCGGTAATATAGCCGGCCTGCACCAAGGCAGCCAGCGCGCCCTTAGCATAGGCCGATATTTCTCCCACATCGCTGAATTTGTCCAGCAGCGCAGGGTCTGCCTCCTGCAAGCCGAGGACACGCGCAATCATCACAAGTGCTTGCTCCCGTGTCACGGGTTCTTCCGGTGACATCGTATCAGCCGAAGTGCCCCTCATATAACCCGCTGCCAGCGCTTTGGCCATATCCGCGCGATACCACGCATCCGCGGGAACATCCGTGCAGCGGGCAATATCGTCGCTCTCCGTTTGGTAGTCCATGATGCGGTTCAGCGTCGCAGCAAGCTGCGCACGACTCATCATACCGTCAGGCATATAGTCGCCGTTCCCATCACCGCTAAAATAACCCTTTTCAATAAATTGCTTCAGTGCATTCTCCGCCCAGTGGCCGCTGATTCCGTCTGTCGCAGCAGCGCCAGAGACCATGCTGAGCACCATGCCGGCCGTAACCACTACGCCCAGCATCCTGCCTTTTATTGTCATGTCTTTCCTCCCTTTTGTTAATTAGCATTTGCTAACCCATACTTCTGAGCACGCAGCTTCCGCCGCAAAACCACCCGTTGTCTATTCTCACCGCTGTTTACCACCCTCTTCTCAGCATTCTACATGTCATCCACACCGACAAGCACGCAAGTTATCTGACGCTAACCCACACTGACAGTTTGAGCCATCCAGTCGACTTTACCACTTGGCCAAGCCGCGTCCCAGGTCGCGGCAGGCTTCCTGTCCATCCGCGTCCGGCGTCTCCTGTAAAATCAAACCCTCTTCGTCATAAAGAGTGGCCAAGCTGCATCGCTGGCACCAGTCACGCATCCACTGCCCATCTCCCCAACCGTAAGAGCCGAACAGCGCGATGCGCTTGCCGCCCAAGGAACCCTCCACACCGGCAAACATCGGCTCAAACTCACCTTCCTCCAGCACTTCCGTGCCCATCGAGGGACAGCCGAAGGCAACGGCGCTGTATTCGTGAAAGCGGTCGGCGGAAAACTCGCCCGGTGCCATCAGGACGGCTTCACCCCCGGCCTCCCGCACACCCTCCGCAATGCAGTTTGCCATCAGCTCCGTATTACCAGTGCCGCTCCAATACACGATTGCAATTTTGTTCATCATTCTCTTTCCTTTCATATAAAAAGTGGTATTATACAGCTCAATGAGCCGGATAATCGAAGTGCATCCGGTGCGCGGCAGCCACCGCGCGCACCGGCTGAAGCAAGGCCGCAGATATGCGGCAGATTTTAGTTAGCTCAAGCTAACTCATGCTGTTACTATATCAAAAGACCAAGGCGTTGTCAAGACCTGCCTGCCGCATTTATTAAACAGGCTGCGGCAGCAAGCTCGATCCCGGCCAAAAGACCGCGGGCATTCCCTATGCCTGCCACCCCCTTCTGGGTCTCGTGCGCCCGTAGTAGGTTTAGCACACACTTCCACTGTGGTTCCAATGAGTGCGCAGAAAATGGTACCGTGCTTTACCTGAATGCAATCGCACGGATATTTGTACACATTCTCTCGCGGACAAGCTCTTTGTCAAATTCTATGAAGCCACGGGCGTGAGACCGAACGCTCTTGCACATTCGGCGGCTCTCGGAGAGTGTTCTCCGTCTGCTGTGCCGCCTCCACCTGCTCCTTGGGGGTCTGTTGCTCATCCGACAGCGTCTGCATTTTGGCGTTGGGTTCTGCGTTATTCATGTTCTCCAGCAGACAATCTAACAACTCGTTCTGCTCACGGCCGTTCTCCTGTATCCGTCTTTTCATGCTCATCAGGGATGTGTCGGTGGCGGCAAGCCCGGTCTGGCGTTTTCCGCCAGCTGCTGAACCGCGGGGCAAATCTTCTGCTCAACGGCTGCGAACCCGTTTATGGCGGCTAAAATCGCCATGTGCAGCTTTTCTTCATCCAATCTTGGAGAGTGGTGGCAGTACTATGTGCCGTATTCCATCCGTAACACGCACCGCCAGACGATTCGCTTTTGCCGTTTTGCCTCCATGTCACCCGCTTGTAGGGGGCACCGCACTCGCCGCAGACCAGAAGCGCCGTCAGCACGTACTTCCCGGCATATTTACCCGGCTCAGTTTTCCGTGCTTCTGCATGACCTTTCTGTTGCTAGCACGTCGGCTCATTTCGTTCTTCGCCTTGTCATAGATGTCTCTGGGAATGATGGCAGGGTGATTGTTCTCTGCATAGTACATCGGACGTTCGCCCTGATTCTTTTTCACCTTCTTGCTGCTGCAGTTGGTGATGTCGGTCTTTTACAGCAGGGCGTCACCGATGTATTTCTCACTGGTGAGGATGTTTCTGGGCACTGCATGAGACCATGGCACAATGCTTCTAATCTGGCTATGCCGCCATGAAAAACTCCAAGTTTATCGGTCATACCATCCGTAAAGTTCAATCAAGCAGCCTTTATGTCCCAATTAACAAATATGTTCTCCCCGACATGCATAAAAAACGTATTTCGGGCAGCGAATGCCGTAGTCCCCAGAGCCAGGACCATGCCCAGCAGCATCACCAGGGTGAACAGGACGCTCAGGAATTTTGTACGTTTTTTCATCGGGTTTTTGGTCTGTTTCAAATCGTGCTTTCAGATCAGTAGATCTCCCGGAGCAGGAGCGAACCGTCCTCGCCGCTGATCTCGACCGCAAAGTGGTGCGTCATCCCGTCCCCGGATTCATCCACATAGGAAATGCCGTAGGCGGGTATGTCGCCGGGAAAGGCCATACGCACCACCAGGGGCTGCTCCGGCGTCAGACGCTCCAGCGAATAGACCGGCTCGGCAGCATAGGAGAAAGTCCCATCATCATACACCTCCCGGATGGTCAGCCGTATCAGCTCAAAATCCGTCACGGCGCGCCCGGCTGCGAAAAGGACGTCTGCGGCGTATTCTCCGTCATCGGCAGCAAATTCCTCGTAACCGGCGATTCCCGGCAGCTGAAGCTCGGCCCACTGTACGCGCACCGGCCCTCCGGCTGTATGCTCTGCCGCATAGCTGGAAAAGGGTGTCAGCGGCAGAGCATGGTGGGGCGGCTCCCACGCCCAGAATCCCTCTGGGGACAGCTCCGTCTCCTTGGACACTGCGATATCCCAGCTGCCGGTGGTGTTGTAATAGACGCGGATATCCGAAACGTCCCCATCCACGGCATGGATGAAGTAGAACTCCTCGCAAGTAAGCGCCGTCCCGTCTCTGGTGAGGGTATAGAACCCCCGGCCGGTCTCTGACGCGCTGCTGGAGCCGTAGTAGAAAAAGCGGCCGTCCCCCAGATAGGAATAGCTGCTGCGGTACCAGCCCTCAAAGACGAACTGTGGCTGGCCGTCCACCAGGGTATAGACCGCATTGACCTGCCCACCGTGCTCTGGCAGGGTACCCACCACCAGCTCCGGAACCCCGTCGCCGCTGATATCCTCAATGGTATAGCCCAGTGCGTCCAGCGCCTTGTCCTCCATGGCTCTGGCCGCCTCGATGACGCCGAACTCCCCGTATGCGGCGATGTCCTCAAAGCCGTAGGGATCGGACACCAAGGTGTAAAAACGCTCCACAAGGGCAGCGTAGGGCTGGCCGGACTCCGAAGGCTGATCGTCCGGAAGCCGAGGCTCCGATGTGCCTTCGACGGGTGGCTCCGACTCGGCGATAGGCCGGCTGGACTCCGATGGAGCAGCGCAGGCCGTCATGGCCGTCAGCAGCATAGCTGCCAGCAGCAAGGCAAAAACCAATCGCTTTTGTTCTCTGTTCATGTCTCTCTCCTCTCGTCTCCTCAGCCAAAGGTCTGTCCGAGAGCCGTGGTGTCTCCCGTCCGCTCCCCGATGAAGGGCGTGCCGCCCAGTTCCGTGAGGTGCAGCGTGTATGTGGAACTATTTTCGCTGTAATCATACTCCATATCCAGCGCAATCACACCTGTGAGACCGGGTCCGTTGCTGTAATCCCCCCATGACCGGTAAGCATACTTTCAGAGAGAATCGTGTCAGCGCTGGACAAACTCCAGCTCAGCGAAGTGACCATCGGTATGGAGGCAACCTCCATCTATGGTGACAGTCTGGTTTACGCCCTCCGGGAGGATGGCTCCTTGGGCCGTTACCAGCGC
>NZ_JALFLA010000080.1 GCF_022775115.1 Agathobaculum sp.
AAAGGAGGTGGTGCATATGGGTCAAAAACTCGTTCGAGTTTTGATATGGGCAATCATTTTGCTACATATTTTGACTATAAATGCAAAGTAACCGCCCTCACGTCCCAATGAAGCGGTTACTTTAACGGTGTAATTGGGTCAACCGCTCGTCGGCAGCGTCCCTTTGTATGTATTATACCACACGCGCCGCCAAAGTCAAGGCGGGGCGTTTTCATTTGCCCCGGGAAAGGAGAAATGATGAAAATCTTACTGATCGCCGGGCACGGCGGCACGCCCTACGACCCCGGCGCGGTGGCGAACGGGTACACGGAAGGGGTGGAGACCCGCCGCATGGCAAACGCGGTCGCGCCGCTGCTGCGGGCATACGGCTTCGAGGTCGATATCTACGACCAGCACAAGGATGCGTACAAGGTGGTAAGGGAGGGCGGCAGCCTGCCGCTGGACGGCGTGGACTATGCGCTGGAATTCCACCTGAACGCGGCGGCGAAGGACTTCGCAGGCGACGGGCGCACGACCGGCACGGAGATCTGGATCCACACCAGCGAGAAAAGCGACGGCGTGGAGCGAGCTATCCTGCGGCGCATGGCCGCGCTGGGGTTCCGCAATCGCGGCGTCAAGCGCTCGGGCAGCTTCGCGGTGCAGCGGCATTGCATCCGGCGCGGCGTGTCCCACGCGCTGATCGAGACGTGTTTTGTGGACGACAAGGACGATATGACCTTGTACAAGGCGAGATTCAACGATATCGCCCGCGCGATTGCGGACGGTATGGCAGAGGGCTTTGGCAAGGCGGTTTCGGAAAAGGGGGATACCGAAGTGGTAGAGAAGAAAAACGTGTGCATTGACGGCAAGGCGTATGAATGCGCCTGCATCGTAAAGGACGACGAGAATTACGTCCGTCTGCGCGATTTTACACAGGCCGGGTACGGCATCAGCTATGATGCGAAAACAAACACGCCCGGCGTATTTGCGCCGCAGACGCGCACGGACGTGCCCGCCGCGAGTGATGCGGTGCAGGCCGCGGTAGACAAGCTGCAGACCGTGTGCGGGCTGGAGGAGCAGACGATAGCGTATCTGCTGCGGTATCAGTACGGCGATGCGCTGCTGACCAAGCTGGCGGCGGCGGTGGATAGGTAGGGCTGCAAATACCCAAGCGCTTGGGCATGGAAAAGGATGGCGGCCGTTACATCTCTTTTTACACCATCTTGTTAACGCCCGATGTGTTGCAACAAGTTTGCAACACTTTACCTTGCGTACAATGATATGTCTTTATTATAAGATACTAAATTTGGCAAACAACTTTCGAAAAAATCAAATTAATTTTGAAGAAAGGGCGGTGAAATACAGCAAAATAAATCAAACCCGTCACTTTTGTGGCGGGTTTGATTTGGTGCTCCAGCGGGGATTCGAACCCCGGACACCCTGCTTAAAAGGCAGGTGCTCTGCCGACTGAGCTACTGGGGCATGGATGGCAGGGACGGCTGGATTCGAACCAGCGAATGTCGGCGTCAAAGGCCGATGCCTTACCGCTTGGCGACGCCCCTGTATTCACCAGAAAACGAAAAATGCGCCCCTATGGATGACGCGCTGCGGAAGCAGCGCGTCATAGAGTGAAATATGGGGTGGGTAAAGGGACTTGAACCCTCGACCCTCGGAACCACAATCCGATGCTCTAACCAACTGAGCTATACCCACCATATAATTTGCGTAGTCAGCACGAAGTATGGCACGCCAGGAGGGATTCGAACCCCCGGCCTACTGCTTAGAAGGCAGTTGCTCTATCCGGCTGAGCTACTGGCGCATAATCCATTCCACAAACCCGGCGCTTATCAAAAGAATCAGTGGAGCGGGTGATGGGAATCGAACCCACGTGTTCAGCTTGGAAGGCTGACATTCTACCATTGAACTACACCCGCGGGTTTTCTGACGCTTAAATAGTATAGCAATAAAACGATGGTTTGTCAACCGTTTTATCGAAAAAAATAGAATATGGTAGGGGACGGCAAAAGCCGCCCCTCACCCGTTCAGCGGTCTGCGGCACGCGCGGTGTAGTTGCCCGTCAGGCCGCCGCCCACAACCGTAATGATATCCTCGGAAAACAGAAAGCTGATCTCCTCGTCGTCGGACTTGGCGGTGTTGCCCTTGACACGGGCGTTTCCGGTCGTGCCGTCCGAAAAGCTGTACGCAAACGAGCTTTCATCACCCTGCAAAATCTCAAGCGCGACCGCGGCCGGGCCTGTGTATGCACCCGCCCAATCGTACATCTCCTCGGTTTCCGGGTCGTACAACGGGAAGGTGTCGTAATCGTCGAGCGTGCCCGCGCCGAGATAGTTGTATTTCTCGCCGGTCTGCTTATCGACCGCCACCTGCCCGACCGACGCCCCCTGCGCGTCCTTTACCTCAAAAACGAAGTACTCCCGCAGGTTATTGTCGTCCGTCTGCCCAGTCTCCAGCCGGATATCGGTCAGCGCGACGGTATACCCCTCGCCCCGCAGCCGCTCAGCAACCAGCGCGGCGGCGTCCTGCTCGGTCAGCAGTCCATCCGCCGGCATATCGTCCTTTTGCCCATCGTCCAGCAGCCCCGCCTCCTCGGCCTGCGTCAGCGCCTGTGTTTGCAGTGCGGCAGCGCCTGTGTCCTGCTGGCTTGGCGCGGCCGAACCGTCCTGCCCGGCGCAGCCCGACAGGAGCAGCGCGCACAGCGCGCCAAGCGCGATCGTTCGGTTCATTTGGATGCTCCTTCCCCTTCGGTGCTTTCCCTCATATGCCCCTTATCATAGCGTATTCGGGCGAAAAAAGCAACCGTTGGTTTGACGAAATCCTCCGACCTTATTCGTCCGTCTGCGCGTTCGTCTGCGGCTTTTCGACATTTTTACGCCTGTTTACACGTTTTTTGATGCGCTCGGTCAGGCTGTCGATCAGCGAGTAATAGACCGGAGTGATGAACAGCGTGGCAACCGTCGAGACCACCATGCCGGTCATCATGACTACGCCCATCGGGCGCATCATCTCCGCGCCCTCCCCGCTTGAGAACACCATCGGCACAAGGCCGAGAATGGTGGTCAGCGCGGTCATCAGCACGGGGCGGATGCGGCGCGGACAGGCGTTCAGAATCGCGGTGTTCTTATCCTCCCCCTTAGTCTGGCGGCGCTGCTCGATATAATCAATCAGCACGATAGATGAGTTGACCACTGTGCCCGCAAGGATGATGACCGCAAGCAGCGCAACCATCGACACCTTGCTCCCTGTCGGCCAGAGCAGCGCGAGTGAACCAAGCAGGCCGATCGGCAGGATGCTCATGATGACGATGGGCAGCACAAACGAATTATACTGACTGGCCAGCACGAAATACACCAGCAAAATGGCCACAAACAGTGCCAGCAGCAGGGCGTTGGTCGTTTCCATCATGGTCGACATGGAGTTGTCGCCGTCGTCGATATCGATGCCCTCGGGCAGCGGATATTCGGCCAGCAGCGCGTTCAGCCGCGCCGTCATGGCGGCGCTGTCGCCCGATTCGGTATCGCCCGTGATGGTGACCGTCTGGCTCTGGTTGATGCGCTGGATGGATTGCGGCGCAAGCTCGGTATACACCTTGGCCACCATGCCGAGCGGCACCGAGCCGCCCGATGCGGTTGGCAATTGCAGCGAACGCAGCGCGTCCAGGCTCTGCGAGACGCTGTCGCTTCCCGAAATGGTCACATCATACTCCTCGCCGTTCATGCGCAGCGTGGTCGCGGTCGAGCCGGTCAGCTCGCTGCGCACAAGGCCGCCGATCGCCGTGGCCGACAGGCCAAAGCGCGAAGCGTTCTCCCGGTCGACCTTGACCGCGACGCGCGGCACCTGCTCACCCGCCGAGGAGGACACGTTGACCGCGTCCGGCAGGGCGGCGATCTCCTTGGTAAGCGCGCTTGCCACCTCGCTGAGCGTGTCGTAATCCCTGCCCGAAAGGCTCAGGCTGATATCCGAGCCGGTATCCATGACCATCGTGCCTGCGTCGGACACGGTCAGCTCACAGCCCGCGATATCGGCAAGGTCGCGGCGCAGAAAGCCGGCGATCTCGCTGGCCGAGCGGTCACGCTCCTTGGCCTTGGTCAGCATGATGGTCACGCTCGCGCTGGACGAAGCCGACATGATCGAGGTCGCGTCGCCGGTCGAATAATAAATCTGCTCGATCTCGGGTATCGTATCCAGCGCGATCTGCACGATGCGGTCTTCTATCGCGGCGGTCTCCTCCATGGTAGACCCGCTCGGCATGGATACCGCAACATCCACCTGCCCCTGATCCATCGAGGGGATGATCTCCATGCCCGCCAGCGCAATGCTGACGATCGACACCACGCACACGGCCAGCGTAAACAGCATACCGATCGCCCGGCGGGTGATAAACAGGTTCAGAATACTTTTGTAGCGGCGCATGAGCGGCTTATCCGCCATCAGCTCGCTGCGCTTTGAATCGGGCACGGTCATGCGGCGGTGTTTGCCGCCCCGGTCAAGCAGAATGTAGGCCAAGAGCGGCACCAGCGTCAGCGCGATAATGAGCGACGAGGCCAGCAGCGCGACAATGGTGATGCAGAACTCCTTGAACATCATGCCCGTCATGCCGCCGGACAGTCCGATCGGCAGGAAGACGCAGATGGTAGTCAGCGTCGAGGCGATGACCGACATGGTCACCTCGGCCGCGCCCTTGGTGCAGGAGTCAAAGCGGTCATAGCCGTCCGCCCGGAAGCGGAAGATATTGTCAAGTACGACGATCGAGTTGTCCACGATCATGCCCACGCCCAGCGTGATGCCGCCGAGCGACATCATGTTCAGCGTGATGCCCAACCCCTTCATGATGAGGAAGGTAAACAGGATACACACCGGCATGGCGATTGAAATGGCCGTCGTTGCGCCGAAATCGCGCAGGAACACGAACAGCACGATTGCCGCGAACAGCACACCAAGCACGATGTTTGAAATCGCATTGCGCACGGTCATATTGATGTAGTCCGACTGGTCCATAATAAGGCTCCAGTCAAGGCCGGCGTTCTCCTCGGCAAAGCGCGCCATTTCCGCCTTGGCGCGTTCGGCGATCTGGGCTGTGTTTGAGCCGGACTGCTTGTTGACCGACAGAAACAGGCATTCCTCGCCGTCTACCTTGGCGATGGCACTGCGGTCCTTGGGCTGCATGGAAACGTCTGCGAGCTGGCTCAGGCGCACCGTGCCGCCCGCCGGAAGCGAAATCAGCGCATTCTTAACATCCTCGACCGAGCGGTACTCACCGTCCGTGCGCACGGAAAGCGTCTGCGCACCGCTCGTCAGGCTGCCGCCGGGTACAGCCATATTGTCCGCCCCGAGCTGCTGCGCCACGCTGGCGATGGTCAGATGATAGCCTTTCAGGCGCGCCGCGTCGGTCTTGACCGCAATCTCATCCTCATAGCCGCCCGAGATATCGACCGAGGCCACGCCGTCCAGCCGCTCGAGCGCGGGGGCAAGCTCATCCTTTGCGATGGCCTGCAAGCGTGCAAGGTCACTGCCGCGCAGCGCGATCATGACAACCGGCATCGAGTCAACGTCGATCGACATAACGGTTGGGCTGGAGGCATCCTCGGGCAGTGCGGCCTTGGCTCTGTCCACCTTGTCACGCATATCGACCATCACCGTATCCAGATCGACGCCATCCTCGAACATCGCAACGATCATCGAGACGTTTTCCGACGAAACCGACCGCAGCGTATCCAGCCCGGACAGGCTGGCGCAGGCCGCCTCGAGCGGCTTTGTCACCTGCTGCTCGATGTCCTCCGGGCTTGCGCCGATATAGCTCGCGTAGACGATGGCGATCGGCACCTCCATGGCAGGCATCAGCGCCAGCGGCAGTCCCTGAAAGCCAACCACGCCGAACACCGCGATCAGGATGTACGACAGCAGGGTCATGACGTTATGTTTGATGCAGTTTTGTGCGATTTTCATCGGGACTCAGCCCTCCCCGCCCTGCGCGGCATCTGCGGCAGCGGGCGCTGTGCCGGCTGTGCCCGTCACCACGCGCACCGGATCGCCGTCGGCCAAATAGGACTGCCCCTTGACTACCACGCGGTTGCCCTCGTTCAGCCCGGACACGATCTCGGTATCGCTCCGGCCGACCAGACCAGTCTCCACCGCGACGCGCACGGCCTTATCCTCCCGCACGACAAAGACGTGCTTCTCGTTACCCTCGCCGGTCAGCACAGCCTCGGTCGGCACATGCAGCGCAGTGCGCCGGTTGGTGTAAAAGGTCACGGTGGCGAACGCACCGATCGGCGGCTTTGCCCCCGCCGGGAGCGAAACGGAAACATCGTACAGGCCGGTCTGCATATTGGCCGCCACCGGCAGTGCGGCGATCGTGCCGCGCACCGGCTCGCTGCCCAGCACGGAGAGCGAGATATCGGCCGCATCGCCCGCCCGGATATTCGTGAACACATCCTCGGCCACCGAAACCTCGACCTCTATCTTTCCGTCCTCAGCGATGATGACGGCAGGCTGGCTCTGCGCCGCCATACCGCCGCGCACCAGATTGACCATGGTCACAAGCCCTGCGCACGGTGCCTTGACCGTGCCGAGGTCGGCCTGCGTAGTGATCTGCGTCATCGACGCCTGTATCTGCGCAAGCGAGGCCGTCTGCTGCGCTATCGCGGCGTCAAGACCGCTCTGCGCCTGCTGCAAGCCCTGCTCGGCGCGGGTCACATCCTGCGCCGCCGCCGCGCCGGCCTCATACAATGCGCGCACGTTGTCCACAGCCAGCTGCGCCTGCTCCAAGGTAATGCGCGCGTTGGCGATCGCCTGATCGGTGGCCGTCTTGGTCGCGTTGTAGGACTGCTGCAGCGCACCCATCGTCGAGGTGACAGCCGAGGTATCCACCGTGAACAGCACCTGTCCCTTGCTCACCGTGTCGCCCTCGGCGACCGACAGCGTCTGCACCTGCCCGGCCAGCATGGGGAAGATCTGTACGGCGCTCGCCGCCGCGACCTTGCCGGTCAGCGCGTGCTCGGCGCTCATTTCGCCCGTGACCGCCTCGACCACCTCGACCGCTGTGCCGAGGGGCACCTGCTCCTCCTGCGCAGCCTGCCCGCCGCAGCCCGCGCACAGCAGCAGCGCACTGGAAAGCGCCGCAGCCAAAATACGTTTTCCTTTCATTGCATTCCTCCATTGCGATCCATTCAGGATGACGCGCTGTTCATCAGGCCGCGTCTGGCCCAGTCGTAGGCATTATAGGCGGTGAACAACGCAAGCTTTGCCGCGTCCAGCGCGTCCTGCTTGGCGGCAAGCTCATCCTGCGCGCCCAGAAAGTCGTTTTTCGAGATCATCCCGCGGTTATATTGCAGCTCGGACACAGCGAAATTCCGCTGCTGTAGGGCAAGCGCGGCCTGTGCGTCGGCGGCCTGCGCCCTCTTGTCCTGCACATCCTGATACAGTGCGCGAAAGGCTACCGTGACGTTTTCCTTCTCGGCCTCAAGGTTGAGCTTGGCGGCTTCATAGGCATCGACGGTCGCGGTCACGTTATCCTCATAGTCGTTTGAAGCCTTGCGCGCCGCGTCCTGCTTGCTCCAGATAGCGTAGCTGTTCTTTTTGGCCTGCTCCAGATCGGTTTCATACCGCATCTCGCTGAGCTGCCGCTCGCTCACCTCAGGCGCGTCGGCGACGGTAACTGCCTCCCCCGCCGGCTCACCCAGCAGCAGCGCCAGCTGGTTCTGCACGCCGTCCAGCTGCTTTTCCAGCGTGGCGCGCTGCGCCAGCACCGTGCCGCGCGTCTGCCGAAGGCTGTCCAGCGTCAACTGGGAGGCCATGCCGAGCGAGACCTGCTTTTCGACCACCGCAAGATTGCGGTCAAGTCCCGCAAGGCTGCGATCGAGCGTATCAAGCCCCGCGCGGATGGATACCGCACCCAAATAGGCCGACTGCGCGCCCAGAACGAGCTGGTTCTTCGCATTTTCAAACTGGCGCTCATAGGTGGCGACCGTGTCGGCAAGGTCATCCCGCGCGTTTTCCTCGGCCTTGTCGAGCGCGTCGATCGCGCGGTTGGCGCCCTCAAGGCTGCCCTGTGCGACCCCCAGATTGATGCGCAGCGCGGCGATTTGCGCCGCGATCGCCGGGTCGGCCGCGTGCTGCTCGAGCGCCGCGATCGCCTGCTGATAGGCCTCGATCTGCCGCTGGTAGGCCGTCCGCTGCGCCTCATACTGCAAATACTGGCCTGCAAACTGTGCATCCAGGTCGGTGCCCTTGATGCCCGCAAGCGTCCGGTCGAGCGCCTTGACCGTGGGGTTTTTCTCGCGCACGGTCTTTTCCAGCCCGGCAAAGCCGACCTGCCGCCCGGTCTGCCGGGCAGGGGCAGTCTCCTCTGTCTGCGCGGCGGAGGCGCTGCGGATATGCTCCTGTATGCTCTTGGCGATGGCGGTGCTCAGTGGAGCCGCACCCGCGTGCGGCACGCTCGCGGTCAGCAGCAGTCCCGCCAGCAGCACGCCGGTGTACCTTGGTTTGCTCATGCTCTTACTGTTTCCTTTCGTGTGCGTTACAGCATCTCGCGTGTCAGGATGCTCGTGTGGATGTACTCAATGCTCTGCCGCGGCGCTTCTCCCGTGCGCAGGGTGTGCGCCAGCACCTCGACAGCGCGCGTGGTCTGCGCGGAAAAGTCTTGGTCGATGATAAAATCCAGCCGCCCCTCCTCCAAATACTGGCGCGCGTGCGGCGTCAGGTCATGGCAGACGACGTGGATCGGCCTTGCGGGCTTTACCCGGTCGAGCGCGTCCATGCAGCCCTTTACCGACTCATTTGCCATGTATATGCCGCGGATGCGTGGATTCTGCCGCACCTGCTGCAATACACCGTCATAAGTCAGCTCATATTTTTCGACGCTTTCGATGACGCTCGTGTCCATCTCATCGCCGAAAAGCTCATGCAGCCGGTCAAGAAAGCCGCGCACGCGCAGGCTATGGGCGGTAAACTCCCGGTTACCGGTAACGACCAGCACCTGACCGCCCGCCAGAAACGGCGCGAGCAGACCGGCCGCGATTCGACCGGAGCGCACCATATCCTGCCCCACATGATAGAGCCTGCGGCTCTCATACACGTCGGAATCGCAGGTAACGACAGGGATGCCCGCGGCGACCAGACGATCGATCTCCTCCGCCATGGCGACGGTGTCGGGTGCGGTCAGGATCAGGCCGTCGATGCCGCGCTCCTCCAGCCTGCCGATGGCCTCAAAATACGAGCGGTGCGAGCGGTTTTTCAGCTCCTCCACCGCCACGGTCACATCGGCCAGCCCGCGGTGATGCACGGCCACGCGGATGCCCTCCCGCATCCGGCGGATGAAAAACGCATCCCAACTCGGCAGGATGACGCCGATGCGGTGCGCGCCCCGCCCGGCGCGCGCCGCCTGCCGCTGGGCGGGCGTTTTGTAGCCGTATTCATTGACCAGCTTCTGCACGCGCTCGCGCACCTCAGGCGCGACGTTTGGCCGGCCGTTGACCACCCGGTCGACCGTGCCGCGCGACACGCCGCACTGGTCCGCGATCCATTGTGCAGTTACCTTCATGCAGATCCCCCTTTTGACGCGATTCTATCTGTGTCCCGCCGCGCTATTTGCCGCATAACAGCACGGATACCGTTATTTTATCACAGCAAACCCGGCCGCACAAGCGATCCCGGGCATTTTAGACAGCTTCCGCTGAGATGTTGCATTTTCCGTGCATTTTTTATTTCCGCACAATGCACGGCGTTTTTTGCACGCCCGCTACCCTGTTCAGGCCACAACTTGCCCAATCACCTGCACGAAATTTGGGCGGTGCGCTGAAATTCAAACACCCACTTGAAGCCGTCCACCGCGTCATATATAATAAAATTACCTTATGACAAAGGAGAGAATGAAAATGGGCATTTTGAAAATCGGCGTGGTCGGCTGCGGCCGTATCGGCAAGCTGCACATCAACAACCTGATTAACTCTGTTCCGGGCGTGCAGGTCATCGCCGCCGCCGATCCCATGCTGGATCAGTCCGGCGCGCGTGAATGGCTGGCGGAGCGCAAGATCACCAATGTCTCCACCGATTTTATGGACGTTATCAACAACCCTGAGGTCGACGTGGTGTTCGTCTGCTCCTCGACCGATACACATTGCGACGTGTCCATGGCCGCTGTGCAGGCCGGCAAGCATGTGTTCTGCGAAAAGCCGATCGACTACGATATCGAAAAGATCAAAAAGCTGCTCGCGTTGGTTGAGGAAAAGGGCGTCAAGTTCCAGGTCGGCTTCAACCGTCGCTTTGACCACAACCACAAGGCCGTGGCCGACGCTGTCAAGAACGGCACCATCGGCGATCCGCACATCGTCATCGTCTCCTCGCGCGATCCTGAGCCGCCCCCGGCTTCCTATGTCGCGGTTTCCGGCGGTATCTTCTATGATATGATGATCCACGACTTCGATATGGTGCGCTATGTCACCGGCTCGGAGGCAGTCGAGATTTCGGCCGTTGGCTCGTGCCTTGTCAATCCCAACCTGCAGCAGGAGTCCGGTATCCCGGACGTCGATACGGCTGTTGTCACTATGAAGATGGCCAACGGCTGCATCGCGGTCATCAACAATTCCCGTCAGGCGGTTTACGGCTACGACCAGCGCGTCGAGGCCTTTGGCTCGAAGGGCATGGCGGCGGACGGCAACGATCTGCTCAACACCACCGCTGTCACCACCGTGGACGGCACCCACACTGAAAAGCCGCTGTGGTTCTTCCTTGAGCGCTACAATCAGGCCTTTATTGATCAGGTCGTCGCATTTGTCGACGCTGTTCAGAACGACAAGGCAGTGCCTGTTGGCGCGATCGACGGACTGCGTCCGGTACTGATGGCCAAGGCCGCTACTGAGTCCTGCCGTAACGGCGGCGTTTACGTCAAGGTCGAAGCCTAATCTTCTGTCACTTTCGTACATGATTCGCAGCGTCCCGCGTGAAGCGGGCACTTTGAAAGACCAAAACAGGCGGCTTCTCGCACAGAGAAGCCGCCTGCTCATGTCTCACCGGATACGGATGCCAGCGCGTCATAACGGAAATAGACTCCACACGGCTGCGTGGGCGAGGAATTGACAAACCCGCTTGCCGGCGGTATATTGAACATAGAAAAGGTGTTGCCGGTAGACGGTTAGCCC
>NZ_JALFLA010000085.1 GCF_022775115.1 Agathobaculum sp.
TTCGGCGCTGCTCGCGCTCCCTTGTCCGACCGGCGCTTTATCCGGATCAAAAGCACTCGCAGTATCTTCCACAACTTCACGCTTATTTGAAATACTGCCTGCCGTTTTAAGGTTGCCTCCGATCGTAAAATACGCATAAACAATCGGAAACACAGTCAGGCGGTATGTCATGGAAAAATCAAAACCGAACTGCATCAGAATAAGTGCTGAGCTGAAATAGTAGGTATTATCCACCGGGCTGTATTTGAACATGACCGTCACATTAAAAGCTATTGCGAATTGCATTTTTTTGCTCGTAACGACACTATCGCCGTCAGCCGCTGCCTGTTGTGCGCGTACTGCATTCTCCCATATCTCAGAGTCGATGATCTTGTTCGGGTCCGTAAAGGCCTCTTTTATCCCATTCATGATACCCGCATTTGCATCAATCACATCCACGTTGCTCCACGAGCTATGCGTCGACGAAGTGTGGGACTGCTCGGACTTTTTCTTAACAAATACCGGCGCGCCGATCGAAAAGCCAACCTCACTGCCGCCCATAATCAGCGTTACATAATCACTGATTGATAGGCGCAGGGATGGCAGATCGACGCCCATATTCAAATTAAACTCAGGCATGGAATTTGGGCTGTCCCCCATATCAGCCATCTCGTTCATACCATCGTGTGAGCTTTCCGTGCGCCGCAAACCACTGGCATCGGGAATGGACTTAAAGCCGGCGGCATTTACGGAATCCATGTCAGCGGCATTCACCCCATTCGCAACACCCTGCTCACGGACAGCCAAAATACTGTCCGTGGTCTGCTCTTGTGGACGAATACACAGCGACACAGTATCCAGCGCATTGAAGCTTCCTAAATAATTGCACAACTGATCGACATTATAGATATCTTCTGTCGCGCCGCCTTCACCAGCCTTTTGTACCACTTCAGCCACAGGCAGGTTATCGCCCACCAGTGACTCCGAGACGAAAATAGGCTCGGGGTTTTCAAACCAATAAAGCAAGTTTCCCTGATATTTTGGTTTGTAATCCTCCCGCTTAAACACCATATCAGACAGCTGATAGCCCGGATTGTCTTTGATGAACTCAGCAGGCTCTGACTTGGATTGCTCGCTGATGTTTCCATTTTGGTAGACATAAGTGGGCGTCAGTCCCTTATAATCGCCGCCTAATGGCACATCTACCGTTTCCGTCGCACTTGCTGCCGCACCATACATTCTCTTGTTGTCACCCGACCAGGTACCCGCCTTTTTAGTATCTATTACCTCGCCCTTGTTATTTGTAGTGGAGAAATCGGCTGAATACTGACCAGTCGTTATATAACGGTAACCTTTCATCTGCTCGGAAAGTGTCAGCCAATTCGTTGGATTGGTCACAGAGGTAACAAATGCAGGCAAAATCTGCGCCCGGTCATCAACACTACTGCCCGACAATGGGATCAGACAGCGCGGAGTCATAGTGTAGTAGAACTTCAAGAACTGCTGTTGCGGTACGCCGTTCGCATCCAATACAGGCATCAACTCTGTAATGGAATATTCTGCCGCGCTCATCGTTCCAAGCAGCTCATCTTTCACGCCGTTTACTTCATCCAGCTGAAACGCGTTATTTTTGTCAAGCGTACCATCTATTTTTCCATTGCCGTTTCTGTCAACATAACGCTCTATGCGGGTAATGGTGAGCGTCATATCGCTTTCTACATACAGATAGTCCTTATGATAATAGGTAAAGGCCAATGTATCCATACCAAACATAGCAGCCGAAATAGGGATATCATTATCGCCATTATATTGTACGCCATTAAATAGAATCTGATCTTCATGTGGCAGATGGAAATTGAGCGAACGAATATTACCGACCGTTCCGGTCGAGTTAAGCATACCATTGGTATTTGCGAATGTAAACTTGTCCCTCAGCGGAGAAGTCCGGTTGGCAAAACGCACCTTTTCACCGTCTTGCTCTACCTGAGCCCAGGTTACAGTGGCATTCTTTGCGCAATCCCAGAAATTAGATATCGTCTCATCTATTTTATTCGAATCGACGGTGCGGCCGTCCTCCTTTCGCGGAACAGAGGCCAGCATGTTGATCGCCACCTTCTGCTTTCGATTGAGCACTACATTGATCGTATACTGGTCATCTGCATACTGCGGCGATTTATCTCTAGATGCCCCTTGCGCAAAGGTTGTGATTAGTCCATTGGCATGTCGTTGACCCAAAAGCGTCAAATTGGCCGTACCATCATTCGACACCGTACCATTAATGACCTTGCGACCCACAGAGTCATTGCTCAGGTAAACAGCGTTTGGCAGTGCGCTGCCGGTTTCAGCATACGAATAAGTCGTCCACGCCGGCTGGCTCAGCGAGAGCTGCGTGCCCACATAAACCTGTCCGGCCGCAGTGACGCCACCCTTGCCAGCAGGCACACTGATCCGCGGTGCAATACTATTATACAAATCAAACATTGCGCTCTGTTGGATCAGCTCATCATCGGCCGTATGTACCACAAAGCGCAGCGGTCGGGTAAGATAGCGACGCCGCGCCCTGACTCGCTGTGCCACAGAGCCGCCCGGCGCGCCTGTGTCATACCAATCCTTACCTTCAATACCTAAGGACATGAATACGCCGGTTGCACCATCGTTTACCTGAAAAGTATGAGAGCGTTTCCCCTGCGCCGTGGTTGCATATGGAGGCCCCACAACTATACCAATGCGCTCCTCATTATTAGACCATTTGCCGTGTGGCGCAATACCCACATAGGCAGTGCTGGAGAAGGTCGTCATCCAGTTCATTGCAAGTGACGAGTGATATTCGCCAGTTATTTGCGTAAACAGCTGATCGAAATTATCTATATTCTGCTCCCACCAATAGACATACCGGCCATTGCCACCCCAGACCTGCTGCCAAGGATATTCTATAAAACCGTCACCCCGTATTGCTAGAGCGCCCTTATTCGTCCAGCCCTGATAGGCAAGGCCTTGTGCATTGTTTGTATTGGCCCAACCGCTCATTCCGCCCAAATCAGCATAGTCATCCCAGTACGTCGTGGTAGGCATTGTGTTACGAGATAGGGCAAGCTTTGCGCTCACATCATATTGGAGCGCGCCAACCTCACCTTCTTGATCGTCCCCGCTCACAATCTCAACCGGAGCATCTGCTTCCTGTTTAACAGGTGCGGCGCCGATCGCCTTAGCTTGTTCCTGTACAATAGCCGAAGCAGTATTCTGCGTCTGTCCAGAGACATCGTCCGCCTCAGGCGTATAGAGCATGGTAGCCAGATTCTTCTCTTCTGCCTCCGCAGTATTGTACAATCGCACTGTAGCCTGTCCCTGCAAAATACCGCTCTGTTCGCCACCACCTTGGGCATTTTCCAGTACTACAGCAAACTCCCTGTCTCCCTGCTCCTCGGATACAACCACACCATCATTAATCAGCGGCACCTCGATCGTCATCTCAGCAGTATCGCCCGGAAAGTACAGGGTGCCTTCAGCCGTGGCATAATCTTCGCCGGCCTTAGCGGTGCCATCTACCGTACGGTAATCAACGCTTGCTACATATTGCAGCGCACCCGTCCGCTCAACAACAAGACGCGCAACGCCTGCCGCTTTATCCACTGAAAGCATATCTGTGCGGAATGTAAACTGGCTGGGCTGTACTGGCTCATTATCCTCAATGCTGATCAGCAGCGTATTGGCTGTATCGTACAGTTCGCCGCCCCGGCACGCGGTGATACGCAGCGCCGCCAACTCTACCGCCTCGGCCAGATCATCATCCACTGGGGTAATGCGCATTTCCTTGACGTACTCGCCCTCCGCAAAGGTCATATAAAATTCATAAGTATCGTACTCGCCATCGCGCATATCCAGCTTGTGGAAAGACTGCTCAGGGTTACGCTCCAAATCATCGGGTATGTCGCGTGACGGATTATCCAACGGCACATAAGGCTCGCCCTTGAGCGTGCTTGTACAGTAGCGCTGCCCCTCCAGCGTAAAGATGCAGCGCAGATCGGTTAGTCTGACAGTTTGATTGTCGAGCGTCAGTGTCGGCAGACCGTCCCCCACGTCCTGCCAAACGCCATTGGCATCCAATGCCTGCCATTGATACTCATCCGCAGCCACATCAGCCTGCAGCACTGTATTGCCATAGACGATTTCACCATCTGATCCCGTGGTGTCTTCCGTGGACTGCTCGTTTATAACGGATATGCCAACCGGCGTTTCAGGCGCCAGCGGAGCTGCATCTTCTCCAAATGCCTGGTAATCCGTAATCGGCAGAGTGTCCTCTACCTCCAGAATATAATCCTGTATGCCGGCAGCATTTGCAAGACTATATTCCTCTTCCCCCACCTGTGCTACCGCCGGTGAAAGCGAAAGCGTCAGCTGCGCTTTGCCCTTTGTTCCGCCCAAGCGATATACTTTGATGGTTTGCGCTCCTTCGCCTTCTTTCAGCTCCAATTGCCCGGAAGCAAAGGCAAACGTGCCATAAGGAAATGTCTCCTCCCAGGACTCGTCCACCGCTATCTGCTGCCCCTCACTGTCGATCATTGTGAGCTGCGAAACGCCAGGGGCATCTGTAAGCATCGCTGCCGCAGGGGCGATGCCATCAGCTAATAGCATTACGCTAAGCAACAGACTGATAACGCGAATCCGTGTCTTTCTCCTCGGGTGGTTCAAAACAACTACCTCCTTTATTTTCGATTCACACATTCACGCCTTGTGATCTCCACAATACTTCGCAGGGCAATGCAGCAACAAGCGAGCAGCGCAGCTTGCTCTACACAGCGGGAGCTACGCCTAAAATAATGCAGTACTCTGAAACATTCTCGCACATGTTGTTATATATTTATGCTACTATATAAAAAGCGCCCTATCACAAAAATTGGTATCTATGAAACAGGGCGCTTAAAAACGGAGGGCCTAGATGTGAGATGGCTATTATTTGGTAGTATGTTTTGTCAACAACACCTAATTATGGTATCTTTTATTTACATTTCCTCTAAAGATATTCTATAATAGAAAATATATTCCATTAACAATTTACAAAAATTTATTATATTATACCTTGATTATCCAAATATGGGAAGTATTTTATTCTAGGGCAACGCGAAAATCTCAATAGGAATGTAACTAAAAATCAAGAAGATATTTATGCATTTTGATGTAACATATCAAGTCAAAACCATTGTCTGATGCAGAATTAGTCTGTTGTAGGCATGCTTGCGCTCAGCGCACGAACCACACGCGCGGGTGTACAACTTCTGATTCGCATTATAATCTCCTGTCCGGTGATACGCTCGGTAAGCACAAGCAGCAGCGGCTTTAAGCGCGCCTTTGGAAATAAGTATACAGTATCCATTTCCCAATGGCTAAATGTGGTGCGCTCTTCTATTTCAGCTGAGTGGCAGTCAATACTGATCCCAGCAGACAGGCGTTTTTGTCGCTTATGTTTCTTGCGGCGAATACGCGGTTTTTGCTTTCCATGCATTGGCAGATACTTTTGCTCATAAGCGTTTTGCCACCGGGCGCAGGGCAGGTCATGCACCTGTCAAGGCGCTTGGGTGCGGACTACACGCCAAAGCGTATCCCTTTATCACCCCATTACGCAGACTACCGGACGAGATCTGCAATGTTTCTGCAAGCCTACTCAACTTGTGTGTAGCCCACCGTCCACATCTATCCCCCTCTCTACCATGGGCATAAAAAATAAGTGCAACATGCGACTACTGTCTCTTGTTGCACTTATTTTTACAGCTTACTGTATTACTCAATGCATCAAATTTCGCCCGCAGCATGGCGGGTGACATGGCAGCCGATCGAGACCGCACACGGCAGGCTGGCGATATGGGTCGGATACGGCTCAATCGCGCAGGCGAGCGCGGTGACTGTGCCGCCCAGCCCCTGTGGGCCGACGCCCGAAGCGTTTACCTTATCGAGCACTGCGTGCTCGAGCGCGGCGTAAAACGGGTCGGCGTTATCCCGGTCTACCGGGCGCAGCAGCGCGGCCTTGGCCAGCTCGGCAGCCTTGTCCGCCGTGCCGCCCAGCCCCACGCCAATCACGACCGGCGGACAGGGGTTGGAGCCGGCATGGATGACGGTCTCGGCGATCCAGTCTACGATGACCTCGGGCGTGGCCGCCGGGGTGAACATCTTGGCTGCGCTCATATTCTCGCTCCCGCCGCCCTTGGGCGCGACGATGATCTTGACCTTATCCCCCGGCACGATGCGGGTGTGCAGCATAGCCGGAGTATTGTCCTCCGTATTGACGCGGCGCAGCGGATCGCGCACGATCGACTTGCGCAGGTAGCCGTCCGCGTAGCCCTGCCGCACGCCCTCGTCCACCGCCTGCTCAAACGCGCCGCCGGTCAGATGCACCTCCTGCCCGACCTGCGCGTAAACGACAGCAAAGCCGGTATCCTGACAGATCGGTACAGCATTTGCGCGCGCTAAATCACAGTTTTCCAGCATCTCGCAGAAAATCTCCCGACCGAGCGGCGACCGTTCGGCCTCCCTGCCCTCCACAAAGGCCTGCCGCAAGTCGGCGGGCAAATAATAGTTGGCATCCATGCACAGCCTGCGCACCAGCGCGGTCACTTCTTTTACGTCAATCGTTCTCATGGCATCCTCCTGTATTCCGGCGCGCCGTTGACAAACACCGCCCGCACCTGACTTCTGAAATCCAGCGGATCACCGCTCCACAGCACAAGGTCGGCATCCATGCCGGGTTTGATGCTGCCGATGCGGTCGTCCACGCCTGCAATGTGCGCCGGCGCTGTCGTGACTGCGCGCAGCGCCTCCCCTTCGTCCAGTCCCGCGCGCACGGCCAGCAGCACCGCGGTCTGCAGCAGGCGCAGGGGTATCTCGGGATGGTCGACCGTGATCGCGGTCTCCACCCCCGCGCGGCGCAGCAGCGCCGGAGATGCCTCGGTCAACTCGCGCAGCTCGGGCTTGGAGCGGTCAGTCATAAACGGGCCGCTGACGACCGGTACCCCGTCCTCCGCCAGCAGATCGGCCACCAGATGTGCCTCTGTGCCGTGGATGATGACCGGCCGCAGGCCAAACTCCTTAGAGATACGAAGCGCGGTAAAGATATCGTCGGCGCGGTGCGCATGGAAGTGCGCAGCCACCTTGCCCCAGAGCAGCGGCAGCAAGCTTTCGAGCTTGAGGTCAAAATCCGGCGCATCCTCATCCGCGTCGTTCTCGGCCCGCTCCTTGCGCGCCAAGTATTCTCTGGCCTTCAAAAGCTGCTCGCGGATGAGCGCGGCCGTCGCCATACGGGTAACGGGCGCTTCGCCCTTATCATGGTAGACCGACTTAGGATTCTCTCCCAGCGCGAACTTGACTGCGAGCGGCGCTTTGAGCACCATATCGTCGATGCGGCGGCCTGCCGTTTTAATCAGCGCGATCTGCCCGCCGATCGGGTTGGCGCTGCCCGGACTGACCGCCACCGTAGTAACGCCCGCCTCCAGCGCCTCGCGGAAGCTCCGCTCCATCGGATTGATGCCGTCTATCACCCGCAAGTGCGGCGTGACGGGGTCGGTGTCCTCGTTGCCATCCGCCCCTTCAAAGCCAAGGCTGTCCTCATACAGGCCAAGGTGCGTGTGAACGTCGATCAGGCCGGGCGTGAGCACGCCGTGCTGCCCGTCCAGCACAGTATCGCACGCGGGCGGCTCTCCCCCGCCGAGCGCCGCGATTTTCCCATCCTCGACCAGCAGCCAGCCGTGCACACAGGTGTCCGCCTCGTCCATCGTCCGTATGGTCACATTCGAGATCAGTGTACGTTTCATCCAAAACCTCTTTTTCAAAAAAGTAGTTGACATTTATTGTAAATTATGTTATATTTATCACGGTAGTTGAAAAACTGCCATGCACCGTTCATATCTTTATCCCCACAATCCTACTTTTGCGCTCTTTCTTTCCGAAAGAGCGCGTTTTTTTGCTTTACCGGATAAAAACAAAACCGAGGTTACCCCCGGTTTTCTTTGGCCTTGTGCGTTCCGCCCGAACGGTCATTTGCGGCGGCGGGAGCCGTTTTTGCGGTCGGTCGCGTGGCGCACGTCGGCCTGACGGCTTTCACTGTCCGACATAAACGCCTTGAGCTTGTCTTCAAAGCTCATCGTCGCAGGATCCTTAGGCGGCTGCGGCGCACGGCCGCGCGGCGCTGCCCCGCGCTGCTGGCGGGGCACGCCCCCTCCCACGCGCTCCTGGCGCGGCTCCTGCGGCTGCGCTTTTTTGATGGACAGGTTGATACGGCCGGCCTGATCGATGCCGATGATCTTGACCTTGACCTGCTGCCCCTCCTGCAGAAAATCCTTGATGTCATTGACAAAGCTCGCCGCAACCTCGGAAATGTGTACCATGCCCGACTTCCCCTCGGGCAGGGCGACAAACGCGCCGAATTTGGTGATACCGGTCACCTTGCCTTCTACGATCGCTCCCACTGCCAGATCCATATAAATTTTTTTGCCTCCGTTATTCTTTTCCCTTTTACCGGCTGGAGGTGTCGACAAAGACACGCTCGCCGGGCTGCGCATAGCTCAGTTCGGTTCGTGCGATCTCACTGATATCGGCTTCGGAAATGCCGTTTTCCATCTCCTGCCGCAGCGCTTCGCCCACGGCCTCGCACTCCTGCACGCGGACGGTGAGAGAAGCCAGCTCCTCCCGCTTGGCTGTGATCTGCGATTGCAGGCCGACGATCTTGATGGCCGTCCCGAGCAAAATCGCCAGCAGCACGATTCTGAGCAAGAGCGGTGTTTTGCTTTTTGACATGCGGACACCTCACTTACGCCGTTTGAAACCAAACCGACTTATCATCTATTTTAACCCTTTCCTTCGAAAAATGGAAGAGGGTTTTGCAAACTTTTTTGCAAAACCCGTAATTTTCTTCGATCCCGCCACGCGCCGGAGCAGGCTGTGCAGCCATTCGATGGCCACGGCAGCCGTGCGAAATATCCTCCCGCACAGCCTGAACACCCCGTGCAGCAGCGCGAGCACAGCGCCGCTGAGCAGCGTAAAATACACGCCTGCGCCTGCCGCCATGCCTGCGAGCACATAATACCGGCTGTGCGCGGCGGCAAGCGCGACCGAAAACGTAAACAGCGCCACCAGCAGCACCAGCCAGAATAGTGCGTCACACAGCGCGGTTTTGCCGCGTCCAAAGGAAAAATACAGCCGCACCGCCCGCAGCGCGTCATACACCAGCGCAAGCCCCGCGCCCAGCAGTACGCTTTGCAGCGTGACCAGCAGCTGCGCCTGCATCGGCAGCGTCATCATTGTCCGCCCCCGCCAAACAGGCGCGCAAGCAGACCGCCGCGCGGCTGCACACTGTCGTCGTATTCGATGCAGCCTACCTCGCCCTCGACGATCAGCTCGCCCGATTCGAGCTGCAGCCGCTCGACGTGCAGCCCCTGCCCCCTCACGACCAGCATCCCGCGCACCGTTTCGAGCAGCACCTGCTCCTCGTCAAAGCTCTGCACGTCGGTCACCCCTGATATACTGAGTTTTTCCCGCCCCTCCAAGATAACGGTATGGGGCATCTCCCTGCTTCGCTCATCGGCCGCCATAGCCGCGCCCTCCTTTCAAATAAAACATCCCGTCCCCTTCATCATACGAGGGAACAGGATGTGATATTACACAAGCTCGCGGTACAGCGCCGCGGCATCCGCCTTGAGGGCGTGCTCGGCAATCGCCAGCACCTCGACCTTCATCGTGCGCTGACCAAAGGCAATTTCAATGATATCGCCGGTCTTGACCTGATACGAGGCCTTGGCCGGCTTGCCGTTTACTGTAATTCGTGCCGCGTCGCAGGCGTCGTTAGCCACTGTGCGGCGCTTGATCAGGCGAGATACCTTCAGATATTTGTCCAGTCTCATCTTACTTTGCGTCCACCTTCTCTTTGAGTATCTTGCTGGGCTTGAAGGTCGGGATCAGCGCGGCCGCGACCTCGAGCGGCTGGCCCGTGCGAGGATCGCGCACTGTGCGCGCGGCGCGCGCTTTCGGCTCAAACGTGCCAAAGCCGCTCACCTGCAGCTTGTCCCCCCGCGCCAGCACGTCGCCCAGCATAGCAAACGCCGTATCCACGGTTTTTTCGGTATCCTTTTTGGAAAGGCCGGTCTGCTCGGCGACCAAGGCCACAAATTCGCTTTTCTTCATCCTGCTCCCCCATTATCCCTGCTGCTTTGCGCGCTCCCAGAGCACGTCCAGCTCGGCAAGGGACAGCTCGGACAGCGCGCTTCCCGCTTCCTTCGCCTGCTGCTCCATCGAGGCAAAGCGGCGAACAAACTTATCGCAGGTCTTTTCAAGGGCACGCTCGGGATCGACCCGCAGGTGGCGCGCCGTGTTGACCACGGCGAACAGCAGGTCGCCCAGCTCCTCCTCAGCATCCCCGTGTCCGGCCATCGCCTGCCGCACCTCGGCCAGTTCCTCATCCACCTTGGACAGCGCGCCAGCCACATCCTCCCAATCAAAGCCGACCTTGGCCGCTTTCTTTTGCAGCTTTTCCGCGCGGATCAGCCCGGGCAGGCTTTTCGCCACGCTCTCAAGCGCGGCGGTGTCGGTCGACTGGTGCTTTTCCGCGCGCTTAAGATCGTCCCAGTTGCGCAGTATCTCGCTGGTTGAGGAGACCGCAACATCGCCAAAGATATGCGGATGGCGGAATATCAGCTTTTTGCAAATGCCGTCAGCCACGTCTCCGATATCAAAAACGCCCTTTTCCTTTTCCATCTGCGTGTGGAAAACCACTTGCAGCAGCACGTCACCCAGCTCTTCCTTCAAGTGCTCGGCGTCGCCCTCGTCGATCGCCTCACACACCTCATACGTTTCCTCGATGAAGTTGCGGCGGATGGAGGCGTGATCCTGTTCCCGATCCCACATGCAGCCATCCGGCGCGCGGAGTATCTCCATGATGCGCAGCAGATCGTCAAAATCATACTTGTCTTTTGTCTCAAAATCAATCATTCTTGGTACTTCCCGTCATTTCAAATGCAAAACATCAGCGATCTTCTCGCCCTTGGGCAGCAGCAGCACGTCCTCCCGCTCGACCGCGCGCAGAGCCAGCAGCAGCACCGCGTAGACAACGACCGCCGTCAGGATCGCGGCCAGCGTGGCCAGCTTATCCGCTGCCGAGCCGGGCGCGGCATCCAGCGCGCGCGTGAGCAGCGTAAAGCAGATATAGGTGGCTGCCGACATGCCCACCGTTGCCGCGAGCGGCCGCACGAGCGTTTTGCCGAGCGGCGGCAGCGCGCGCGACAGCCTGCCAATTTGGAACAGATTAAGCAGCGCGATGCCCGCGTAGCACAGTGCCGTACTCATCGGCGCGCCCTTGATGCCAAAACGCGGATTTGCCAGCAGGCAGTAATCGGCAAACAGTTTGACCAGCGCGCCGAGGAACATGGAAAACAACGGCAGGTCGGCGCGGCCAAGCGCCTGCAAGATAGCGTTGGTGATGGCCACCAGCGCCACCATCGGTACCGCAAGGCCAAGTATGCCCATGAGCGTGCCGCCCAGCTCGGTATCCGATCTGTAAAGCAGCCGCAGGATCGGCTTTGACAGCAGCAGAAAACCCGCGCCCGCAGGCAGCGTAATCAGCATGGTCATGCGAAACGCTGTGCCCATCAGGCGGGACACCTTAGTGAAGTTCTGCCCCGCGACCGCGCCCGCGACCGCGGGCAGCACGCTGACTGCGATGGCCGTGATGAGCGTCTGCGGCAGGTTGAAGAAATTGACCGCCATACCGGTATACACGCCGTATGTGGCCGAGGCCTGCTCGGCTGTCATGCCGATCGCCGGACTTTGTAGCCGGTCGGAGATCAGCGCAACGTCAATCAGGTCGGTCACGCTCATCACGGCCGAACTGATCGTGATCGGAACGGACAGGGAGAGCAGTGTTTTGCACAGCGAGCCTGCCGGGCGCACCGCGTCGCTCAACTGGCGCACGGTGACAGCCTCCCGCCGGGCGGCAACGCGCCCGAGCACCATATACAGCGCGGCGGCTATTTCACCGATCGTCACACCGAGCACGGTAAGCGCGGCGACCACCGGCGCGTCCAGCCCGCGCCCCATCGCGTAGTACGCAAGTCCAAGGCCGACACACAGCTTGCCCATCGCCTCTATCACCTGCGAGAGCGCGGTCGGCACCATATTGGAGCGCCCCTGATAATACCCGCGGAACACCGACAGCACGGCCACCATCAGCACGCTGGGCGCAATGGCCTTGACCGCCAGCGCGGCATCCGGGTTTTTGATCCACGCAGCAAAGGCGCCCGCGCCAAAATACAGCGCCGCTGAGCCGACCGCGCCGATCGGCACGAACACGCCCGCCGCCACCTTGACGATGCGGCGCACCTCGCGTTCGCGCCCCATGGCGGTCGCCTCCGCGATCATTTTGGACAGCGCGGCGGGCAGGCCGACCGTCGATACCACCAGCATGGCTGTATAGATGCGATACGCCATGCTGAACAGGCCGAACGCCGGATAGCCGTGCGAGCCGATGAGGTTTTTGAGCGGTATCTGGAACACCGCGCCGATCACCTTGACGATCAGGCTTGCTGCCACCAGCACGGCCGCGCCTTCGATAAAACTCTGTTTTTTTCGTTGCAAGCTATGCCCGCCCTTCGTCCGTTATTACTTCACCGTATGGCGGGGCACACGGAATTATGCACGCTCAAAGCGCGCTGCCGCAGCCCGCGCAGAACGCATCCTCCCGGCTGCACAGCCGACCGCACTGCGGACAGGTGACGACCGACCGCATACCGCCGAGCTGCTCGCGCAGCGCCGCTATTTTTTCCTGCTTTGCGTCGATGGCTGCGATCTTGGCCTCCATCTCGTCGTTTGAGACCTCCTCGCCCTTGTGCAGCTCGTATACCAGCCTGCCGATGTCCTTATACAGCACCTCGCACTCGGTATTCAGGTCAAATATCTGGAGGTTTAGGCGGGTCGCGCTGGCAAGTTCGCTGGCCTTTTTGCCGGTGACATCCGCCGCGCGGCCAACCGCCCTGCTGGTTTTATCCGCCATCGCCTTTACCTTTTCCAGAAACACACGCACAGTTGCATCCATCTCTCATCGCTCCTTCCGGCGCGTCTCCGCGCCCGCCATAATCAGCATCATTATACCGCGCCGCCCGCCAAAAAGCAAGGCGCGCGGCTGTTTTTCACTCTACCCGATAAACTCATGCAGCACGGAGTTTTCCGGGATATACGGCGCGTAGTCGATCGGCGCGACCTTGCCGCGCAGCGCGGCCAGCGGCGCAAGCCCGGCCTGTTCGAGCGCCTCTCGGTTGCGGCCAAGCCGCTCATCAAGCGCGTTCATCAGGATGCACAGCTCATACGGCAGAAAGGTGTCGACCGTCAGGCTGCCCTGCCCGCGGTACGGGTCGATATACAGCCGCTCGCCGCGCCGCACCGAGTTCCACTGCCGCAGCGTATCCTCGACCACGGTACCGCGGAACAGGCTATCCCGCTGCGCGCGGCGCAAAAAGCGCAGCATATACGGCTCGAGCCGGGGGCCATCGTCGGGGATGACCGCGCTGTCCACCGAAAGGTACACGCCGACCGCCTTGCTGGCGAGATTACCCATGATAAGGGGATTGAAGGCATGGATACCCTCGATCAGCACGACCTCGTCCGGGTCAAGGCGCAGCGCACGCGTTTGCGGGATGCAGGTGCGGCTCGCAAAGTCAAAGCGCGGCACGCGGATCTCCTCCCCCGCGACCAGCAGCTTCAGGTCGCGCCCCAGCAGCGGCAGATCCATGCAGTCCGGGCTTTCCAGATCGGGCACGCCGTTTTCCTCGTCGAGCGGCACCTCATAGCTGCCGTTTGAGCGGTAATAGTCGTCCATCGAAATGGTCTCCGCTTGGATGCCGTGTCCGGCCAGCGCGCGGAACAGGCGATCGGTCGTCGTGGTCTTGCCCGAGGACGACGGGCCGTTAATGAGCACGATCGGCTTTTCACGGCTGCCGCGCGCGATTGCCGCGGCCACGTTGTTCACCTGCTCCTGATAACGCTGCTCACAGGCTTGGATAAACGCCGCCGCGTCATGCGCCGCGTAGTCGTTGATTTGTTTCAGCAAATGTTCAGTCATAGGGTCCCTCCTTCTTGTGTCGGACATAAAATCCTGCGCTTGCCCACAGCCAGCCGGTCGGCCGCGGCGATATATTCGCGCGGATATTTGGGATTGTTCGCCCGCTCGATCCAGCCGCTCTCCCGCACGACGCGCTTGGACACGCCGCCCGCGCCGAGCGACAGAATGGTCTGTAATTCCTCCATCATCGCAACATTATAGAAGCACTCGGCGCCCGGCACACACCAGCCGACATTTTCAAAGCCGCCTGCCATGAACTTCTGCCGGTAGAGATAGTATGGCCCATACCCGGCGTTTTGAAGCGCCGGCGCGGCGTATTCCAGCATAGCGCGCACGGTTTCATACCGGGCGGCGGCCGCACCCTTGTCAGTCAGATCCGCGCCGCGCTTGATTGACAGCGTGTGCACGGTAATATTCTCAGGTGTAAGGCCGGTCAGCGTATCGACCGTGCGGGCGAACGTGTCCGCCGTGTCGCCGTTCAGCCCGGCAATCACGTCCATATTGATCGCAGCAAAGCCGACGGCGCGCGCCTGCTCATAGCTGCGCAGCACATCGGCGGCAGTGTGTCCGCGTCCGATAGCCGCAAGCACCGCGTCATCCATTGACTGCGGATTGATGCTCACCCGATCCACGCCCGCTGCGCGCAGCACGCGCAGCTTTTCCGGCGTGATGGTATCCGGCCGCCCTGCTTCCACAGTATATTCGAGCAGGCCGGAAAAGGAGAAACCCGCTTGCAGCGCGTCCAGCAGGCGGGCAAGCTGCCGCGCGTCGAGCGTCGTCGGCGTACCGCCGCCGATGTATACGCTCTGCACACGCTTGCCGGCCTCGCGCACAAGCGCGGCGGTCTCCCTGATCTCGCGGCAGAGTGCGTCCAGATACGGCTCGATCAGCTGCGCGGACTGCGCCGTCGTCGATGAGACGAACGAGCAGTAATAGCAGCGCGACGGGCAGAATGGGATGCCGACATACAGCGAGATATCGTCCGGCCCGATCTGCCGGTCAAGCGCCATCGCGGTCGCGGCGGCGCGCATGGTCAGCGCCGTGCGCGCGGGCGAGACAAAGAAATGCTCGCGCAGATGCTGCGCCGCCTCGCCCCGGCTCATGCCGCGCTCGAGCAGCCCGCGCGCGAGTTTCGCGGGGCGCACACCGGTCAAGCTGCCCCAGACAGGCGGCCGCGCCAGCGTGGGCGCGACCGCGTCATAGATGCTCATCCTGACCAGCTCGGTAACGACGCGCTTACGCGCGACCGGTGCAAGCCCCGCGACCGGCGCGCTGCGCGCACCTGTGCGCTGCACACCGTCCAACTGAACAACCGCGCGCGCCGTGGCTATCCCGTCCCGCTCGGTCAGGCCGCTGCGGCAGCAGTCGCCCTCTCCCGGTGCGTCAGCGCGCGTCAGCGCAGCCGTAGGCAGCAAATGGAGCAGCATTTCCTCAACCGCGTGCTTGAGCGTGTGGCCTTCCAGCGTATAGGTCATTTGCCCATTGCCTGCAGCATATAGGGGTTGTGCCTGCGCTCCTCCTCAAGCGTGGACAGCGCCTCGTGTCCGGGCAGCACCTGATAATCGCCCTCCAGATCGTGCAGCCGCGCCAGCGAGCGGAGCATCTGGCCGAAGTCGCCGCCTTCTAAATCGCAGCGGCCGCACTCATGACGAAACAGCGTGTCCCCCGTAAAGAGCACGTCACCGATGCGGATGACCGACGAGCCGGGCGTGTGGCCGGGCGTATTCATATAGTGCGCGGTCAAGCCGCCAAAGGTGACCTCGGTTCCCTCCCGTGCGAGTATATCAGGCGTATCCTCCTGATAGCGCCTTGCAAACGAGCGGAACTCGCCCATATTTTCCTGCTTTAGCAGCCACAGGTCGCCCTCCGGCACGACATACTTGGCGCCCGTAGCCGCAAGCACCTCATGCGCGGCCAGGATGTGGTCGAAATGCGCATGGGTGAGCAGCACATACTTGAGCGTGAGTTTTTCCTCCCGCAGGGCGGCGAGGATGGACGATGCGTTGTCGCCCGGGTCGACGACCGCGGCCTCACGACTCTCCTCATCGTAAACAATATAGCAATTGGTGGCGACCATGCCAACGCAAAGCTGTATGATCTTCATATCAGTTCTCCTTGTATTATAGAGTAGTAGTTATTAGAGCCCCTCTCCAAGGGCTGTGCTACACTGTAAGGGATGCTGTGGACTGGTTGCGTTCTCCTACCGCATGACGGTTCAAGAAAGGCTCCAACCACAGCCCTTTATCAGT
>NZ_JALFLA010000028.1 GCF_022775115.1 Agathobaculum sp.
TATTGCTCAGCAGCTTGAGTGCAACTACTTGAATAGCCAGCAGGGGTCTGACAAGACCTCAGCTTTGCTATACCTTTTGGGGCCATCTTTTTTCACCACCACCATTCATTTTGGGGGTTGACTTCTAATAGTTAATCTTTCAATACGAGTTGATACACGCTTATTGACTTACTGCACTTGCTATTTTACGGGCCGCATGTAAAATAAAAAAGACATGGTATGTCAAATCCATGTCAAATCGAGCGACGCGATTCGCGCAAAAAAAGAGGCTGTGCCGCAGCACAGCCTCATAATTCTTATTGAAAACCGCTATTTGCGGCACAAGCGCCCGCCGCACCCTGCCTATTCCGGCTGGCTTCGGCTTGCTTCTCCGGCTGTCCGGCCTCGACCACCGCGTTGATGATGCTGTTCGATACCAGAAAGCCTTTTTCGGTCAGATACCAGCGCGTGCCCTGATGGGCGACCAGCTCCTGCCCCATCAGCGCGCGAAACGCCTCCTCATAGGGGGTGGAGTCGATATTGTAACGCTTTTCCAAATCAAGAAAGTCGATGCCCTCGCTTGTGCGCAGGCGCACCATCAGGTATTCGCCCTGCCGCTGGAAGCTCGGTACCTCCTCCTCGTCCTGCAGGATATCCTCGCCGTTTATGTAGGCCTTGATATCGCGGGCAAACGCGAACCGGCGACCGTTCATAAACGAATGCGCGCTCGGCCCCAAGCCGAGGTACTCGGAAAGATCCCAATATTTCAGATTATGCCGCGAACGAAAGCCCGGCTTTGCAAAATTCGATATCTCATAATGCTCAAACCCGTTTTCGCGTAGCATATCGCACATCGCAAGGTAGGTGTCCGCCTGCGCGTCATCATCCGGCAGCTGGGGCTGCTCCCGTCCCATGCGGGTATCCGGCTCGAGCTTCAGGCCATAGCACGACAGGTGCTTGGGCGCAAGCGCAAGGCACTGCTCGACCGACTGGAGAAAGTCCTCCCCGCTCTGCCCGGGCAGGCCGTACATCAAATCAAGGCTGATGTTGTCAAACCCCTTTTCCCGCGCCAGCCCGACCGCAGCCTTGGCCTGCTCGAAGGTGTGGATGCGGCCGATGTCCTCCAGCTCCGCATCATGCGCGGACTGCACCCCGAAAGACAGGCGGTTGACCCCCTGTTTCTTCATCATGTCGAGCACCTTTTTATCCGTGCTCTCCGGATTGCACTCGACTGTGATCTCCGCGTCGTCGGCCAGCGGGAACTTGCCGCGCACCTCCTGCAAAATACGGCCGAGGTATTTGGCCCCAAGGCAGGTCGGTGTGCCGCCGCCCAGATAGACGGTGTCCACCGTGTAGCCGCTGCACAGCCTGCCGTATTCGCGGATATGGGTCAGCAGCGCGGAAACGTAGCTTTTCTTCAGCCCCTCGTCCGTGACTGAATAAAAATCGCAGTAGCCGCACTTGGACGCGCAGAAGGGAATGTGTATATACAGCCCAAGCGGGCGGTTTTTGTAACTGAATCTGCTCATGCTTTCCTCAAAACCATCGTTTATCAATCAATACCTGCGGCGGCGGGCGTTATTCCTCATCCAGCTTGAGCACCGCCATGAATGCCTCAGTCGGTATCTGCACCGTGCCGAGCGAGCGCATCTTCTTTTTACCTTCCTTCTGCTTTTCCAGCAGCTTTTTCTTACGGGTGATATCACCGCCGTAGCATTTTGCGAGCACGTCCTTGCGCATGGCCTTGACGGTCTCGCGGGCGATGACCTTGCCGCCGATGGCAGCCTGTACGGGTATCTCAAACAACTGGCGCGGGATATTCTCCTTAAGCTTTTCGCAGATGCGGCGGGCGCGGCTGTATGCCTTTTCCCGGTGCGCGATGAAGGAGAGCGCGTCCACCTGATCGCCGTTTAAGAGCATATCGACCTTGACCAGCTCGCTCGGCCGATAGTCGAGGAACTCATAATCGAGCGAGGCATAGCCCTTGGTGCGCGCCTTGAGCGCATCGAAAAAGTCATAAATGATCTCGTTGATCGGCATTTCATAATGCAGCTCGACCAGATTGGCGTCCAAATACTGCATGTCCTTGAAGATGCCGCGCCGCTCCTGACACATCGGCATGATGTTGCCGACAAACTCCTGCGGCGTCATGATCGTCGCCTTGACGAACGGCTCGCGCGCCTCGGTGATGACCGCGGGGTCGGGATAGTCATGCGGGTTGTCGCACCGCACGGTCGTGCCGTCCGCCTTTTCTATCTCATACACGACCGAGGGGAGCGTCGTGACCAGATCAAGGTCAAACTCGCGCTCAAGCCGCTCCTGTACGACCTCCATATGCAGCATACCGAGAAAGCCACAGCGGAAGCCGAAGCCGAGCGCGATCGAGCTTTCCGGCTCGAACGAGAGCGCCGCGTCGTTCAGGCGCAGCTTTTCGAGCGCATCGCGCAGGTCGGGGTATTTGGAGCCGTCCTCAGTATAGATGCCGCAGTAGACCATCGGGCGCGCGGGGCGGTAGCCGGGCAGCGCCTCGGCGGTCGGCCGGCCGGCCTCGGTGACGGTATCGCCCACGCGGGTGTCGGACACGGTTTTGATCGACGCGGTAAAGTAACCGACCTCGCCCGCTGTCAGCTCCTGCTGGGGCGACAGGCCAAGCGGCTGCATATAGCCGCATTCCAGCACCTGAAACACCGCGCCGGTCGCCATCATCTTAACGCGCATACCGGGCGTGACGCGGCCGTCCATCAGACGCATATACACGATAACACCCTTGTAGGGGTCGTATTGGCTGTCGAAAATCAGCGCGCGCAGCGGCGCGTCCGCATCGCCCTGCGGCGCGGGCACATCGGAGACGATGCGCTCAAGCACCGCGTGGATGTTGACGTTCATCTTGGCTGATATCTCCGGGCTGTCCTCAGCCGGTATACCAATGATATCCTCGATCTCGCCCTTGACGCGCGCGGGGTCGGCCGCAGGCAGGTCGATCTTGTTGATGACCGGCACGACCTCCAGCCCTGCCTCGATCGCCAGATAGGTGTTGCCCAACGTCTGCGCTTCAATGCCCTGCGCCGCGTCAACGACCAGCAGCGCACCCTCGCACGCGGCAAGCGAGCGCGAGACTTCATAGTTAAAGTCCACATGCCCCGGCGTGTCGATCAGGTTCATGTGGTAGATCTTGCCGTCATCGGCCTTGTATTCCATGCGCACCGCACGTGCTTTGATCGTGATGCCGCGCTCGCGCTCCAAATCCATGTTGTCCAAAAGCTGCTCTTCCATCTCCCGCTGGGAAACAGCCTCGCACTGCTCGAGCAGGCGGTCGGCCAGCGTCGATTTTCCGTGGTCGATATGCGCGATGATGGAGAAATTTCTTATCTGCTCTCGATTATTCACACCGGAAGCTCCTTGTTTCGTGTAATGAACTGATGTAATGGTACCGCAGCAGCAAGCAGCCCGTTCAGCCAAAGCGTCCGCCTATACGCCGCTGATGGTATAATTATAAAAAAGAATTGGTATCATGGCTGTCTTGCGGATATTATACCACACTCCCCCGCTCCCCACAAGCATTCTTTTGTGCAGGCGCGCAGACACAGCTGTCCGGTTGCAGCACCAATGGGACAAGAGAACCGATTGGTCTATTCCCCCGGTGATTTTCCGGCAAGACTGGTACACCGCCCGGACAGGCAGCGGCTTGGACACTGCCGACCGCTCACAACACATACAGGAACACCATCAGATAATGGCACACGCTGCCCGCGATGACAAACAGATGAAACAGCTCGTGAAAGCCAAGCACCGGCCCGAGGTTGGGCTTTTTGATGATATATACCACGCCGCCGACCGTGTAGGACAGGCCTCCCGCCGCGAGCAGCGCGATCGCGGGCGCGGGCATGGACAGCACCACGCCGAAATCAAACGCAATCGCCCAACCCAGCGCCAGATACAGCACCGTGCCTAAAAAGCGCGGCGCGTCGATCCACAGCAGCTTGATCGCAATACCGGCCAGCGCGATCGCCCAGATCACGCCGAGAAACACATAGCTGCGCGGCGCAGGCATATAGCGCAGCACGATCGGCGTGTAGCTGCCCGCGATCAGCACATAGATCATGCTGTGGTCGAGCTTTTTCAGCCGCCGCAGCACGGCTTCTCCCCGTCCTGAAAAGTGATACACGCTGCTGGCCGAGTACAGCGCGATCAGCGATAGGCAGAATACCGCCGAGGCAAGTGCCATCTGCACGGTCACCGTGTCGTCCACCAGCAGGCGCACCACCAGCAGCAGCAGGCCTACGCCGCTCAGCACCGCCCCAATAAAATGTGAATAGCTGGAAAACGGCTCTCTTGCCTTGGTAAATACATGCGGCATTGTCGATTCCTCCTCGACATTAAGTAGTTTTTGAAATTACTTCCTGTGTGTATGATACTACATTGACAGAAAAAAGCAATACTCCAGCTGTAAATTTATTGTGACCGCAAAAGAAAAAAATACACCCGCCGCAGAGGCAGGTGTAAACTTATCAAAAAAGTCAGGTATTCACCCTGACTTTTTTGGAATTTTCCCATATACCGCAGCACGCAGGCCGGCTCACGCCGGGACTTGCGCCGCCTGCGGAGCGGTGTCGAGCAGCACGGCGTGCGCCTGCTCGTCCCAATCCACCGCAAAGCCGCACAGCACGCCCAGACTGCGCAGCTTATAGTAGGTGCTGCCGTCTATCTTATACGCCGCGACCATACGCGCCGTACCGTCCACGACCGTCGGCTCAACGACCGACTGCACGGTTCTGCCGCCGGTAGGCAGCGGCGCCGCCGCCGCGTCGGCTGTTGTATAATCGGTTTTGCTCGTCAGCTCGACGCACTGCCGTGTCGCGTTCCACCGCACGTCAAAGCCGACCTCGGTGCCGTCCAGCAGCGCGGCCACATCGCGCACGCGCACATAGTGGCTGCCGTCGATCAGATAGGTGGGCAGCACCTGCGTTTTGCCGCCGGACGACACGACCGTCTGCGACGGCTCAGCCGTCGCGGTCTGCCGCAGCAGCACGGACAGCGGACGGCTCATATCTACGCGGTAACGCGGCAGGTCGTACAGTCCCCGGTCGATCGACGCCGCACCCTCGTTCGTCAGCGTGCTCACGCCGATGCCCTCCTGCTGCAAAAGCGGCTGCATCCAGCGCTCGGCCGCACCGAAAGGATAGGAGAAATAGTTGACGCTTTGCTGCCCGGTCTTGCGCCGGATCATTGCAATCGAAGCCGCGAGGTCAGCACCCACCCGCGCGGCATATGTGCTTTCCGTCTCTCCCGGCCGACGCATCACGCCGTTTATCCCGCCCGGCACAGCCTTACCCTGATACTCCGGGTTGTGCAGGTCGTAGGTATGTGAGCCGATCTCAAACACGCCGCTCGCGGCCATCTCGCGCAGCTCCCGCCATGTCAGCGCGGTGCGCCCCGGGTCGCCGCTGCCGCGCTCGAGCATATTACGGCACACAACTGCGACCACCGCCTTCATGCCGGTCTCCCGCAACACCGGAAAGGCCAGCTCGTAGTTGGAGCGGTAGCCATCGTCAAAGGTGATCATCACCGGCTTTTCGGGCATCTCCTTTTCACCGGCGCGGATTGCGAGCAGCTCGGCCGGCAGCAGCGGCGTATAGCCGAACTGTGCGAGAAATTCCATATCCCAGCGAAAGCGCTCGCTCGTCACGCGCATCGTATTCAGCGCTGCGGGATCGTCCGTGATATCATGGTACATCAGAACCGGTATGTCGTATCCCGCCGCGCCGCCGGTCGCGCTGGACGCAAACGCCGACAGCAGCACCAGCACCGCCGCCAACCTTCTCAGCAAGCCATTCATCGGATATTTTCCCCTCTTTTTCCATTTCTCTTTTTACTACTATACCACAGTTTACCACACCTGTCCACCGCCGCGCGGCCGACCCCCTCGCCTTTTATGATGCGCCGCACCCTTGCGCGCGGGCGTATAAGCGGTTATAATGGTGAGGAAACGAGGTGATCGACGTGTCCGATCTTGACCAGAAGATCGACGCGGTCTTTGCCGACCGCGATATCCTGCCTGCGGACGTGCCCCATCTGGACCTGTACATGGATCAGGTGCTCAGTTTATTTGAGCAGGGCTTGTCCGCCATGCGGCGCGACCCGGCCGACAAACTGCTGACCAAAACGATGGTCAACAACTATGTCAAAGAAGGGCTGGTCACGCCGGTGCGCGGCAAAAAATACACCCGGGAGCAGATCATGCAGCTGCTGTGCGTCTACCATTTGAAGCAGACGCTGCACCTTGGCGACGTGAAAGCCCTGACCGGGCGCAGCGACACCGATTTTGAGGCCTGCTACACCCGCCTGCTGGCGAGCAAGGCGCGTATGCGCGAGGCCATCCCTCCGCTGCTGCGCGAGTATCTGCCCGCCGATACGGACGACCCGAACGAGCGCCTGTCGCTCTGCCTTGCGCTGAGCGAGATCTCGGTTTACCTGCGCCGTCTGTGTGAAAGCCTGATCGACGATATTCCCGAACAGATATAGGAGGAACCCATCATGTCAATCGAAAAAGCCAAAGCCCACCTTGCGCAGTTCGGCGCGGCTGGGCGCGTGCTTGAATTTCCCGTCTCGTCGGCCACGGTCGAGCTGGCGGCCGAAGCCGCCCACTGCGCGCCCGCGCGCATCGCCAAAACGCTGTCCTTCCGCACGGACGGCGGCGTGATCCTGATTGTCGCCGCGGGCGACGCCAAGGTGGACAACCCTAAATACAAGGCGCGCTTTGGCTGCAAGGCGCGTATGCTCCCCTTTGACGAGGTCGAGCCGGCAATCGGCCACGCGGTCGGCGGCGTCTGTCCCTTTGGCGTCAATGAGGACGTGGACGTATACCTTGACGAATCGCTCCACCGCTTTCAAACCGTCTTTCCCGCCTGCGGCTCGTCCAATTCGGCCATTGAGCTGACCATTGATGAGCTGGAGCGCTTTTCGGGCTTCAAGGCGTGGGTCGATGTGTGCAAGGGCTGGCGCGCATGACCGCTGCGCTCGCCCAGTTCGGTGCATCGGACGATAAAGAGGCAAATCTCCGCGCCATCTCGTCCTTTGCCGCGCAAGCCGCACAAAATGGCGCATCCATGCTGCTTCTGCCGGAATTTAGTATGTTTTACGCAAAAACGAACCGCCATTCTCTTATCAAAACCGCCGCCGAACCGCTCGACGGCTCCTTTGTCGCGGCGCTCGGTGCGCTCGCGCGCCGGTATGGGCTGTGGATCGCCGCCGGGCTGTATGAAGCCTCGGACGGTCTGCCGTACAACACGATCGCCGTGCTGGACAGCACGGGCAGTTTGCGCGCCTTCCACCGCAAAACCCGGCTGTATGACGCCTTCGGCTACCGTGAATCCGATGAGTGCCGCGCGGGCGAGCAGCCGTTCACCCCGCTCGACACCCCACTTGGCCGTCTGGGCATCATCACCTGCTTTGAGCTGCGCTTTCCCACGCTGGCGGCGGCGCAGCGGGCGGCAGGGGCAGAGGTGCTGTTCGTCCCCGCCGGCTGGATGGAGGGCGAAAACAAGCGGCTTCACTGGCGCACGCTGCTGTGCGCCCGCGCGATTGAGAACGGCCTGACCGTGCTCGGCTGCTCGCAGTATGCCCCCGGCCTGTTCATCGGCCACAGCGCCGCTTTCGCGCCGGATGGAACCACGCTCGGCGCGAAAGGCGCGGGCGACGGACTGCTCACCATTTCACCCGAAAGGAAGACTATGCCATGCAACTCGATCTGACGCTTTATGTCATCACCGACAGTACCTACCACACCGCGGACACGCTGCTTACCGCGGTCGATCAGGCCTGCGCGGGCGGCGCGACGCTCGTCCAGCTGCGGGAAAAGGAAAGCGGCGGACGGGACTATCTCGCCCTTGCCCAGCGCGTCAAACAGGTGACCGATCGGCATCACACGCCGCTCATCATCGACGACCGCGTTGACGTCGCTCTCGCCTGCGGCGCGTCGGGTGTACACGTCGGCGCGAGCGACCTGCCGGTCGCGGTGTGCCGCCGCCTGCTCGGAGCGGATAAAATCGTCGGCGCGACCGCCAAAACGGTCGAAGCGGCCAAGGCCGCTTACGCCGATGGCGCGGATTATCTAGGCACGGGTGCGATCTTCCCGACAACCACCCACGTTGCCACCCGGGTCACGCCAGTGCCGATGCTCGACGCGATCTGCCGCGCCGTACCCATCCCGGTCGTTGCCATCGGCGGCCTGAATGCGGACAACATGGACGTGCTGGCCGACAGCCCGATCGCGGGTGTGGCCGTTGTCTCGGCTGTGATGAAGGCCAGCGACCCACGTGCCGCCGCCGCGCACCTCAAGCAAAAGGTACTTGCCATGCGCGCCGCGCGCTAAGGCAGTCTTGCCGCGCCAAAGCATCCGTTTTTGCGCAAAAACACCCCGCCTGCCAGACCCTGTGCGGCCTGACAAGCGGGGTTTTCCCTTATTTTACTGCGTATAGCCCATCTTGAGGGGCTTATCGTAGATCGCGTGTCCGCTTTCCAGCGGCTCGCCCTCCACGGTGATGAGAACCTGCTGCACACCGTACGCCTGCGCGAAGGTATCCACCAGCGCGTAGATCAGCATGGCCTCGCCCGCCGTGCCCGATGCGCGCACCGCATCGCCATAGGCTTCGTTCATATCAAGCCGCAGTACATCGCCCTCGACCACAGCCGACTGCACCTGCACACCCTCGGGCAGCGCGCCCGATGCGATCAGCGCGTCCGCCAGCGCTTGGTCGGAGGTGTCCGCCGCCTGTGTGCCGACCGGCACGAGCGTTTCCGCCGTCTCATCCGGCACATAAACGACCACCGACTGCCCCCCGATGGGTGCGGTGGGCGCGGGCGTGTCCGGCGCATCCGGCGCGGCGGGCTGCGGTGAGTCAGGCTCGGCCACCGGCGGCGCGGGCGACACAGGCGGCTGCTTCGCCCGCCCGGTCATATAGCCGTAAATACCCGCCGCGATCAGAGCAACGATGATGACGATCGCCGCAATGACCCCAGTTCGTTTTTTCATCGCAACATACCTCCTGTCAGCACCGCGCACCCGGCGCGGCACGGTCGTTCCATACAAAGTATATTTATATAATTATAGCACCATATCCCGGCCTGACACAAGCACCACATTAAAATTGTATCCATCTTGCAAAAATCCGCAGCACGTTTCGCTTGACAGTCTGCCTCCGCTGCCGTAAGATAAAAATACATAACAGGCCGTTTCCACGGCCGGATCATGGAGGGATATAGAATGAATTATGAGATCAAGGGCGGCGCGTTTCCGGTCGTCATCTGCCAGCTGGCCGACGGCGAGCGAATGACGACCGAAAAGGGCTCGATGGTGTGGATGAGCCCCAACATGGAGATGACGACCACCGGCGGCGGCATCGGCAAAATGTTCTCCAAGGCGCTGTCGGGCGAAAGCATGTTCCAGAACATCTATACCGCGCGCGGCGCGGGTATGATCACCTTCGGCTCAAGCTTTCCGGGGCGCATCATGCCCATCGAGATTGCACCGGGGCGCGAGATGATCCTGCAAAAAAGCGCCTTCCTGGCGGCGGAAAGCAGTGTTTCGCTTTCCATCCACTTCAATAAGAAGATCGGCGCGGGTCTGTTCGGCGGCGAGGGCTTTATCATGCAGCGGCTGAGCGGCTCAGGCATCGCCTTTGCCGAGATCGATGGCGAGCTGATCGAATACGACCTCGCACCCGGCCAGCAGATGGTGATCGACACCGGCAACGTGGCCGGCTTTGAGCCGACCGTCTCGATCGACATCCGGCAGGTCGCCGGGCTGAAGAACAAGCTGCTCGGCGGCGAGGGCTTCTTCAACACCGTGCTGACCGGCCCGGGCAAGATCTGGCTGCAAACCATGCCGATCTCGAATGTCGCAGGCGCCATCCGCCCATACATCCCGACCGGCAACGGCTGATACCGTACATAGAAAAATCGAACGGCTTTCGCCGTTCGATTTTTTATTCGCCCGCATCGTCCTGTTCGTCCTTTGGGCGGCTTTTTCTGCGGCGGCGCACGGCTTCGGTCAGCAGGTATTCGATCTGTCCGTTGACCGAGCGGAACTCGTCCTCCGCCCAGCGGGATAATTCGTCATACAGCGTGGCGGAAAGCCGCAGCGGCACCTGTTTTTTCGTCTTTTCCTTGTCCGCCACGGTCTTTCCACCTCCCACACGGTATTGCTGCTCCTTATTTTAATAGATACTGCCCGAATTGACAATAGGCTGTGCTTCCTTGCCCGCGCACAGCACGACCATCAGGTTGGACACCATCTGCGCCTTGCGCTCGTCGTCCAGCTCGACCACCTGCTTGGCACTCAGCTCATCGAGTGCCATCTCGACCATGCCGACCGCACCCTCGACGATCATCTTACGCGCGTCGATGACTGCGCTGGCCTGCTGGCGCTGCAGCATGGCCGCGGCGATCTCGGGCGCATAGGACAGTGTTGTGATACGTGCCTCCTCGATCACTAGCCCCGCGCAGTCGACCCGCTGCTGCAGCTCCTGCGCCAGCACGGCGGCGACCTCCTGCGAGGAGCCGCGCAGGCTCCTTTCATCCCCGCTTTCCGAAACGTCATACGGATATAGCCGCACGGTATTACGAAGCGCTGCGTCGCACTGGATGGACAGAAATTCCTTGTAGTTTTCGACTGCGAACACCGCTTTCGCCGTGTCCTCGATGTGCCAGATGACCGCCACGCCGATGATGATCGGATTGCCGAGCTGGTCGTTTATCTTCTGTTTATCGTTATTGAGCGTCATGGCCTTGAGCGACAGGCGCTTGCTGCGCGGCATATTGACGGCCGCGCCCTTGCCCGTGCCGGGTATGGCGCCCGCCGCGTCCTCGACCGCCCCGCTGGACAGCGGCATTCCCGCCGCCGGGTTAACCGCCGCGCAGAACGGATTGACGAAAAAGATGCCCGCGCCCTTGAGCGTGCCGATGTACCTGCCGAACAGCGTCAGCACCAGCGCCTCGTTCGGCTGCAGCACCTTGATGCCCGCAAACAGCAGCCAGCATGGCAAGCACCAATAAAAAATGCACACCGCGAGCAGCCCGCCACCCGCCGCCTGCACACCGCGGGAGACCAGCCAGCCGCCCGCCGCCCCACCCGCAGCCGTGGCCAGCATCAGCAGGATGTTGAGCACCAACACAGGTAGGCCGCTTGGCGCTTTGAGGTGTTTTTCCACATACAGGGTTTGCTCCTTGTTCATGTCTATCCCTCCATATGATATCAATTTGATATCAGTATAATACACCCATCCTCCCACCTTGTCAAGTCCTTCCAACAAAAAAGACGCCCCACACAGGGGCGTCCCTCCTATTTCACATGGCGAAACACGTTGGGCAAGTACAGCGCACGGCGCGGGATGCTGTCCCACGAAAAGCCGTCGACCAGCGCATCGGCCGGAAGCGGCGCTGCGGTTTCGGTCAGCCCGGCGGCGCAGGCCAGCGCGCCGATGAGCTGCTCGGGCGTGAAGCACTCACGCAGCAGGCCGAGATCGAGATCCGCGTCCCGCTTGCTCAGCCGCCGCCCGTCGTGGTCGCACAGCAGCGGTATGTGGATAAAACGCGGCGGCACAAAGCCGAGCTGACGGTACAGCCAGATTTGACGCGGGCTGCTCGCCAGCAGGTCGCTGCCGCGCACGACCTCGGTCACGCCTGAGAGCGCGTCGTCCACCACGACCGCAAGCTGGTAGGCAAACACACCATCCGATCGGCGGATAATAAAATCCCCGCATTCCGCGGCCAGCCTTTCCCGGTAAGTGCCGCATACGCCGTCCTCGAACACGATCTCCTCATCCGGCACGCGCACGCGCGTTGCGGGCGGACGGGCGCAACGTTTTTCCGCTATCTGTGCGGTGGTCAGGGTGCGGCAGGTACCCGCGTAAACCACCCGCCCATCGGACAAATGGGGCGCGGACGCCGCGTGCAGCGCCGCACGGGAGCAAAAGCACGGGTAAAGCAGTCCCTTCTCGCGCAAAATAGCCGCATAGTGCTCGTATACCGCCGCCCGCTCGGACTGCCAGAGCACCTCGCCGTCCCAATCCAGCCCCAGCCAGCGCAAATCATCCATGATCTGCATGGCAAACGCGCGCGGGCAGCGCATCGCGTCCAGATCCTCGATGCGCAGCAGATAACGCCCGCCCTGCTGTCTGGCGCTCAGCCACGACAGCAGCGCGCACAGCACGTTGCCCAGATGCATCCGCCCGCTCGGGCTGGGGGCGAAGCGGCCTGTCGTTTCCATCCAAACTCCCCTTTCCGTTCCCTATCTTACCACAAAACAGGCAGGCTTTGCAATGGCCGCGGCACGGGTGTATAATAGACACAGCCTTACAGGGAGGAAGTGCCATGAAGAAACGATTGCTTTATCTGCTGCTCGCCGTCTGCTGCCTGACAGGTTTGGCAGCCTGCCAGCCGCAGGATACGCCCACCGCCCCCGAAACGGACGAGCCGCCTGCCGCGCCTACGCCTGCGCCCGACCCCGCCGCAGTCTATGTGGACAGCCTGACCCCGGACGAGCAGCTTGCCCAGCTGTTCTTTGTGCGCTGCCCCGAAACCGGTGCGGCCGAGCTGGCCGCACAGTACAACATCGGCGGCTATCTGCTGTTTGGCCGCGATTTTGAGGGACAGACGCCCGATTCGATGCGCGAGACCATCCGTTCCTATCAAGACGCGGCCAAAACGCCCCTGCTGATCGGCGTGGATGAGGAGGGCGGCACAGTCGTACGCGTCAGCGCCAACCCCAGCTTCCGCGCGGCGCGCTTTGGCTCACCGCAGTCGCTTTACCGTGCGGGCGGCCTTGCCCGCATCATCAGCGATACGGCGGAAAAGGACGCGCTGCTGCGCTCGATCGGCGTTAATGTTAACCTCGGGCCTGTATGCGATGTGTCGACCGACCCGAACGATTTCATCTATGCGCGCACACTTGGCCGGGACGCTGCCGAAACCGGCGCGTATGCAGCGGCTGTCGTCGCGCAGATGCGGGAGGACGGCATGGGCATGGTGCTCAAGCACTTCCCCGGCTATGGCGCGAACGCGGACACCCACACCGGCATCGCCGTGGACGAGCGCCCGCTCGAGCAGTTCCGCGCAGTCGACTTTGTGCCCTTTCAAGCCGGGGTGGATGCGGGCGCGCAGGCCGTGCTTGTGTGTCACAACATCGTGACCTGCATGGATGCATCGCTTCCTGCCTCGCTCTCGCCCGCGGTGCATGATATGCTGCGCGGCGAGCTTGGTTTTGACGGCGTGGTAATGACCGACGACCTCATTATGGATGCGATCACCCGCTATACCGACGGCGCGGACGCCGCCGTGCGTGCTGTGCAGGCGGGCAACGACATGCTCATCTCCTCAGATTTCCTCACCCAGTTTGAGGCGGTGCGCGCCGCTGTCACCTCCGGCCAGATCAGCGCGGACACCATCCGCGCGGCGGCGCTGCGCGTCATCCGCTGGAAGATGGCGCTCAGCCTGCTCTGAGCCGCCCGCACCACACAAGAAACCCGGCTGCCGCTTTGCGCCGCCCCCTCCGTCTTAGGGGAACAGCGCGCCGGGCGGCAGCCGGGTTTTGGCATTTTGGCCTGTGCAGCCTGTTCTCCTTTACAGCAGGGCGCGGATATGCGCCGCCGCCTGCTCAAAGGTATGCACTTCGGTATAGTCGTGCTCGCTCTCCGGTCGGGGCAGCCGCGTCCAGTTGAGCCAGATGCCCGCAATGCCTGCGTCGGCCGCGCCCTGCACATCATGCCGAAAATTATCGCCCACCATCACAGCCTGCTGCGGCAGGCAGCCGCATTTGTGCAGCGCAAGCCAGAAGATCGGCGCACCCGGCTTGTCCATACCGGCCTCCTCGCTGGACACCAGATAGTCGATCCGGTCGGTCAGACCAAGGCGGTCGAGCTTTTCCATCTGGATATCAGCCATCATATCGGTGCACACTGCGGTTTTAATGCCCTTGTCCCGCAGCTCGTCCAGCAGCGCGCACACACCTGGGCGCAGCTGCATTTTTTCAAACATAGCATCCCAATAGACGCGGTGCACGGCGCGCGCATGCCGAATCGCGTTCAGCCCCATGCGCTCGAGCGCACCCTGTGCAAACAGCACGCGGTCGTGAATGGGCGGCATCCCGGGCTGCCGGCGCGCCAGACGGCGGCGGCTCTCCAGAAAGGCGCGCACAAAGTCCTCCCCGCGCACGCCAAGCTGCGCCTCGGCATACGTTGCCAGACAGGTACAGGCGTGCGCATCGCCCGCCGCAAAACCGGCGTACAGCGTATCGTCCAAATCAAAAAATACTGCTTTCAGCTCCATCATACCCTCACATCAGCTCCTCATTATATACCGCACGGCTGCCGCCCACAAACTTGGCGCGGCGGCGCGCGCACAGCACGGCCGCTTGTCCGATCTGCCTGACCCCGATGCGCAGCGGCACAACGACCGGCTTGATATGCATACCAATCAGTGTACCGCCGATATCCATACCCGCCGCAGCCGACTGCCGCAGGCTCTCGACCGTGACCGGATCGGCAAAACGCCGGTAAGCCGTGCTCGCAAATGAGCCGCCCGCCTTGGGCTGGGGGATGGCGTTGACCTCGGTCAGCCCAAAGCGCTCGCAGGCCGCGCGCTCCACGACCAGCGCGCGGTTGAGATGCTCACAGCACTGCGCTGCCAGCAGCACGCCCCGCGCTTGCAGCACGCTGTAAACCCCGTCAAAAATGGCTTCGGCCACCTCGACGCTCGAATGCGTGCCGATCTGCGCGCCGCACACCTCGCTGGACGAGCAGCCGACCACAAACAGGTCGCCCGCGCGCAGCTTGGCCGCGCTGCACACCTCCTCAGCCGCCTTGACGGCCTGCGCCTTGATTTCAGAACACTCCATGCTCCATACCTCCTCGCTTGATAACGATATCATGCTTCTTTTATGTCTATTGTACCACAGCGGCGGATAAACGCAAGCCAAAGCCGCTCCCGTGCAGGAGTACTGCTTTCTGTCATCATTTTTCGTCCTGTCTTCACCACCTTTTCCCCTACGGCATAAGATGAGGATGAGACAGCCGTCTGTCTCAAACTGTACAGAACAAGGAGCAACCACCTATGAACCTGCCCAACAACCAGACCGGTCAGGCGCTGCCCGCGGACAGCATCGACCCGCGTCTGCTTTCGCTTGCGATGGCGTTCGTGCCGGTGCAGCACTTTGAAACAACGTATGAGCCAACGCTCGCCTTTGACCGGGGCACGATCTTCCCCTCGCTCGACAAGCCCTTCCTCGGAGAGGAGGCTGTGCCGCGATGAACGAACGGGAAAAGCTGCTCAGCCGTGTGCAGATGTATGACTTCGCGCTCATCGAAGCCATCGAGTATCTGGACGGCCATCCGAACAACGCCGCCGCGCTTGCCTATTACAGCAAGATGCGCACGGCCTTTGACCAAGCCGCCGCTGAATATGAGGATCGTTTCGGCCCGCTGACCGCGCGCGAGGTAGACACCCGCGGCGGCCACTGGACATGGATCGACGACCCGTGGCCGTGGGAAGGAGCTGAAGACTGATGTGGTCCTATGACAAGAGACTGCAATACCCTGTAAAGATCAAAAACCCCAATCCGCAGATAGCAAAGATCGTTTTGACACAGCTCGGTGGCCCGGACGGTGAGCTGGGTGCCTCGATGCGCTATCTGAACCAGCGGTACGCGATGCCCTATAAGGAATGCAAGGGCATTTTGACCGATATCGGCACAGAAGAGCTTGCGCACATGGAGATGATCGCGGCGATCATCTACCAGCTGACCCGCAACCTGACACCCGAGCAGATCAAGGAAGGCGGATTCGATACCTACTTTGTCGATCATACGACAGGCATTTACCCGCAGTTCGCCTCGGGCACACCATGGAGCGCGATGACCATCCAGTCCAAGGGCGACCCGATCACCGACCTGTTTGAGGATCTTGCAGCAGATGCTGCAAGCGTATAAGCGCAACATAATCAGAAGTTCCAGTGAATTTCAATAGGTACGTCCCTCGTTCCCTTGATCCGCTTGCCTACCACTATATGGTCGATTAGAGTGTCTACAGCCTCCCTTGTCAGACGGTCGAACTGCGTGTAACGTGCTATAAGCTCTTGACGATTGTCTCCTGCCTCCATCTTATCTTTAACGTCAGCGAGTTGTTTCTGTACTTCTATCACAACACGTTCAAGCCTACTCCTCTCACTGGTAAAGGTCTCCGCCATCTCCACGTAGTCGCTTTCTGAAATTAGCCCTTTGACCTTGTCCATATAAAGCTCGCGTATGCCTTTGGAGTATTCCGCAATCTTCTTCTCGTAGGCTGATATATCCAACAGAAGCTTGTCTCTCTGATCCTGTAAGTTGGCGCAGAAGCTTATGTTCTGCGCCAATTTGTCTGTATTCAGATACTCTGATGCCAGTCGGTTCAGCTCGTTAATAACTAGCTGCTCTAGCATATCTACAGCTATGAATGCTCCTACGCACACCTCCTTAGATGCGAACTTGCTTGCACATCTCAGGTAACGTTTACCTCGGCTCTTGCACGAACACATCGTGTATCCGCAGCACGCGCACTTCACCTTGCGTGCAAAGATCCCCACCGACCCTGTATCGAATGGCTTTGCTCTTTGTGCGACTATTTGCTGCACTCTGTCCCACAAAGCACGATCTATGATTGGCTCGTGCGTACCTTCTACTCTGTACCAATCGCTTTTGGGCCTCGGCTTATTCTGCTTTGTTTTATAAGATACGCTTCCGCATTTACCTTGCACCATGTTACCGATGTATATCTCGTTAACCAGCATATCAGATATTGCAGCGTATCGCCATAACGTACTGTTCTTTGACTTAGGCCCCTTATAGCGCAACCCCTTCAGACGCTTATACTCCGACGGGTTCGGTATTCCACGATCGTTTAGGGACCGTGCAATGGCCGCCTTCCCCATGCCGTTAGCGAATAGCGTGAATACCTCCCGCACGACTGCCGCTGCCTCTGGGTCTACAATTAGATGACCTTTACGCTCAGGGTCTTTCTGATATCCATAGAGCGCGAACGCACCTATGTGATAACCGTTAATACGTCGATTTGTAAGGACGCTGCGGATGTTCTCAGACATGTCCTCCAGATACCATTCGTTGACGAGTCCGTTAATCTGCCGTGATTTCTTATTTCCCTTATTAGCAGTGTCTGCGTTGTCAACTATACTGATAAATCTGATACCCCATAGAGGGAATAACCCGTGTATGTACTTTTCAACAAGCTCAAGTTCACGCGTAAAGCGAGACTGTGTTTTGCATAAGATGATGTCAAACCTACGCTGCTCTGCGTGTTCAAGCAGACGGTTGAACTCAGGCCTGCGCCTGTCCGCCCCAGCGTAGTCATCATCACTGTAAATGTTGTATATTTCCCACCCCTGTTCCATGGCATATTGTACCAGCATGGCTTTCTGATTCTGTATGCTGTTGCTGTCGTCGGTTGCCACTGACTTATTTCTGTCCTCCTCGGACAGACGGCAATAAATTGCTACCTTCATGTCTATCTCCTCTCGAAGACAGAACAGGTAATCCCTAGTGAGATTATATCATAGGTGCAGACATTTGTCATTATGCTCTGCTCCTCTCCATCCGCCCGATCAACTCAATCCATTTCTGCGTAACACTCTCTGCGGTTGGACTATCCCCAGTCTTAAAGATATTTTTAACCATAAAGCACACCACCTCTCACAGATATTGTATGAGTAGTGTAAGGCGCAGCAGTACAGGTGGTTATGCGCACGCAGATTCATTTCACTTTTGATTTGTCAAACTGCTGTATCGCGTTCAGCAGATGATCCTCCATACAGTACCGTGCCTCTACTTCGTAATTTGAAGTTCCTCCAGATGTAGCGTAAAAGTCAATGAGCTTAGAGTACTTTCGCAGCAATTGCGTTACTGCTTGCGGCTCGAAATCTAGAATCTTGTCAATCTCTTCAATAGTCCATCGCATGCAACGCACGCCTCAATTCCTGTAGAGCCTTAGCACGCTTATATGCCACT
>NZ_JALFLA010000029.1 GCF_022775115.1 Agathobaculum sp.
CGCCGCATCGGCACGCTGGGGCTGCGGGCGTATGCGTGGGAGAGCATCTTCCCCGTGCGGCGCTACCCCTTCATGCCGCCCGAGGCATCGGCCAACGGCTGGGACTATGTGGCGTTCTTTCGGCGCGGGCGGGAGCGCAAGCTTCCCTTCCGCCTGATCGTGCTGGACGGCGGCGGCGCGTGCCGTCTCAACACGCCGGTGACGGTCGACACGCTGGATATCGCGGTGCGGCGGAACGGCGATATCGCATACAGCATCACCTGCACCGAGTACCGCTTTGTCGTATAGGGGGCGTGGAATGGCTTACGACTATGTGGACGATCACCGGCTGCTGCGTATCCGCGATGGGCAGACGCGCGATATCACCGCGTTTGCGGGCGATATGCAGGCCGTGGACGAGCTGGGCGCGCTGTCGGTCGAGCTGAGCTTTACCGTGCTGACCGCGCCGTGGGACAAGTATGTGGAGCGGCGCATCGTGCAGCCGGGCGACCGGCTGCGCCTTGTCAACCACGGGGCGACTGTGTTCGCCGGGCAGGTCGAGCGGGTGGGACTGGACGGCGGCGTGACCGCCTACGACTACGGCTGGTACCTCAATAAGTCGCAGCTGGTGCTGCAGATCACTGGCATGGCGGCGGATGCGGCTATCCGTCAGGTGTGCGGCAAGGCGGGTGTGGCGGTGTCCGCGCTCTGTCCGCTGCCCGCCAAGCTGACGCAGCTGTGGACGGGCGACACGCCCGCCGACATCCTCAGCGACATATTGGAGGCGTGCGCGGCTGAAACCGGCAAAACCTACCAATATTATGTGCGCGAGGACGGCCTTGTGGTGCATCCGCTGCCCGAGACGGCCATCCGTGCATGGCACAAGCCGGCGGCCAACCTGGCCGCGTTCGACATCACTTGGGCGCTCGGCAAGGTGACAGGCGAGGACAGCATCGCCGACCTGCGCAACGCGGTAGTAATCGCGGCCGAGGCCGACGAGCGCGCCTACACCGGCGCACAGGCCAGCAACGCGGCGAGCATCGGGCGGTACGGCCTGCTGCAGCACGTTGAGGTGGTGCAGTCCAACCCCGGCACGCGGGGCTTGGAGCAGCTGGCGCGCCGCCTGCTCGCGCAGCTTGACCGCGTGGGGCACACCCGCACGGTCGAGGAGCTGTGGGGCTGCGACGAGGTGCGCAGCGGCGTGGTACTCGATTTTAACAGCCCGGCCTTTGGGCTTGTTGGCCGCCACCGCGTGCAGAGCGTCACCCACCACTACGGCGGGGCGGGGCATACGATGGCGCTCGAGCTGACGGCGCTGGACGAGCCGCGCGCGGCGGACGAGGCCGATACGGTGCACGTCCCCGGCCTGCCGGCCAGCATCCCCGCCGGGGACGGCGTGACGACCGGCGGCACAGGCGGCGCGGCGGCGTTTGTCAGCACGGCGGCGGGCGAGGTGGGATACCGCGAGGGCGCGGGCAACCAGACCAAGTACGGCGCGTGGGCGGGCAACAACGGCGCGGCGTGGTGCGTGTATTTCATCGGCTGGTGCGCCGCGCAGGCGGGCGCGCCCATCCCGACCGGATACGGCTATGTGGGCGATATGGCCGCTTACTTCCAGCGGCGCGGCCAGTACCATACGGTGGCGAGCGGGTACATCCCCAAGGCGGGCGACCTGATGATACAGGGCACACGGCACATCGGCATCGTGCGCAGCGCGACGCGCGCGAGCGTGCAGACGATCGAAGGCAACTACGCGGATTCAGTCGCCGCGGTGACGCGGTATTACAGCGAGATAACCGGCTTTTGTACACCGTGGGGGTGAGTGAGCATGTATGAATATGCACTGGCGCGGCGGCTCAAGGCGCTGGGCAGCGCGAGGAGCGCGCCTGCGTGGCACTTAGCCGCGTGCGTGAGCACCGACCCGCTGACCTTTACCGCGCTGGACGGCAACGCGCGCTTTGTGCGCGGCGAGGGCCTGACTCTGACGGCGCTCGCCGCCGCGCGGGAGTGGCGCACGGGCGATAAGGCGGCGGCGCTGCTGTCCGGTACGGGCTTGCTCGTGCTCGACAGGGTGCAGGCATAACAAAAGCCGCCCGGAGGGCGGCAGGATTTGACACAGAACGGGCTTTTTGTATGCACGAGAGGAGGTGCAGCAGGTGGCAGAGACGATATTTCCCCTCTCCCCAGCCGATATACCTGCGCAGGCGGCGGACGAGATCGGCCGCGCACCGCGGTTTGTCTGGGACGCGAGCGGGCGCGGCGGCGCGTTTGCGCTGACCGATGGCGCGCCGGAGGAGCGCACGGGACGCGAGGCCGTGCGGCAGTGGTTTGCGCTGATGCTGCGGCAGTCGCCGGGCGCGGTGCCGGTCTACCGCATGGAGGGCGGAAGCCAGCCCGGCATAGACCGTACACTGCTGGGACGGCACATGCCGCAGGGCTGGGTGCAGGCCGAGATCGAGCGGCAGGTGCGCGAGACGGCGGCCTTCTGCCCTGCCGTGCGGTCGGTGGACAGCTTTGTATTTACGCGGCTGCGGCGCGGCCTGCAGGTAGCCTTTACCGCGCGGCTGCACGGCGCGGAGGATTTGGAGGTGACGGTCGATGTCGACAGCGCATGAGATATTGCGGCAGCTGTTGGGCGCGCTGCCGGACAGCTACCAGCGCACGGTAGGCTTTGCGGCCTACGACCTGCTGGCGGCGGTCGCCCTGCGGATGGAGGGCACGGACGCGGCGCTCGACACGATGCGGGCGCGGCTCGACCCCGAGCGCCTGACCGGCAACGACCTTGACCGCTACATCTATCCCCGCGCGGGGCTTGACCGGCGGCAGGCTACCTATGCGCACGGCGTGGTGTCTGTGACCGGCACGGGCACGGTGCGCGAGGGCGACCTGTTTGAATCGGGCGGCGGCGTGGTGTACTACGCGACGCAGACCGTCGCGGTAGCCGGCGCGGGCGAAGTGCCCGTCACCTGCCGGATGGACGGCGCGGCGGGCAACCTGCCCGCCCATGCCGTGACGCGGATGCCCGTCACGATACAGGGTATCTCGTCCTGCGATAACCCCGCACCCATGACCGGCGGCTATGACGAGGAGGACGACGCAGCCTACTACGCGCGCTACCTGCTCAAGCTGCGCACCCCGGCGACCTCGGGCAATGTCTACCACTACCAGAGCTGGGCGCTTGAGGTGCCGGGTGTGGGCGCGGTGCGGGTGTTCCCGCTGGGACATGGCGCGAACACGGTGGACGTGGTACTGGTGGACAGCGACGGCCAGCCCGCGGGCGCTGACCTTGTGCGCGAGGTGCAGGACTACATCGACCCCGGCAGCGGCGGCAAGGGCGAGGGGCAGGCGCCGATCGGCGCGCAGTGCTATGTGAGCGCGGCGCGGGCAAAGCCCATTACCATCAGCTGCACGGTGTCCAAATCGAACACCGCGACCGCGGAGGACGTGACGGCGGGCATCCGGCAGGCGGTGACGGACTATCTGGCGGGCATCGTATTCCGCCAGAGCTATGTCAGTGCTGCGCGCATCGGCAATCACATGCTGGACGTGCCGGGCGTATTGGATATCGAGCATCTGCTCGTGTGCGGCGGCACGGGCAATGTGGCGCTGGGCACGCGGGACGCGCCGGTGCTGGGGGAGGTCACGATAGACTATGGCGCATGAGTTTGACAACATGCTGCGCAGCCTGCCGGCGGCCTACCGCACGGATGCATGGGTGGGCGCGCTGCTGGGCGCGGTCGCGCTGTTGGACGACGGCCAGCGCGCGGCGGCAGAGGATATCGCGGCGCAGTTGCCTGGCAACGCTATGACGTGGGTGCTCGATATCGAGGAGCGCATCTGCGGCATCACCCCCGCACCGGGCGCGACTATGGAGGAGCGGCGGCGCGTCGTACAGTCCCGCTGGCGCAGCGCAACAGGCAAGTGTGACGTTAATCTCATCCAGCGCGTGTGCGACAGCTGGCGGGACGGTGAGATCGAGGTGGACTTTGCCGAGGGCGTGATCGTACTGCGGTTTGTCGGCGCGTATGGCGTGCCGGACGAGCGGGCGATGGCCGCGCTGACCGAGGCGGTGCAGGCGGTGATACCGGCGCACCTGGCGATGGCGTACCGCTACCGCTACCTGCTGGTGCGCGAGGTGCACGGCATGGGGATAGACGCGCTGCAGGCGCATCAGATACGCGATTTTGTGTTTTAGGAGGGCTGCAATGAGTAGTCATACAGACAATCTTAAGCTATTCAAATATGACCCGG
>NZ_JALFLA010000074.1 GCF_022775115.1 Agathobaculum sp.
ACGCCTCCGCACTTGACATGCCCGCAGACTGCTGTTATTTTGTAGACAAGGCATCAGCAGCTGGCGCCGCTCCCGCCTTAAATTATTTTGGCTCTATTTTGCACTGCCCGGCAGTGTTTACACAAAATTTGGGACAGACCCAATATATGCCGAAAACCCGGCTGCCGCTTAATACAAGGCCGGGTTTCTCGACAGGCTGAAGCGCGTACCGCCCCGGTACGCGCTTTTTCTTCACTTCTGCCCTGCAAAGTACGCGCGCGTCTCGCGCACGTTCTGCCCGATCGCCTCTTTGAGCGCTTCGACCGATTCAAAGCGCATCTCCGGCCGCAGGAACTTGTACAGCTCAACATGGATCAGCTTGCCGTACAGGTCGCCCGCGTAATCGAGCAGGTGCGGCTCGATGGTCGGCGCGCCGCTGTCGACAAAGGTCGGCCGGATGCCGATGTTGGTCGCCGCGATGTAGCTTCTGCCCTCGACCTGTACACGCGCAGCGTATACGCCGTAGGGCGGCAGCGCCATCTCGCCCGGCAGGCGCAGGTTGACGGTCGGCACGCCGAGCACGCTCGTGCCTACCCGGCGGCCGTGCTCGACCACCCCGCTCACCGTGTACGGGTGGCCGAGAAAGCGCGCCGCGCCCTCCATATCGCCCTGCGAGATCAACTGCCGGATGTAGGTCGACGAGACCACGATGCCGTCCACCTTAACGTCCTCGATGCAGTCATAGCCGATGCCGGCCTTTTCGCATTCGGCCGCCAGCCCCTCGGCGTTGCCCAGACCCTTGTAGCCGAAGCGGTTGTTGCGCCCCGAAACAATCCACGCCGCGCCGAACTGCTCAATGAGCATATGGTGGATGAAATCGCGCCAGTCCATATGCTGCATCCGCTCGTCAAAATGGCCGAAAATGACCTCGTCCACGCCGCCCAGCTTTTTGATCTCCTCACGGCGGTAGGCATTGGCTGTGATGAGCGGCACCTGCCGCCCCAGCACCACCGAATCCGGGTGCACATCAAATGTAAACACCGCGCTTGTACCCCCGAGCTGGCGCGCGCGCTCGACCGCCTTCCGCATCAGCGCCCGGTGGCCAAGGTGTACACCGTCAAAATACCCGAGCGCGATCGCACGGGGATTTTTATATCTTTCCATGGGAAGCCCCCTGTTGCTTTGCCCGCAGCGGCATACAGCGCCGCCCGGGCACGGTTTTATCGAAAATTTTTATAAACGAACAGCCCCAGCCCGCCGATTTCGAGCGCGCGCACCTGACCGAGCATGACAAACGCGCCCCGGTGGTACACGCGGCACAGCGCGCCCTCGTCCGCGGGCATATCCGCGGCCATGCGCGGGAAGACGACCGCGCCGCGCGCCGCGCGCGCCATGCCCTCATCGGTCAGCGTGACGGCGGGATGGGCGGCAAACAGGCCGTCCACCGGCAGCAAGAGCTGCCGCACCGTCTCCTCCTGCGCCGCGCGCTCGACCTGCTCCAGCGTGTGGCACCGGTCGAGCGTATACGCACCCGCCCGCGTGCGCACCAAGCTGTGCATGACGGCCAGCGTGCCGAGCGCCTCGCCCAAATCGTTGATGAGGGTGCGCACATAGGTGCCCTTGCTGACCACCAGACGCAGCGTGCCCTTTTGCGCGTCCTCGTCAAAATCGAGCAGCGCGATCTCGTGCACGGTGATGTCGCGCGCGGGGCGCTCGACCTCCCTGCCCTTGCGGGCCAGCTCATACAGCTTGCGCCCGTCCACCTTGACCGCCGAATACATCGGCGGCAGCTGGCGCTGCGCGCCTGCAAAGCGCCCGAGCGCCTGCTCGACCGCGCCGCGCGCGGCAGACCGTCCGCTGCTGCCGAGCGTTTGGCCGGTCGTGTCCTGCGTGTCCGTGCTGTACCCAAGGGTAAAGCCCGCGATGTACGCCTTATCCTGCGCGGCGGCAAAGTCGGCCGCGCGGGTCGCCCCGCCGATGAACACGGGCAGCACGCCGGTGGCCAGCGGGTCGAGCGTGCCGCCGTGGCCGATGCGCTTGGTGTGCAGAATGCCGCGCAATTTGGCCACCACATCGTGCGAGGTAAAGCCCTGCGGCTTGTCCATCAGCAGAATGCCCGAAAGCTCAGATACCGCTCTGCTCATAAACCTCCTCTGCCGCCCGGATGACGGCTTCGCGGGCCTGCGCGGTCGTCAGCTCTGCGCCAAGGGTGGCGCCAGCGGCGCGCAGATGCCCGCCGCCGCCGAATTTCCGGCAGATGGCCGAAGCGTCGACCTCCTTGGTCGTGCGCACGGACAGCTTGGTCGTGCCGTCCTTGTTTTCGGTCAGTGTCAGACCGACCTGTACGCCCTCGATCTGGCGCGTCAGCGAGGCGATTGAGTCCAAATCGTCCATATCCGCGCCTGTGCGGTCGATATCCGCGCGGCGCAGCACGGCCAGCGCGATCCTGCCGCTGTGCAGAAACTCCATCGTGTCGAACAGGATGCGCTCCATCTCAAAGCGCGGGCGCGACTTTGTCTCAAACAGCGCGCGGTTGATCTCGCCCCCGTCGATACCCGCCGCCAGGCAAGCCGCAGCGACCTCGTGGCTGTGCGCGGTCGTGTTGGAGAACTTAAAGCAGCCTGTATCGGTCGACAGGCCGACGTAAACGCACCCGGCAATGTCCTGCGTCAGCCGCACGCCGAGCGCCGCCAGCACGTCGTACACCACCTCGGCACAGCCGCCCGCGCCGGTCTGGATGAGATTCTGCCGGCCGTAGCCTATGTTCGAGCGGTGGTGGTCGATCACCAGATCGACCCGGCCTTTATATTCCTCTGCGTTATCCGTAAAGAGCTTCTCCTCCGCGATATCGGTCGTTATGATATACTGCGGGGAGAAATCTTTCGGCGGATAACACTCTGTTATCATTGGCGCGTAGCGCTTGGTGACCTCGGCGTTGGGCAGGATATAGGCCGTTTTGCCCAGCTGGCGCAGGCCGCGGCACAGCGCGCCCGCGCAGCCCGTGGTGTCGCCATCCGGGCGGCGGTGGGTGAGGATGAGGACATCGTCCGCCGCTTGCAGCGCGGCGGCGGCGCCCCCGATATCCACTGTCATTGGCTCTCCTCCCCTCCGAGCTTGCCCTCGCTTTTCAGCTCATGCAGCATTTCCGAGATATGCGCGCCGTGCGTGATCGAGTTATCCAGCTCAAACACCAGCTCGGGCGCATAACGCAGCTGCACCCTATGGCCGACCTCGCGCCGCAGCCAGCCCGCGGCCGATTTCAGTCCCTTCATGACCTCTCCAGCCTGCTGCGCGCTGCCCAGTACGGAAACATAGCACTTGGCATAGCGCAGATCGTTTGTCACCTCGCAGCGGATGACCGAGACCATCGCGCCCTGCACACGCGGATCCTTGACCAAGCGGATGGCATCGGCCAGCGCCTTCATGACCTCCTCGGAAATACGGTCGATTCGTGTAGACATATTGCTTCCTCCTTCGTTGAGGATGGGTATACCAGTACAAACGGCGCAGCCGTTTGTCAAATTTCATCCATCCGGGGCTTTGCCTCGGATGGATGAGCTTTCATCGCTTCCGCCATGCAGAGGCGCAAAAAGCCGCGACACGCGCGTGGCTTTTTGCACAAGTGCGGAGCTTTTCTGCCTGTGCTGTGTCCGTGTCCTACACGACACAGCACCCTCGTTTGAAAGCGCGCTTTCAAACGAAACGTTACGGCTTTACTTCCTCCATCACGAAGCACTCGATGATATCCTGCTCCTTGATGTCGTTATAGTTTTCGATGCTCATGCCGCATTCATACCCGGAAGCGACTTCCTTCACATCGTCCTTGAAGCGCTTGAGCGTGTTGAGATGCCCCTCGTGGAACACGATGCCGTCGCGCACAACGCGCACCTCGGCGTTGCGGCGAATAACGCCATCCTGCACATAACAGCCCGCGACCGCGCCCGCGCCCGTGATCTTGAACACCTGCCGCACCTCGGCATGGCCCAGCACGACCTCCTTGAACTTCGGCTCGAGCATGCCCTTCATGGCCTGCTCCATTTCCTCTATCGCGTCGTAGATGATGCGGTACATGCGCATATCCACGCCCTGCTGTGCGGCGGAATCGGTTGCCGTGCGGTCAGGACGGACGTTGAAGCCGACGATGATCGCGCCCGAAGCCGAGGCCAGCATGACATCCGACTCGTTGATCGCGCCGACCGCACCGTGGATGACCTTGACACGCACCTCGTCGTTGGAGAGCTTTTCGAGCGAGGAGCGGATCGCCTCGACCGAGCCTTGCACATCGGCCTTGACGATGATGTTCAGCTCTTTCATCTCGCCCTCCTGGATGGAGGCGAACAGGTTGTCGAGCGTTACCTTGTGCATCTGCTTGTTGCGCGCTTCCTTTTCCTTGTGTTTGCGCTGCTCGACCAGCTCACGCGCCATCTTCTCATCGTCGACCGCGTCGAAGATGTCGCCCGCGCCCGGCACCTCGGCCAGACCGATGATCTCGACCGGCACGGACGGGCCTGCCGACTGGATCTTGCGGCCGTCGTCGTCAGTCATAGCGCGCACACGGCCGACCGCCGTACCCGCGATGACCGTATCACCCGTGTGCAGCGTGCCGTTCTGCACCAGCAGCGTCGCCACCGGGCCGCGTCCCTTGTCCAGCTTGGCCTCGATGACCGTACCGCGCGCCTTGCGGTTGGGGTTGGCCTTCAGATCGGCCACCTCGGCGGTCAGCAGCACCATTTCAAGCAGGTTTTCGATACCCTGCCCAAACTTGGCCGAGATATTGCACACGATGGTCTCGCCGCCCCATTCCTCGGGCACGATCTCATATTCGGTCAGCTGCTGGAGCACCCGATCCGGGTTTGCACCCTCCTTGTCGATCTTGTTGACCGCGACGATGATCGGCACGCCTGCGGCCTTGGCGTGGTTGATCGCCTCAATGGTCTGCGGCATCACGCCGTCGTCCGCCGCGACGACCAAAATCGCAATGTCGGTCACCTGTGCGCCGCGCGCGCGCATCGAGGTAAAGGCGGCGTGACCCGGGGTATCGAGGAAGGTGATCGGCTTGCCGTCGATCGCCACGCGGTACGCGCCGATGTGCTGCGTGATGCCGCCGGCCTCGCCCTCGGTCACCTTGGTTTTACGGATGGCGTCGAGCAGCGAGGTCTTACCGTGGTCAACGTGACCCATGACCACCACGACCGGGTCGCGCGGCTGCAGCTCCTCCGCCTTGTCCTCGCGCTCGTCAAAGAGCTGCTCCTCGATGGTGATGTGGACTTCCTTTTCGACCTTGCAGCCCATCTCCTCGGCCACGATGGCCGCAGTCTCATAGTCGATGATCTCCGAGATGGAGGCCATCACGCCCAGCTTAATCAGCCCCTTGATGACGTCGGCCGCGGTGCGCTTCATGCGGCTGGCCAGCTCACCGACCGAGATCTCGTCCGGGATCATCACCTTGACCGGGATCTTCTTGAGCGCCGCCATCTGCTGCTGGCGCTGCAGGCGCTTCATCTTCTCCTGCTCCTCCTGCCGGCGCTTGTTGCCGAAGGGCTTGGCGCGCTGGTCGGCCTTTTTGGTCAGCTTCTGCTTTTTCTGGCTGGTGGACTGCATCCGCTCGGCCTTTTCGGTCACGAGCGAATCCACATGATCGTCATACTTGGCGAGGTTTACATCGCCCGTACCGCGGGTGTCGATGCGGTGCACCTGCTTTACCTTGGACGGCGCGCTCTGCCCGCCCTCCTTCTTCTCCGCCGGACCCGCCGCGGCCTGCGCGGGTGCGGCGGAAGCCGCCGCTGCCGGCTGCGCGGCAGGCTGACGCGCGGCCATCTGGGCATTCAGCGTCTGCTCAATGTCCTCTACCTGATGCTGCTGGGTCATATACGAAAAGATGACGCTCAGCTCCTTGTCGCCCAGCACCTGCATATGATTTTTGGGAGCCGAGCAGTACCGGGTCAGGATCTCGGTGATCTCCTTGGTGGATGTGCCCAAGTCCTTGGCGACCTCGTGCACGCGATACTTATTCTCAATTGCCATTGGCGCTTACCTCCGTTTTCATTTCTTTGGACTGGATATATCTGCGCCGCTTGCGGCCCTTCCGGGGCCTGCGGTTTTGCGTTTCTTCTTCCCTTTGCGCGCTTGGATACGCGCGTTCTTGTCGGCCAGCTGCGCGGCCGCCGCCGCGTAGCTGGCATCGCCCGCGGCCAGCCTGCCGACCGCCGCCGCCGCCATGCCGATCTCACTCGAGGCGCACAGCGCGCAGCCGCTGCGGCCGATGGCCGCGCCCAGCGCCTCCTTGCCCTGCGGCAGCGTCACGCAGGGGACGCCCGCCTTCTGCGCGTACTGCGCGGCTTTTTTGGCTGTGCTCGCACCCGCGTCCGCAGCGGTGAACACACACCTTGCCTTGCCGGACTGGCACATCTCGCGCACCAGCTCGTCTCCGTAGGCCAGCTTGCCCGCGCGCCGCATCAGGCCGATCAGGCCGAGGACGGGATCATTTGCCATGCGCGTCCTCCATCTGCCGCTCGAGCGCGTCATACACGCTTTCCGGCACCTCGACCTCGAGCGCACGGCTGATCGCGCGGCTTTTGCGCGCTTTTTGCAGGCATTCCGGTTTGCCGCACAGGTACGCGCCGCGGCCGGGCGCCTTGCCCTTGAAGTCAAGCGACAGCTCACCCTCGGGCGAGCGGACGACGCGGATCAGCTCACGCTTGGCAAACCGCTCGCGGCAGCCGAGGCATTGCCGCATGGGTATCTTCTTCTGTACCATTCCGCCGCACCTCCGCTCGGTTATTCGCCCTGCTGCGAGGCGGGCGCGATGTCGATCTTACAGCCGGTCAGCTTGGCGGCCAGCCGGGCGTTCTGCCCCTCCTTGCCGATGGCGAGCGACAGCTGATCGTCCGGCACGATGACGCGGCAGCTCTTGCCGTCGGCCTGCACGGTGGCCGAGATCACATCGGCCGGTGCGAGTGCGGCCGAGACAAACTGCGCGGTATCGTCCGACCATTTGATGATGTCGATCTTCTCGCCGCTCAGCTCCTTGGTGATGCTGGTCACACGCGCGCCGCGTGTGCCGACGCACGCGCCGATCGGGTCAACGTTTTCATCGTTGGACATGACGGCGATCTTTGTGCGGTTGCCGGCCTCGCGCGCGATGCTCTTAACCTCGACCACGCCCGAGTGTATTTCCGGCACCTCCAGCTCAAACAGGCGCTTGACCAGCCCGGGATGCGTGCGGGAAACAACGACCTGCGGCCCGCGCGTGCCGCGCCGCACCTCGATCAGATAGACTTTCAGATGCTGTCCCTCGGTCAACACCTCACCGCGCACCTGCTCGGACACGGCCAGCACGGCCTCGCTCTTTTCGCCGCCGGATACCACATCGAGATAGGCGTTGCCCGAGCGCGGGTCGATGCGGGAGAGCACGCCGGTCAGTATCTCATGCTCCTTGCTCTCAAACTCCGAAATGACCATGCCGCGCTCGGCCTCGCGGATGCCTTGGATGATGACCTGCTTGGCCGTCTGCGCCGCGATGCGGCCAAAGGACTTGGTCGGTATGTCGATGTCGATGATATCGCCCACCATGGGATTTTTTTTGTACTCCGCGGCCTCCTCAAGCGTGATCTCCTCATATGGCTCGTAGAGATCCTCGGCGCGCACGACCGTTTTGCGCACATACATCTTGATGGTCTTTTTCTCGCGGTCGGGTTCGACGAATACATTGTCCGTCATGCCGTCGTTTTCGCGCTTATAGGCGGTAATGAGCGCCTGTCCGACGCGGTCGAGCATATACTCGACCGGGATCCCCTTTTCCTTTTCCAGCATCTCGAGTGCTGCAAAAAATTCTGCGTTCACCATTTTTCCAGCTCAGCTCCTTAAATCTCTACCGCGAGTCTGACTGCGGCAATGTCCTTGGGTTCGTAAATGGTTTGCTGCCCGCCGCGCTCGAGCGTGACGCGGCCGTCGTCGTAGCTGACGAGCGTGCCCTCGACCTGCTTTGCGCCGTCCACCGGCTTGTAAAAGCCCACTTCGACCGTGTGCCCGATAAACGCCGCGAAATGCTCCGGACGCGCCAGCCGCCGCGACAGCCCCGCCGACGATACGCACAGCGTATAGGACGGCATATCGTCAAACTCCTTTTCATCGAGCATGGGGTCGAGCGCGCGCGAGACCTGTTCGCACTGGTCGATGCTGACGCCCTCTGGATGGTCAACGGTGACGGTCAGCATATACTGGCCGCCTTCCTTTCCAAATTCCACGTCCCACAGGGAAACGCCTGCCGCCGCGCACAGCGGCCGCACCAGCTCCTCCACCCGGGCGATGATCTGCTTTGCCTGCAAAGCCGTCCCTCCTTTTAGAAAATGCTCTAAGCAAAGCGTAAGGAGTGGCTGTCGCCACTCCTTACGGTTACTTTTCTTACTTAACAATAGCAGTATATCACCTTTTCCGCCCCAATGCAATAGGTTTTGTGAAAAAAATATCCCAGCCGCCGGTGCGGCGCGCAAATAAAAAGGTTATCCAGTAAGCACACTACTGGATAACCTTTTTCGGTCGTTCCATCTGACAGGCAGGCGCGCTGTCTTACTTGACCAGCTCGATGATCGCCATTTCGGCGGCGTCGCCGCGGCGCGGGCCGGTCTTGATGATGCGGGTATAGCCGCCGTTGCGGGTGGCATACTCGGACGCGATCTCAGAGAACAGCTTGGCAACGACAGACTCCTTCGTGATAAAGGCCATTGCCTGACGGCGGGACGCGAGGGTGTTCTTCTTGCCAAGGGTGATCATCTTCTCGGTCAGCGGGCCGACTTCCTTCGCGCGGGCAACGGTGGTCTCCACTCTGCCGTTTTCAAGCAGGTAGGTCACCATCGCGCGCAGCATCGCCATACGGTGATCGGTAGGACGGCCGAGCTTGCGATTGTTAGCCATTCGTGTGTACCTCCAATTTCAAACAACAAGCGGCGGCGCGGCATTCGTGCCGCCGCGGTTTCGGATCAATTCTTATTCGTCGGATTTCGCAAGACTGAGACCCATGGCCTCCAGCTTGCCGATGACCTCCTCGAGCGACTTGCGGCCGAGGTTGCGCACCTTCATCATATCTTCCTCGGAGGTGTTGATCAGGTCCTCTACCGTGTTGATGCCCGCGCGCTTGAGGCAATTGAACGAACGCACCGAGAAGTCCAGCTCCTCAATGGTCATCTCAAGCACCTTATCGTGCTGTGCTTCGGCTTTTTCAACAACGGTGGACTTCGAGCCGATCTCCTCGGACAGGTCGACGAACAGATCAAGGTGGTCGCGCAGCACCTTCGCGCCGAGCGAGACAGCGTCCCGCGCGGTGATGGTACCGTCGGTCCAAACCTCAAGCGTGAGCTTATCATAATCGGTCAGGTCGCGCACACGGGTGTTTTCCACCGTGTAGTTGACCTTGTAGACCGGCGTGTAGATCGAATCCACCGGAATGACGCCAATGGAGGCCTGATGCTGCTTGTTCTTCTCCGCCGGGACATAGCCGCGGCCGGAAGTCAGCGTGATCTCCATAGACAGGCGCGCATCGCTCATCAGCGTGGCGATGTGCATGTCGGGATTGAGTATCTCGACCTCGCCGTCGGCATGGATATCCCCCGCCTTGACCTCTCCCTCGCCGGCGGCCTCGATATAGACCGTCTTGGGGCCGTCGCAGTGCAGCTTTGCAATGATGCCCTTGATGTTCAGCACGATCTCGGTCACGTCCTCTTTGACGCCCGGGATGGTGGAGAACTCATGCTGCACGCCGGCGATCTTGATGCTCGACGCAGCCGTGCCCGGCAGCGAGGAAAGCAAAATGCGGCGCAGGGAGTTGCCAAGCGTAGTGCCGTATCCGCGCTCCAGAGGCTCAATAACGAATTTGCCGTAGGAGCCGTCCTCAGCGAGCTGTTCGCAGTCAATACGCGGCTTTTCGATTTCGATCATGGGGTGCCCTCCTTCACGTTGGTTGGAAACTGAAACGGAACAGACCGAGCAGACGCCCCGCCTGTTCCAAAAGCGAGGGTCTATTATTTCGAGTACAACTCGACGATGAGGTGCTCGGCAACATCGTAGTCGATGTCATCGCGCGCGGGCATCGCAACGATCTTGCCCTCGAACGAATCCTTGGCCTTGTCGATCCACTTGGGGCAAGCCTTCTTGCCGTTCTCCTCCAGCAGGGACTTGAACTTCGCGGTCGAACGGGACTTCTCACGAACAGCGATCACATCGCCCGGCTTTACCTGAAAGGACGGGATGTTGACGCGGTGGCCGTTTACGGTGAAGTGCGCGTGGTTTACCAGCTGGCGCGCCTCACGGCGGGTGTTGGCAAAGCCCATGCGGAACACCACATTATCCAGACGGCGCTCCAGCTCCTGCAGCAGGATCTCACCCGTGATGCCCTGCTTGCGCTCGGCCCTCTCGTAGTAGGCGTGGAACTGCTTCTCGAGCACGCCGTAGATGAATTTTACCTTCTGCTTCTCAGCCAGCTGCATACCGTACTCGGACTGCTTGCGGCGGGACTGCTTGGGCTGGCGCTTGGTGGACTTGGAGTAACCAAGCACCGCGGGGGAAAGACCAAGCGTCTTGCAGCGCTTGAGTACGGGCTGTGTATTCTTAGCCATTGATCGGTTCCTCCTCTGTTAGACTCTTCTTCTCTTGGGCGGGCGGCAGCCGTTGTGCGGGATCGGGGTCACGTCCTTGATCATAGTGACCTCGAGACCGGCGGCCTGCAGCGCGCGGATCGCAGCCTCACGGCCCGAGCCGGGTCCCTTTACATAGACCTCGACCGTCTTCAGGCCGTTCTCCATCGCGGCGGCGGCAGCGGTCTCCGCCGCGGTCTGCGCGGCATAGGGAGTCGACTTACGGGAACCACGGAAGCCCATCTCGCCGGCCGATGCCCACGAGATCGCGTTGCCGTTCAGGTCGGTGATGGTAACGATGGTGTTGTTAAAGGAGGAACGGATATGCGCCGCGCCCTTCTCGATATTCTTGCGTTCACGGCGGCGCGTGCGGGTCGCGCCCTTCTTCTGCTGTACCTTAGCCATTTATACGTTCCCCTCCTTACTTCTTCTTGTTCGCAATGGTCTTCTTCGGGCCCTTGCGGGTGCGCGCGTTGGTCTTGGTGCGCTGGCCGCGCACAGGCAGTCCGCGGCGGTGGCGCAGGCCGCGGTAGCAGCCGATCTCCACCAGACGCTTGATATTCAGTCCGATCTCACGGCGCAGGTCACCCTCGACGTTATAGTCGCGCTCGATGATCTCACGCAGCTTGGCGGCTTCTTCCTCGGTCAGATCCTTGACGCGGGTATCGGGATTGATACCGGTCTTTTTCAGAATTTCGTTGGACGTTTTGCGGCCAATGCCGAAAACGTAGGTCAGGCCGATCTCCACGCGCTTCTCGCGGGGAAGGTCAACACCGGCAATACGTGCCATATTTACTAAAACCTCCGATTTGTTTACACTGAGGCGTGTTTGCAAACACAGTATAGGAGCCGCCTCCGCCCCTGCAGCGCTGTGCTGACGCACATGCTTGTCGTGTTCACTCTGTCCAACTGTCCGCGCCTCCGGCGCGGCTTCATTAGGCAATCACGATGCGATTGCAATAAAACGAGCAGGCTTTGCCTGTTCGTTTCATCCCTCGACGCAGGTGCATTGTGCGCCGTCGTTCGGGTATCGAAAGCAGGCTTCCTGAAAGCCTGTTTTCGTATATAGGGGACCTTTTGCAGCCCCCTATACCCCGTTAGGGGATTAGCCTTGCTTCTGCTTGTGCTTCGGGTTGGTGCAGATGATCATGACCTTGCCCTTGCGGCGGATGATCTTGCACTTCTCACAGATCGGCTTAACAGACGGTCTTACCTTCATGACATTTTACCTCCATCAAAATTTATTGGTGGGATGGGACACCGGCTCGTGCCGGCGACCGCTGGCGCGTAGGCCACTTGCGCGCCTCCGCCCGCTTTTCACTTGCTTCGCCAAGTGATGCGACCGCGGGTCAGGTCGTAGGGCGACATCTGAACGGTGACCTTGTCGCCGGGAAGAATGCGGATAAAGTTCATGCGGAGCTTGCCCGAGATATGTGCCAGAATCTTATGGCCGTTGGGTAGCTCGACCTGAAACATTGCGTTAGGCAGCGCCTCTATGACGGTACCTTCCAGCTCGATTACATCATCTTTTGCCATTGTTGTGTGTTGCCCTCCTCGGTCAATTTGCCTCCTCGTCCCCTGTCCAGAGGGCGAGAGCCTTGCGGATGTCGCTGTTGGTCAGCCTGCCGTTTTGCAGCAGCTTCTGCCGGGTGCGCGCATCGCACGCGCCCTGACGGCTGACATGTTTGCGGCGCTTGCGCTTGGGGCGCTCGGCGCGCCGCGCGCGGCCGTTTGCCAGCAGAAGGAAGTCCCCCTCCTCGGCAACGGCCAGCATCAGCTGACCCCGGTCTCTGCCGGCCAGCGACAGCACGATGTCGGCTGCGTGTGACTCCACCATCAAAGCACCTCGCCGTCGATATTGGTCATGATCTCAGGCTCGCCATCTGTGATGGCGATGGTGTTCTCATAGTGGGCGGACAGCTTGCCGTCCTTGGTCTTGACGGTCCAGCCGTCCGGCAGGACCTTGATGTCATACACACCCGCGTTGACCATGGGTTCCACTGCGAGCGTCATACCGCGCTGCAGGCGAAGGCCATGTCCCGGGCGGCCGAAATTCGGCACCTCGGGCGATTCGTGGAGCCTTTCCCCCACGCCGTGGCCGACGTAGGCGCGCACCACCGAAAAGCCGTTTTCCTCCACATAGGCCTGCACGGCCGCGGAGATATCGGAAACGCGGTTGCCCTCGCGGGCAAATCGGATACCTTCATAGAAGCTCTGCCGGGTCACTTCGATCAACCGCCGGGCCTCCTCGGGCACCTCGCCGCACGCGATCGTGCAGGCGCAGTCGCCGTGGTAGCCGTCGATATACGCGCCGACGTCTACCTTGACAATATCGCCCTCCTTGATCACGCGCGTCTCCGAGGGGATGCCGTGGATGACCTCGTCGTTGATCGACACACAGGCGCTGCCGGGAAAGCCGCCGTAACCAAGGAATGAGGGACGCGCCCCCATATCCTCTATCGTTTTGCGGACAATCCGGTCTATCTCGCCCGTCGTAACGCCGGGTCGAACGGCGTCTGCCGCCGCCTTACGCGCCAAGGCGGTAATGCGGCAGGCCAGACGCATCCGTTCGAGCTCTTGCTCGGATTTCAAATGAATCATGGTTTACAGGCCAAGCGCCTTGACGGCCAGCTCCGCAGTCTCGCCAATACCCTTGGTGCCGTCCATGCATTTGAGCTTGCCCTGCGCCTCGTAGTACGCCTTGAGCGGCTCGGTCTGCTCATGGTAGACCTCCAAGCGGTGCTTGACCACATCGGGCTTGTCGTCCTTGCGCAGCTGCAGCTCGCCGCCGCACGCATCACACACGCCCTCGGCCTTGGGGGGATTGGTCGAAACGTGGAAGGTCGCGCCGCACTTGGCACAGACGCGGCGGCCGGTCATGCGGCCCTCGATGATCTCATCGGGCACCTCAAGGGCAAGCGCGCAGTCGATGGACGCGATCTTATCCAGCTCCTCGGCCTGCGGGATGGTGCGCGGAAAACCATCGAGAATGAAACCGTTCTTGCAGTCGTCCTGCGCGATGCGCTCACGCAGCATGTCGATGACAAGCTGGTCGGGCACCAGCTTGCCTGCATCCATAAACTCCTTGGCCTGCTGGCCGAGGGGAGTGTTGTTTGCGATCGCCTCACGCAGGATATTGCCGGTCGATACGCTCGGCACACCCATTTTTTCAATCAAATATGCGGATAGTGTGCCCTTACCGGCACCCGGAGCACCAAGTAGAATCAGATTCATTGATTGTCGCCTCCTGAAATCATTCCAAGAAACCCTTGTGATGTCGCATCATCATCTGCGCTTCCATCTGCTTGACAGTGTCCAGCGCAACGCCAACCACGATGATGACCGATGTGCCGCCCAGCGCCACATTGGACAGGTTCGGGGAGATCGCGCCAACAATCAGCGGCAGAATAGCCACCACGCCGAGGAACACCGCGCCGACAAAGGTGACCTTGCCGAGCGCCTTGCTGATGAAGTCCGAGGTCGGCTTGCCCGGGCGGAAGCCCGGAATAAAGCCGCCGTTCTTCTTCAGGTTATTGGCGATCTCGATCGGGTTAAACTGGATGGACGCATAAAAATACGCAAACGCAAGGATCAACAGCCCATACACTACAATATAGAAGGGGTTGCTCTGCGAGAACAGGTTGAGGATGTGCCAGCCGACCGTCCCGGTCTCCGGCGTCCAGAACATCGAGATGGTCTGGGGCAGCGAAAGCAGGGACGAGGCGAAGATGATCGGCATAACGCCGGAAGCGTTGACCTTGATCGGCAGGTGGGTGGACTGGCCGCCGTACATCTTGCGGCCGACCACGCGCTTGGCATACTGCACCGGGATGCGGCGCTCCGCGTTGGACATGAACACGATAAACACCACAATCGCAATGCCGATGATGACCATCAGCACAGCCGAGACAATGCCCGAGCCACCCGACTTGGCCAGATTGACGATAGTCTTTATCAGCGTCGGCCCGCGGGAGACGATGCCCGCGAACAGGATGATCGAGATGCCGTTGCCAATGCCGTTCTGGGTGATATGCTCACCCAGCCACATGATGACCGCCGTGCCCGCGGTAAAGGTCAGCACGATAACGGCCATGGCCAGCGGGCTGTCGGTCGACAGCATGCTCACCTGATAGCCGTTGCGCAGCAGCGCATAATAGGAGAAGCCTTGCACAAGACCGAGGACGACCGCCAGATAGCGCGTCCACGAGGCGATCTTCTTGCGGCCTTCCTCGCCGCCTTCCTTGACCATGCGCTCAAGCGCGGGGATGGCCACGGTCAGCAGCTGCAAGATAATAGATGCGTTGATATACGGCGTGATGGACATGGCGAAGATAGTCGCGGTGGATAGACCACCGCCGGTCAGCATATCCAGATAGCCGAGCATCGAGCCGCCCACAGTCGCGTTCTGGAAGAACTGTGCGAGCAGCTCTGTGTTGATAAACGGAACAGGGATGCACGAGCCGAAGCGGAAGATCAGCAGGATAAACAGCGTATACAGGATCTTCTTACGCAGCTCGGGCATATGCCAGGCGCTTTTAAGGGTTTGAAACACCTTAAATCACCTCAGCCTTTCCGCCTGCGGCTTCGATCTTCTCCTTCGCGGAAGCCGAGAAGGCGGCGGCCTTGACCGTCAGCTTCTTGGTCAACGTGCCGTTGCCAAGGATCTTGATGCCGTCAAGAGCATTCTTGACGATGCCGGCCTCGCGCAGGGTCTCTGCGGTGACCTCGGCGCCGTCGTCAAACTTCTCCAGCACGGAGACATTGACCGGTGCGTAGGTGGTGCCGAAAATGTTGTTGAAACCACGCTTCGGCAGGCGGCGCGCCAGAGGCATCTGGCCGCCTTCAAAGCCCGGGCGAACGCCGCCGCCCGAACGGGCCCACTGACCCTTGTGGCCGCGGCCCGCGGTCTTGCCATTGCCGGAACCGGCGCCGCGGCCCTTGCGGTAAGCCGGCTTGGTGGCGCCTGCGGCGGGCGTTAATTCATGCAGCTTCATGGGTTACGCCTCCTCTACAACTTCGAGCAGATAACCGATCTGCTTTACCTTGCCGCGCGTCTGCGCGTTGTCCGGCTGAACGGTTACGTCATTGATCTTCTTAAGCCCCAAAGAGTGCGCGGTCGCAATGTGCTTGTCCAAGCGGCCGACCAGGCTCTTTTTCAGGGTAATCTTCATGTTAGCCATTGTGAGTTACCCCTTTCTTACAGTTCTTCAACGGCTTTGCCGCGAATCGCCGCCACCTGAGCAGCGTCGCGCAGGCTCTTGAGGCCCTCCATCGTCGCGGTAACGACGTTCTGCGGATTGTTCGAGCGCAGGCACTTGGTACGGATGTCCTTGATGCCGGCAGCCTCGACCACCGCGCGCACCGCGCCGCCGGCGATCACGCCGGTACCGGGAGCGGCGGGCTTGAGCAGCACGCGGCCCGCGCCGAACTCACCAATGACCTCGTGCGGGATGGTCGTGCCCTTGAGCGAAATCTTGACGAGGTTCTTCTTGGCGTCCTCTATGCCCTTGCGGATAGCGTCCGGCACTTCGGAGGCCTTGCCCAGACCGAAGCCGACCGTGCCCTTGCCGTCGCCCACGACGACCAGCGCCGCAAACTTGAAGATACGGCCGCCCTTAACGGTTTTGGCGACGCGGTTGAGCGCCACGACGTTTTCGGAAAACTCGTCCTCGCGCTTATCGTTTCTATCAAACTTAGCCATGATTTACCTCCTCCCGACTTAAAACTGCAGGCCGCCCTCGCGGGCGCCCTCGGCCAGTTCCTTCACGCGGCCGTGGTACAGGTAGCCGCCGCGGTCAAACACGACCATCTCAATACCCTTGGCCTTGCAGCGCTCGGCAACCAGCTGGCCGACCTTCTTGGCCGCCTCCTTGTTGCCGCCGTATGCGGTGAAGTCCTTCTCGGTAGTCGAGGCGGACACTAAGGTAACACCGGCGACATCGTCGATGACCTGTGCGTAAATATTCTTGGCAGAGCGGTAAACGTCGAGACGCGGACGCTCGGCGGTGCCGCTGATCTTTGCGCGCACGCGCTTGTGGCGCTGCAGGCGCGCCTTGTTGGAATCCTTCTTCGATACCATTTTGATTCGCCTCTCCTTTCCTTACTTCTTCTTCGCGCCGGTCTTGCCTTCCTTGCGGCGGACATACTCGTTCGTGTAGCGGATGCCCTTGCCCTTATAGGGCTCCGGCGGACGCTTCTCACGCACTTCAGCCGCAAACTGGCCGACCTTCTGCTTGTCAGGACCGGAGATGATGATCTTGTTGGGATTCGGCACCTCGATGGTGATGCCCTCGATCTCGCTCATCGTTACCTGATGCGAGTAGCCGAGGTTCATGACCAGATCCTTGCCCTGCTTGGCCACACGGTAGCCTACGCCCTGCACGTCCAGCTCCTTCTTGAAGCCTTCGGTAACGCCGACCACCATGTTGTGGATCAGGCTGCGGGTCAGGCCGTGCAGCGCACGGTTCTGCTTATCGTCGTTCGGGCGGGTGACCAAGATCTCGCCATTTTCCACCTTGACGATCATATTCGGATGGATCTCACGGGTGAGGGTCTCCTTGGCGCCCTTTACCGTTATCACGCAGCCGTCGATCTTCACTTCGACGCCGGCGGGGATGGCAATCGGCATTCTACCAATTCTGGACATATTCTATACCTCCCCTTACCATACGAATGCGAGGACTTCGCCGCCGACATTCAGCTCGCGCGCCTTTTTGTCGGTCATGATGCCTCTCGACGTGGATACGATGGCAATACCAAGGCCGCGCAGCACGCGGGGCAGCTCCTGCGCGCCGGCGTATACACGCAGGCCGGGCTTGGATACGCGCTTGAGGCCGGTAATGGCCTTCTGGCGGCCCTCCACATACTTGAGCGTGATGCGGATGATGCCCTGCGTGTTGCCCTCGACGACTTCATAGGACTTGATATAGCCCTCGTCAAGCAGGATCTGGGCGATTGCCTTTTTCATTTTGGACGCGGGTACGTCCACGCTGGCATGACGGGCATTGCCTGCGTTGCGGATACGGGTCAGCATATCCGCAATGGGATCGGTGATCTGCATAAATGCTCTCCTTTTCAAGAAGTTTGGGGGTAGTGCAGCAATCGGGGGTGGGTCAGTTCCCCAAAAGCGTCCGTCTGTTTTGACAGACGCCCGATTGACCTGTTTGCCTCCCACTTTTCTTTACACTGTCTGTGGCCTTTCCACAGGCAGCGGCCGGGGGGGACGGCTGTTCAACCGAACAGCCGATAAGCCCGCAAAGCGGGCTATCGATTTATTATAGCACGGTTTTATGCGTAATGACAAGCTGCAAAGTGCATATTTTTTTCAAAAGAACGTGTTTTGTTCCCGTCAAAACGCAATAAAAATCCATTTCCCGTGCACTTTCGAGCAAATCCTCAAAAGCGGGCGCGCACCGCGCCCGCTTTTTGGATAGATCGTTTTTACCAGCTTGCCTTGCGCACGCCCGGGATCTGACCCTTATAGGCCAGCTCGCGGAAGCAAATACGGCAGATGCCGAAATCGCGCAGGTAAGCGTGCGGACGGCCACAGATCTTGCAGCGGTTGTAAGCACGGGTGGAGAACTTCGGCTTTGCCTGCTGCTTGAGGATCATAGATTTTTTAGCCACGTTTTCTCCTCCTTACTTGGCAAACGGAGCGCCCATCAGCGTGAGCAGCTCTTTGGCTTCTTCGTCGGTGTTTGCGGTGGTGCAGATGACGATGTCCATGCCGCGGATCTTGTCGATCTGGTCATAGGAGATCTCCGGGAAGATCAGCTGCTCCTTCAGGCCGAGGGCATAGTTGCCGCGGCCGTCGAACGCGTCGCCGTTGATGCCGCGGAAGTCGCGCACACGGGGCAGCGCCACGTTGAACAGACGGTCGAGGAACTCCCACATACGGTCACGGCGCAGCGTGACCTTGACGCCGACCGGCATACCCTCGCGCAGCTTAAAGTTCGCAACCGACTTCTTCGCGTGGGTAACGACTGGCTTCTGGCCGGTGATCTGGGTGATGTCGCGCACGACCGACTCGATGACCTTGGCGTTGCCGTTGGCCTCCTTGCCGCAGCCGACATTGATGACGATCTTGTCGATCGTCGGAATCTGCATCACGCTCTTGTACTGGAACTTCTTCATCAGAGCAGGCGCAACATCCGCGGTATACCTTGCTTTCATATTCGGAACCATTGATTGCATCCTCCTCTTCTTACAGTGTCTCGCCGCAGTGCTTGCAAACGGTCGCCTTGGCGCCGTTCTCCAGCAGCTTGTGCGCCGGGCGGGTCGGCTTGTCGCACTTCGGGCAAACGCGCATCACCTTGCAGGCGCGCAGCGCGCCCTCGCGCTCGATGATGCCGCCGGTCTCGCCCTGACGGCGCGGCTTAGTGTGGCACTTGACCATGTTGATGCCTTCGAGCACGACCATGCCCTTCTTCGGGTCAACGGACAAAATCTTGCCGCGCTTGCCCTTTTCCTTGCCGGAAAGAACAACTGCGGTGTCGCCCTTCTTTACATGCAGAGTATTCATTTCTTGGCGACCTCCTTACAGTACTTCGGGAGCAAGCGACAGGATCTTCATATAGTCCTTATCGCGCAGCTCACGCGCGACAGGCCCAAAGATGCGGGTGCCGCGGGGGTTTTTGTCTTCACGGATGATAACGCCTGCGTTCTCATCAAAGCGGATATAGCTGCCATCCGCGCGGCGCAGCCCCTTGACGGTGCGGACGATCACGGCCTTGACCACATCGCCCTTCTTCACGCCGCCGCCGGGGGTGCACTTGCGCACCGAGCAGACAACAACGTCGCCGATGTTGCCGTACTTGCGCGAGGAGCCGCCGAGAACACGGATGACCTTCAGTTCCTTCGCGCCGCTGTTGTCGGCCGCGCGCAGAAACGTTTCCTGCTGAACCATGTGCTCTCCTCCTTACTTAGCCTTCTCGATGATCTCGACCAGACGCCAGCGCTTATCCTTGGACAGCGGGCGGGTCTCCATCACCTTCACCTTGTCGCCGATGCCGCATTCGTTGTTCTCATCGTGCGCCTTCAGCTTGTAGGTGTGCGGAATAACCTTCTTATACAGCGGATGCTGCACGCGATCCTCGATCGCAACGACAATGGTCTTGTCCATCTTATCGGAAACGACCTTGCCCACTCGTGTTTTGCGTAATGCTCTTTCGCTCAATTCGTTTCCCTCCCTTACGCCTTATCCGCGAGCTGCTTCTCACGGAGCACGGTGCCTACGCGCGCAATGTCGCGCTTGACCTCGGTGATCTTGTTGGTGTTTTCCAGCTGATTGGTAGCGAGCTGAAGACGGAGGTTGAAGAGGTCCTTCTTCAGGTCGCCGAGCTTTGCAGTCAGCTCTTCAGCCGTCAGCTCTCTGATCTCGGTTGCCTTCATCATGCTTCACCGCCATTCTTGGTATCACGGGCAACGAACTTGGTCTTGCACGGCAGCTTGTGGCTGGCCAGACGCAGCGCCTCGCGGGCGACTTCCTCGGAAACGCCGGCGATCTCAAACAGCACGCGGCCGGGCTTGACGACCGCTACCCAATACTCGGGCGAGCCCTTACCGGAGCCCATGCGGGTCTCGGCCGGCTTCTCGGTTACCGGCTTGTCGGGGAAGATCTTGATCCAGACCTTACCGCCGCGCTTGGTGTAGCGGGTCATGGCGATACGGGCCGCCTCGATCTGGTTGGAGGTGATCCAGCACGGCTCGGTCGCCTGCAGGCCGAATTCACCATTGGAAACGAAATTGCCGCGCATGGCCTTGCCCTTCAGGCGGCCACGGTGCACGCGACGGTATTTAACTCTCTTGGGGAGCAGCATTAGCGGTTGCCTCCTTCCTGACGGGGCGCGCGGCGCTCGCCGCTGCCGCGGTTAAAATCGCGGCGGCCACCGCGGCGGTCGTCGCGGCCGCGGCGCTCACGGCGCTCGAAAGCGGGCTTGGGCGCCTCGATCGAACGGCCGAGACGCGGGCCGCCGTGGAGTACCTCACCCTTGTAGATCCATACCTTTACGCCGATGCGGCCATAGGTGGTCGCGGCCTCGGCAAAGCCATAGTCGATATCCGCGCGCAGCGTCTGCAGCGGGATGGTGCCTTCGTGATAGTGCTCGGTGCGGGCGATCTCCGCGCCGCCCAGACGGCCGCCGCAGGACACCTTGATGCCCTTGGCGCCCATGCGCATCGCGCGGCCCATCGCCTGCTTCATCGCGCGGCGGAAGCCGATGCGCTTCTCCAGCTGCGCGGCGATATTCTCGGCCACCAGCGTGGCGTTGGTGTCCGGATTCTTGATCTCGATGATCGAGCACTTGACCTTCTTGCTGTACTTGCGGGTCAGCTCCTCCTCGAGCTTCTTGATATCCTCGCCGCCGCGGCCGACGACCATGCCCGGGCGCGCGCACTGGATCATGATCTTGATCTCGTCGTTCTTGCGCTCGATCTCGATGGCCGGCACGCCTGCGTCATACAGGCGCTTTTTCAGCTCCTTACGGATGTTGTAGTCTTCCACGAGGAGGTCGCCGAACACATCGTCCTTGGCGAACCAACGGGAATCCCAATTCTTGATCACACCGACACGGAGACCGTTCGGATTTACTTTCTGGCCCATTGATTACCCTCCCTTATTCTTTCTCGCCCAGAACCAGCGTGATGTGCGAGGTTCTCTTGAAGATCCTGAACGCACGGCCCTGCGCGCGCGGCATGACGCGCTTCATGATCGGGCCGGGACCGACGTGTACTTCCTTAACATACAGCTTGTCGGTGTTCATGCCGTGGTTGTTCTCGGCATTGGCGACCGCGCTCTTGAGCAGCTTTGCCATCGGCTCACTGGCGGCCTTGGGGGTGTTCATGATAATGGCCATCGCCTCGCCCGCATCCTTGCCGCGGATCAGATCGCAGATCAGCTTGATCTTACGCGGCGTCATGCGCACGTTGCGTACAATTGCTCTTGCTTCCATGTTCCTCTAACTCCTCCCTTACTTGCCGTTATTGGAGGTCTTGCTGCCCGCGTGTCCCTTATAGGTACGGGTGGGAGCAAACTCGCCCAGCTTGTGACCGACCATGTCCTCGGTAACATATACCGGAACGTGCTTGCGGCCGTCATGCACCGCGAAGGTGTGGCCGACGAACTCCGGGAAGATGGTAGAGGCGCGCGACCAGGTCTTAAGGACCTTCTTCTCGCCTTTTTCGTTCATCTCAACGACTCTTTTGATAAGCTCAGGAGCCACAAAAGGGCCCTTCTTAACACTTCTGCCCATATTACGTTAACTCCTTTCTCACTTACCGTTGCGCCGGCGGACGATCTGCTTGTCGGTCCGGTGGTTCTTCTTGCGGGTCTTGTAGCCCATCGCCGGCTTGCCCCACGGGGTAACAGGCGAGGGACGGCCGATCGGGCTCTTGCCCTCACCGCCGCCGTGCGGGTGGTCGCACGGGTTCATGACAGAGCCGCGCACGGTCGGACGGATGCCCATGTGGCGGCTGCGGCCGGCCTTACCGATCTGCACGTTGGAGTGGTCGGAATTGCCCACGACGCCGATGCTGGCCTTGCACTCAAGGCGGATATAGCGCAGCTCGCCCGAGGGCAGGCGCACCATCGCCTTGCCGTTCTCCTTGGCCATCAGCTGTGCGGCCACGCCGGCCGAGCGCACCAACTGCGCGCCCTTGCCGGGGTACAGCTCGATGTTGTGGATCATCGTACCGACCGGGATGTTGGCCACCGGCAGGCAGTTACCGGGCTTGATATCGGCATTGGCCGAGGAAACGACCTTGTCGCCGATCTTAAGACCCTCGGGCGCGAGGATATAGGCCTTTACGCCGTCCTCATACTGCACCAGCGCGATGTTGGCCGAGCGGTTGGGGTCGTACTCGAGCGTCAGCACGGTCGCCGGCATATCCAGCTTCTGACGCTTGAAGTCAATGATGCGGTACTTCTTCTTGTTGCCGCCTCCGATGTGGCGCACGGTGATGCGGCCATAGCTGTTGCGGCCGGCGGTCTTCTTGACCTTTTCGAGAAGGCTCTTCTCGGGCTTCACCTTGGACAGGCCCTTGTAGGAAAGCACAGTCATATTTCTGCGCGAGGGCGTCGTCGGGTTGAAAGTCTTGATAGCC
>NZ_JALFLA010000082.1 GCF_022775115.1 Agathobaculum sp.
CTCCGTTGTAACAACACTCCGCCGGAACACAGGGCAGTATCCGTGGAGGAGGCCATCTTCATTTTGCAGCGTCAGGGCTATCTCGTTACCCCCTGCGCCCGTGGATAGGCTGTGCTACTATATTTTTTCGGCTACCACAAGGTGGCCTAGTTTTGTGCGCCCCTTTGCGGATAGTGCTTAAATTACAATGTTTCAAACTTTTTTGCCTGTGCGGCAACGCGCCGCAGGCTCAGCCCTGATAGGCCGCGACGATCTCTCCGATGTACATTGTATGGTAATCCGGCTCAGCATACCACCGCTCAAGCGTTTCAGTGTGCAGAATGCTCTCCGGCGTGATATCGCTGACGCAGCGCTTTTGGCAGACGAGTACGAGCGCAGCCTCCGCAAAGGTCGGCTGCCCCTCGACGAACACGGGCGTCAGGCCGCTGTCGTGCATCTTGTCGATCTCACGCCCGGATTTCGTGCCCATGCGGTTGAGCGCGTCGCGGTGTCCGTTCTGTAAAAAAGTGAGTGTAAAATACTCCGCGTTATCAACAAACTCCTTGGTGTAGCGGCTGCGGCGGATATAGCAGGTGGCCGCAGGCTTGCCCCAGATCACACCCACGCCGCCCCAGCTGGCGGTCATGGTGTTCCACTTGTGCTCATCACCTGCCGAGACCAGCAGCCACTGCTTGCCGATCAGATCAAAGGGGTTCAGCGATAGCTCCGCGATGTTGATTTTTGTCAGCGCCATGTTGTTTCCTCCTTACGGTATGTCGTGTCTGCGCAGCTTCATTTCCTGCCATTCCTCGCGGGATATGAGGATCTGGCGGGGCTTGGAGCCTTCAAACGGCCCGATGATGCCGCGCTCCTCGATCTGGTCGATGATGCGCGCGGCGCGCGAATAGCCCAGCTTCAGGCGGCGCTGCAGCATCGAGGTGGAAGCCTGACGGCTCTCCATGATAACGTCGATGGCTTCCTCGATCATCTCGTCCTCGTCCTCGCCGGGATCGCCCGACGAGCCACCCTTGCCGTCCGCCTGCTCGGCCTGCCGCTCGATATGCTCCAATATCTCCTCATTATATTCGGGTGTGCTTGTCTCCTTGATGTGCGCGATGACCGCTTCTATCTCGTCTGACGAGATAAAACAGCCCTGCACACGGGTGGGCTTGCCCTCGCCCAGCGGGGCGTACAGCATATCACCCTTGCCGATCAGCTTTTCCGCGCCGGTCGTATCCAGTATAATGCGCGATTCGATCTGGCTTGCGACCGCAAAGGCGATACGCGAGGGGATATTGGCCTTCATGATGCCGGTGATAACGTCCGCCGAGGGGCGCTGCGTTGCGACCACAAGGTGCATGCCCGCTGCGCGCGCCTTCTGCGCGATACGGCAGATCGAGGTCTCGACCTCCTTGGCGGCGACCATCATCAGGTCGGCCAGCTCGTCGATAACGATGACGATCTGCGGCAGCACCTGATAGATTTCAGGCGTGCCGCCCTCCTCCTGCTCGGCCTTGGCACGCTCCGCGCGCATCAGGTCATTATAGCCCACCAGATTGCGCACCTGATGGTCGGCAAACAGCTTATAGCGGCGCTCCATCTCGCCCACCGCCCAGTTGAGCGCACCCGCAGCCTTTTTGGGATCGGTGACGACCGGAATAAGCAGGTGCGGGATGCCGTTGTAGTTGCCCAGCTCGACCATCTTGGGGTCGACCATAATCAGGCGAACCTCCTCGGGCGTGGATTTGTACAGCAGCGAGATCAGCATCGAGTTGATGCAGACCGATTTGCCTGAGCCGGTCGTACCGGCGATCAGCATATGGGGCATTTTGGCGATATCGCCGATGACCGGCTTGCCCGTGATATCCTTGCCCACGGCAAAGGACAGGCGGCTGCGCGCGCCCGTGAACGCGGACGAACCGATGCATTCGCGGATATACACGGTATTGACCGTTTTATTAGGCACCTCGATGCCAACAGCCATTTTATCCGGTATGGGCGCGATACGCACCGATACCGCGCCGAGCGCGAGCGCGATATCTTCCGACAGGGACGAGATGCGCGAGATCTTGATGCCGCGCGGGATGGTCAGCTCAAACCGCGTGACCGATGGGCCGCGCACGATGCCGATGATCTGCGCGTCTACGCCGAAGGAGCGCAGCGTGTCCAGCAGGCAGGCCGAGCTTTCTTTCAGCTCAGCCTCAACGCCCGCGACCGAGACATGCTTGCCCTGCCCGAGCAGCGCGATCGGCGGGTAATCATACACCGGCAGCGGTGCTTTCTGGCTCTCGTCCATCTGCTCGTTCATCTCGGCCTGCTCGTTCTCGCTGATCGTTTCAGGCTTTTTGGACTTGCCCTCGGCAGGTGGCTTAGGCGCGGGTTCGGGCGCGGGGACAGGCTCAGGCTCGTCCTCGGGCTTGTTTGCGACCAGATCGAGGATGCTCGCCGGCGGCGCGGCGGAAGCAGGCGGCTCCGCTGCCTCCCCGTGCTCCCCACGCAGCGCGCGCAGGTATTCGTCCGGCGCGATAGGCTTGTCCTCCGCGCGGCGCGGCGGTACGGGCGGCGCGTCGTCCAGCTTATCCGGCGCGGGCGGGTCGCTGTCGAGCGGAATGTCAAATTCCGACGCGGCGCGCTTACGCGCGCGCTTTTCGGCATGTGCCGCTGCCACCTGATGCACGTTGGGCAGCTTAGGCGGCGCTTCGTAGCGCGCGCGCTCCTCCTCGTCCTCATATTCATAATCGGGCGCGCGGAACATTTCCATCAGCGCATAGGGCGTGATGCGCAGCGCGGCCATCAGCGCTGCGACAAGCAGCAGCAGCAGCACGAGCAGCGCGCCGACCGAGGACAGCGCCCATTCGAGCACGATGTACAGCCCGCCCGCAAGCAGGCCGCCCGACTCGCCCGCCATACCGCTTTTGAGCAGGTCGCCCAGCGTGCGCATCGTCAGCGGATAGGCGTTCGGGCTGGTAAAGGCGTGCACCACGCCGCCAAGCAGCACAGGCAGCAAGCCGATGCAGACACCGCGCAGGCGCACCGGCCCCTTCTGCCGCGCAAACAGCAGCGCGGAGAGCGCCAGCAGCGCAAACGGCAGCAGGTAGCCCCCCGCGCCAATCAACGCTGCGATGCCGTTATGCAGCAGCTTGAGCACGAAGCCGTCGATCGGCAGCAGCGCCAGCAGACACAACAGACCGGCCACGCCCCAGAGCACCGCCCACGCCGCGCGCGACATGATCGGCGCGGACGCGGGCACGGGCGCGCGGCGCGGTGCGCTTTTGCCGCCCCGCGCCGCCGTTTTCTTTGTTTCAGGTTTTTTTGCAGCCACAGCGGATACCCTTTCTTAAATCATACGGAACAGGCTGACGACGATCGTGATCGTGCCGATCAGCGTACAGTAAACGACGAACGGGCGGAAATTGCCGCGCTTGGACACCAACCTGACCAAACGGATAGCCGCAAGGCCGGACAGCAAGGCCGCCAGTATGCCCGCGATATAGCACAACAGCGACACGTCTCCCAGCGCCTCGGCGGGCGCGCGCAGCACGTCGATCACCTCCAGCAGATTCGCGCCGAGGATGACCGGCAACGACATGATGAACGCAAAGCGCACGGCAAACTCACGCGAGAAGCCGCGAAACAGGCCGGTGCAGATGGTTGTGCCCGAGCGCGACAGGCCGGGCAGCACGGCAAAGCACTGGCCCACGCCGACGATCAGCGCGTCCAGCCAAGTGGCGTTTTGCTCGGTTTTATGCTTTTTGGGCGCTTTTTCCGACAGAAACAGGATGGCCGCCGTGACCAGCAGCAGCAGACCGACCAGCAGCGTGGACGAAAACGCCTCCTCAAGCTTGCTTTTGATGGGCAGAACGGCGAACATCGGCACAAGCGTGATCAGCACCATGATGATGAAGCGGCGGTACGGATGGCCGTTGATGCGAAAACCGTCCTTCACCCAACCGAAAAACTCGACCACCAGCTCTTTGATATCCTTCCAGAACGCAACGACCACGCTCAGCAGCGTGCCGAAATGCAGCAGCACATTGAACAGCAGGTAATCCGCCTCCACATCGCCGCCGAACAGCATCTGCGCCAGCACCAGATGGCCGGAGGAGGACACCGGCAGGAACTCGGTCAAGCCCTGCACCAGCCCCAGCAGGATGGCAAACCAAAGACTCATCTCATTTTCTCCTCTCAAACAGAGCAAAGTTTATACATGGTTTTCATTATAGCATAGATTTTTCCTGTTTACCACAAAAAAAGTGCCGGACAGGCTGTATTATCCCCGACGGCTCTGCCCGCCCGCCGGCATACCCCGGCGGTCAATTATTTGCAATATGCGAATTTTCGAACACTTGTTCTTGACTTTTTCCCCTTCTCCGCCTATTCTATGCCATACGGGAGGTAAGCCAAGAGAAATGACCCATCTCGGAAAGGAGGCGAGGCCATTGTGCCAAACAAACGCGAGCCGGACGCGCTGATCCGGATGCTGTACGACATCGCCGGGGACGCCGAAGCGCCCGCGAACAGCCGCCTGTCGGCGATCAAGGAGATCCTCGACCGCACGGTGGGCAAGGGCACGATGCTGGACGGCACGGGAGAGGAGGCGCAGCCGGTCGAGATCGTGTTTCGCATCGTGGACGGACGATCGAATACGACATAACCCCAAGACAGGCGGATTTCATCCGCTCGACGGCGTTTGAAACGCTGTTCGGCGGCGCGGCGGGCGGCGGCAAAAGCCACGGGCAATTGCTCGATGCACTGCGGTTCGCTATCGTCTACCCCGGCTCGCGGCAGCTGCTGCTGCGGCGCACCATGCCCGAGCTTGCGCGCTCGCTCATCCCTGCGTCGCTGCGGCTGTTTCCGCAGTCGGTCGCTGCCTACAAGGCCAGCGAGCACCGCTGGGAATTCCACGGCGGTTCGGTGCTCGAGTTTGGCTACTGCGATGCCGAAAGCGACGTGACCCGGTATCAATCCGCCGAATACGACGTCCTCCGCTTTGACGAGCTGACCCACTTCACCGAAAGCCAGTTCACCTATCTGATCTCCCGCGTACGCGGCGCCAACGGCTTTCCCAAGCAGGTCAAAAGCACGACCAACCCGGGCGGCATCGGCCACCAGTGGGTCAAGCGGCGCTACATCGACCCGATGCCGCCTGACACCCTGACCGAATTTGACGGCACGACGCGGCTGTTCCTGCCCGCCCGGCTGGCGGACAACCCTTTTCTGCAAAGGGCCGATGTGGGCTACGCCAAGCGGCTGCGGCTGCTGTCCCCGCACGACCGGCGGGCGCTGCTTGACGGCGTGTGGGATCTGGACGAGGGACGGTACTTCAGCGAATTCTCTGTGCCGTTGCACGTCACCCCACCCTATCCCCTGCCCCGCACATGGAAGCGGTATCTGACGATCGACTACGGGCTGGATATGCTGGCCGCGCTGTGGATCGCGCAGCGCCCGGATGGGCACAGCGTAGTATACAGAGAGTTATATCAACCGAATTTGATTATCTCTGAGGCAGCCGCCGCAATCCTTGCGCGGGAGGACGGCAACGAGCACATCTACTGCCGCCTTGCCCCGCCCGACCTGTGGAACCGCCGACAGGAAACGGGCAAAAGCGCGGCCGAACTGTTCTCAGCCTGCGGGCTGGACTTTGAAAAGAGCAGCAACGAGCGCGTCGCCGGTTGGCTGGCGCTGCACGAGCTGCTCGCCCCGCGCCGGGACGAAACCGGCGAAGCCCGACCCAAGCTGACCATCTTCGACACCTGCCGCAATCTGATCCGCACGCTGCCCGCGCTGCGGCACGATACGCGCAACCCATCCGACGTGGCGAACACGCCGCACGAGCTGACCCATGCGCCCGACGCGCTGCGCGGCTATGCCGCGACCGTGTACGAGGCGCCGCCGCCCGTCCGGCCAACCGCGTATGACTGCGAGGTGGGCGCGTTTCTGTCCTACTGAGAGACAGCGCAGACCCTTGCGGGACGATTTACCACTCCTCGAATCTGTCACATTGCTATGTTAGGAGGAAACCGATGACTGTTTTACTGTACTGCCTTGGCGCGGCGCTGCTGGTGCTGACCGGCGCGATCGTATCGGGCGGCTTGCAGCTGCCCGTGCGCCCGGCGCGGCAGGATAGCGCGCCCGGTCCGGCGGCGGACGATGCGCTCAGCCGCGACCTTGCTGCGCTGATGGCCTACGGCCGGGAGGAGGGCGAGCATGAAATTTGACCTCTCGCCCGCCGCTGTCTGGCGTAAATATGAGCGCGGGCAGGACTACAAGCGCTCGATCGGTCTGTATGACCGTGTACGGCGCAACGAGGCCTTCTACCTCGGCCGCCAGTGGGAGGGCTTGAAGGTGCAGTCGCTCGACCCGCTGATTTTTAACGTGCTGCGCCGCTGCGTCAACCTGTTCATATCCATGCTAGTCTCGGACGATGTGGCCGTGCGCGCGCAGCCGTTCGATATGGATGACGAGGGGCGCAGAACCGCCCGCATCCTCGACCGCGCGTTTGCCTCGGCCATCGAGCGCTCGGGCATCAAGGCGATGGGGCGCAGCCTGCTGAAAAACACCTGCGTGGACGGCGACGGCTGCTTTTACATCCGCTTTGACCCCGATCTCGAGACCGGGCAGGCGGTCAAGGGCGATATCGCGGTCGAGCTGATCGACTCGACCAACATCTACTTCGGCAACCCGGCCTCCGACGAGGTGCAGCGTCAGCCCCACCTCATCATCGCCATGCGGCGCGAGGTGGACGAGGTACGCGCCGAGGCCAAGGCCAACGGCATCAGCGCGGAGGAGCGCGCAGCCATCGTGCCGGATGATGACGGTGTATACGGCAAGTACCGCGCGCCCGACGACAGCAGCCGCGTGACCGTGCTGCTGCATATGCGCAAGGTGGAGGGCGGCGTGGCCTTCTGCAAAACGACCCGCACCGCGACTATCATGCGGGAAAAGGTGCTGCCCTACCGGCTCTATCCGGTGGCGTACATGAGCTGGAACCGTGTGCGCAACTGCTGCCACGGCGAAAGCCCGGTCACCGAGGCCATCCCCAACCAGATCGCCATCAACAAACTGTACTCGATGTATGTCCAGTGCGTCAAGCAGGTGGCCTTCCCCAAGATCATTTACGATATGACCCGCTTTCCAAACGGCTGGTCGAGCGATGTGGGCAAGGCCATCGGTATGCGCGGCAACCCAAACGAGGCCATTGCGACCGCGTTCCGCGCACCCGATATCTCGGCGCAGGTGCTGCATCTGCTCAAGCAGATGATGAGCGACACGATGGAGCTGATGGGCGCATCCGAGGCCGCGCTCGGCACGGTGCGGCCGGACAACACTTCGGCCATCGTGGCCGTGCAGAACGCGACCGCCGCCCCGCTTGAGCTGACCAAGATGGAGTTCTACCGCTTTACCGAGGACTGGGCACGCATTTTCCTCGACCTGATGGGTGCGCACTATGGCGTGCGCACGCTCGTGGCCGCCGAGGAGCCGGGCGAGGAGCCAGTGCGGCAGCAGTTCGACTTTTCGACTCTCGCCGGGAAGGATATGCGGCTGCAGGTCGATGTGGGCGCGGCAAGCTACTGGTCTGAGGTCATGCAGACCGTGACCAACGACAATCTGCTCGAGCGCGGCATCATCTCCGACCCGATCACTTATTTGGAAAACGTGCCTGATTATCAGGTGCGCGGCAAAAGCGACCTGCTGCACGCGCTGCGGATGCAGAAGCAGCAAGCACAAAAGGAGGAAATGACAAATGAACCAGAGAATTGACCCCAGCCAGCTCGCCGCACAGCAGGCAGACCCCTTTTTGCAGGGCGCGCCTGCGCAGGCGGCAGGCGACCCGTCCGCTGCGCCGACCTACACGGTCACCGCGGATGGCCAAACGCACGAGTTGACGCTTGAGCAGCTGCTTGATGCGGCGGCGCGCGGCCTGTCCAAGCAGAACGCCTATATCCGCCGCAACCGCGCGGCCAACGGGATGCCGAACGGCCAGATCTACGCCGCGTTCGTCGAGGAGTACCCCGAGGTACGCCCCGAGGACATCCCGCCGCAGGTGTGGGAATGGGCGCAGCAGGAAGGCTCGCTCGTCTCAGCCTACCGCAAGTGGGAGGTACTGACCCTGCGCGACGAGCTGGCCGCGCTTGAAATGAACCAGAAAAACCGGCAGGCAGCTGTCGGCACGGCCAAGGGCGACGGCGAGCCGGCAGGTCTTGACCCCGTGACGCTGGCGCTGCTGGGCCGGTAAGCGGCTCCGTTTTGACCAATCCGCCATTTTGTAATATATAGGAGGAATTATACTTATGGCTATCAATCTTGCTGCCCGCTATTCCGACCAGATCGCCGAGGTCTTTACCCGTGCATCGTTCATCAAGGGCAAAACCGCCGAAACCTTTGACCTGACGGGCGTCAAAACGCTTAAAGTATACACGCCGATCACGGTCGAGGAGGTCGACTACGACCGCGACGGCGGTCTCAAGCGCTACGGCGAGGTGACCGAGATGCAGGACGTTGTGCAGGAGCTGACCATGACACAGGACAAGGCGTTCACGCTGACCATCGACAAGGGCAACAACCTTGACCAGAATCTGGTCAAGAACGCCGCCGACATGCTGCGCCTGCAGCTGAACGAAAAATCCACCCCCGCGGCGGACAAATACGCCTTCCACCGCTTTGTCACCATGGCGGGCACGATCGCGGAGAGCGCAAAGCCGACCAAGTCGGACATCATCTCCAAAATCGCGGATGCGTCGCAGGCGCTTGACGATGCGCTTGTGCCGGATGACAACCGCTATCTTTACCTGACGAGCGAAATGTACAAGCTGGTGTGCACCTCGGACGAGTTTGCGTCGGTCGACGTGCTCGCCCGCCAGAGCATCGCCAAGGGCGTGTGCGGCGAGGTGTTCGGTATGAACGTCGTGCGCGTACCCAAGAGCTATCTGCCCGAAAACGTCTGGTTCCTTGTCGCGCACAAGGACGCGGTGCTCATGCCCTATAAGATCGCAGACGCCAAGGTACACGAAGACCCGGTCGGCGTATCCGGCGCGCTGATCGAGGGACGGCACTACTACGACGCCTATGTGCTGGGTGCAAAGTGCGGCGGCGTGTACGCACTGGTCAAGACCGGGCTTGTCTCGGCTGCGCCGGTCATTGTGGGCGGCAAAATCACCGGCACGGGCACGATTCGCTACACGCTCGACGGCTCCGATCCCCGCTACTCGGATTCGGCCAAGGAATATGTCGCCGAGACCGTGCTGACGGCCGAGAGCGGCTGCAGGATCCGCGCTTTTGCAACCGACACCAGCAAATATCCCTCTCCCGTGGCCGAGGGATAAGCCGGTAAAGCGGACACGCCCCTGCGCCGCCGCGGCGTAGGGGTGGCTGCCCTGCATCCGTTTGACTCAGATGAGATAAGGAGGATACCCATGACAGGAACCGAATGCTTCCGCGCGGCGCTGAACCTCTTGAGCGAAACGCCCGACAGCGGCGCGTATTATGAGCAGTTTGCGCTTGGTGCGCTCAACCAGCTCCTTGCCAACAGCCTGCGCGAGATCAACGCCGAGCGCGCGTTTGGCGGCGAACAGCCCTTTGCCGCGCCGCCCCGTGTGTCCGCGCTGACCGAGGAGCTGCCCGCCTGCGACTGGCTGGTGCGCGAGTGCTTTCCCTATGGATTGGCCGCGCTGCTCGTTGCCGACGATGACAAGGACAAATTTAACTGGGCGGCAAACGAATACACCACCCGTCTGCTGCGGCATTGCCCCGCGCAGCTGACCGCCATACAGGAGATGCTCTGATGCGCGCCTATCAGTTCCCCCGGAGTGAAACCGTGCGGCAGACGGTCGTGCGGCGCTTCGGCGGGCTGGACTGCCGCACGCATGAAACCAAGGCCGCGCTCTCCCGCTCGCCCGATATGCAAAACCTGATCGCCGAGCAGAATGATTTTCTGGTCAAGCGCACAGGTTGGCGCACGCAGCACACCTACGGCGCGCCCATTTATGGCCTGTTCGCCCTGCCCGACGGCACGGGTGCGGTCGTACACGCGGGAACATGGCTGTTCTGCCGCTTGCACAGCGGCACGCAGACCGTGCTGTGCACCGATATGCACGCGGCTTTCTCCCAGTCGTTCACGGTTGGCGGCGTGCTGTACCTGCTGGATGGACACACCTACCGCGCGGTGCGCCGCAGCGCCGCCGGCGTATGGGAGGCCGTCAAGGTGCAGGACATCGCCTATGTGCCGACCACGACCATCTCGGCCGCGCCGACCGGCGGCGGCGCGAGCTTTGAAGCCGTCAATCTGCTCACGCCGCGGCGCATAAACACCTTTATCGGCAACGGCTCGGCCACCCAGTTTCAGGTGGACGCACAGGGGCTGGACGCGGGCGCCGTCACCGCGTCGGTGAACGGCACACCAGTCGCTGTCGCTGCCGTCGACCGGGTGACCGGGCTGGTCACGCTGGCCGCCGCGCCCCCGAACGGCAACGGATTGGCCAACGTATCCATCGCGTTTTCCAAAACGGTGCCGGGTTACGCGGATAAGATCAACAAATGCCGCTTTGCCGGGCTGTACGGCGGCAAGAACGACACGCGCGTCTTTGTCGCGGGCAATCCAGCCGAGCCTGCCTGCGACTGGCAGAGCGGCCTATACGATCCGAGCTACTTCCCCGACACAGGCTACACCCGCATGGGTACCGATTCGTCGGCCATCATGGGCTACCTCAAGCAGTACAGCAGTCAGTTGGTCGTCAAGGCAGGCGGCGCGCAGGAGTCGACCAGCTTTCTGCGCAGCTATCTGATGGCCGATGACGGCACGGCGCTGTATCCGCTCACCCAAGGCGCGCAGGGGGAGGGCGCGGTCTCGCCGCGCAGCTTTGCCGTGCTGCGCGACATGCCGGTGTTTCTGTCCGCGCGCGGCGTGCAGGGCGTATTCGGCACAGCTGTGGCCGAGCAGCGCACCATCCGCCCGGTCTCGGGCGCGATCCTGCCCAAGCTCGCGGCTGAGGGCGGACTGGAAAACGCCTGCGCCATTGTACACGAGGGCAGGTATTACCTTGCCGTAAACGGCCATATGTACATCGCTGACGGGCAGTTGGTCGAGGAGGACGGCGACCCGGCGTGGTTTTTCTGGTCGAACGTACCCGCCCAGTGCCTGTGTGTGCTGGAAGGGCGCCTGTGGTTCGGCACGGCGGACGGCCGTCTCTGCCGCTTTTCCCTGCCCACCGAGGACGGCGCGTATCGCGACGACGACGCGGCGATCAACGCCTACTGGCGCACGCCGACACTGCCGCTCTCCCAATGGGGGCGCGTCAAGACCATACGCGATGTCGTGCCGACGCTCATGCCCTACTCGCGCTCAGGCGCGACCGTACAATATGAAGACGAAAACGGCAAGCTGCTTGCGCTTTCGCGCAACATGGACCTGTTTTCCTTCAAAACGCTGGATTTTTCCCGTTTTTCGTTCCGCTGTCTGCCGGGTGCGGTCAGCTACCGCACCCGCTGGCGGCAGCACCGCGTGCCGCTGTTCGCCGTGCGCATCGGCAACGACCAGCCGGACGAGCCGTTCGGCCTGCTCGCGCTGACCGTGCGCTGGACGCTCGGCCCATCCGTAATCTGACACAAAGGAGGTAACCCAATGGCAAGCTACAAGAAGGATTTCGACTACTCCGAAGCCATTGCGAATACGCAAAACGCCGGTGAGCGGCAGCAGCTGCTGGCCGAACGCCAGAACAAGATCGATGCCGAGGGACTGGCGGGCAAGGTCGCGTCCAACGATGCGGTATCGACTTGGACGGGCAGCTACCGCCCGTATTCGGTATCAAACGGCGGGGGCAGCGGCGGAAGCGGAAGCAGATCGGCCATGCTCACGGTCAGCAAGCTGTACGAGGCCGCCGAGCAGGCGCGTCTGAAGCAGTTTGAGACCGCCCGCGCGCGCATCGGGCAAAGGCTGCAGAGCGATCTGTCCGCGATTGACAGCGACCACACTGCCGCAATGCGCCAGACCGAGATCAACGCGCACCGCTCGGTCGTCAGCAACGAGGAAAAGCTGGCCGCGCTCGGCCTGAACATGGGCGCGCGCACCGCCGCTGCCACCTCGGGCGCCGCCGAGACCAGCCGCATTGCGATCGACAACCAGTACCGCGGTGACCTGAACGCGCTCGGTCAGGCGCGGCTGAGCGCCCGCGCGGCCGCCCAGAGCGCCGCCGCCGATCAGGAGGCTGCGCTTTCGAGCGCCCATTATGCCGCCGAGGCAAGCGCCGCCATGCAGCAGGCGCAGGCCACGCTGACACAATTCAACGCCGACCGGGACTACGGCCTGTCTATCGCCGGTCTGACCGGCTTCCTAAACGGCACGCCAACGCTTGGCTACCGCAACTATGCCGCCAATGTCAGTGCAGCCGAGCACACGGCGGAAAGCGCCGCCCAGTCACAGTCCTACGAGCAGGCGCTGGCGCGCTGGAAGGCGGCCGGCTATGTGCAGGCAGGGGACGCGGCCATCCTCGGCGTGCCCGCCGGTACACCGACAGCGGACACAAGCTACAAAAACGCCTCGCTCGCACTGCAGCGGTGGAAGGCAGGATATTGACTCTATTGAAACAGGGGGTGCACTTCGTTCGGAGCGCACCCCCTGCGTTGATAACCATGTTCTACTATTTAGGTTGACTTATGCCGGAAAACCTATATAATCAAAGGTATGGCCGCTTGCGCCCGCGCGGAGCGGCGGAAAGGAGCGCCCCCATGCAATACCTCATCTCCTTTTTGGAGGGTATCGTCACCTTCATCTCCCCCTGCCTGCTGCCCATGCTGCCCATTTACATTTCATATTTCGCGGGCGGCGGCACGCGCAGCACACGGAAAACCCTGACCTGCGCGCTTGGCTTTGTGCTCGGTTTTACGCTGGTGTTCGTCTGCATGGGCGCGCTGGCCGGCACGGTGGGTGGCTTTCTCAAGGCGCATCAGCAGGCCGTCAACATCGTCTCTGGCCTTGTCGTTATCTTTTTCGGCCTGCACCTGCTCGGCGTTTTTCAGCTGCGCCTGTTTCACGGCATGGGACGCACGATGGATACGACCGACCTCGGCTTTTTTTCCGCCATGCTGTTCGGCGTCATCTTTTCTCTTGGATGGACGCCCTGCGTGGGCGCGTTCCTCGGCTCAGCGCTCATGCTGGCCTCCCAGCAGGGGCATGTGCTGACCGGCACGCTCATGCTGCTGGCCTACTCGCTCGGATTGGGACTTCCCTTTCTGCTCAGCGCGGTGCTGATCGACCGGCTCAAGACCGCCTTTGACTGGATCAAGCACCACTACCAGCTTATCAATCTCATCAGCGGAGGCCTGCTGATTGCCGTCGGCGTGCTGATGGCGACCGGAACACTCGGGCGTCTGCTCACTCTGCTCAGTTAGGAGGGCATTTATGAACAAAAAGAAAAACCTTCTACTCACCCTGCTGGCGCTGGCGCTGCTGCTTGGCGGCGCGTCCGCGCTGTATGCGCGGCTCGGCCGGGACGGAACGGCTACCCCTGCCGCCGCGCAGAGCGCTCGACCCACCGGCGGCGAAGCGGCAGACCACGCGCCGGCTCCCGCACCTGACTTTACCGTATATGACATCGACGGCAACGCGGTGCACCTGTCCGACTTCGCCGGTACGCCCGTCGTGCTCAACTTCTGGGCAAGCTGGTGCGGCCCGTGCAAAAGCGAAATGCCCGATTTTGACCAAGCAGCCGCCGCGTATGATGGGCAGGTGCAGTTCCTGATGGTCAACCTGACCGACGGCGCGCGAGAGACTGTCGATTCCGCCACGAACTATGTCACCGAGCAGGGCTTTTCCTTCCCCGTGTTTTATGATACCGACACGGACGCGGCCATGGCTTACCGCGTTTTCTCCATTCCGACCACCTACTTTATCGACAGCGACGGCTACGCGGTCGCTCGGCTGGTCGGCGCGACTGACGGCGAGACTTTGGCGCAAGGCATCGACCTGATGCTCTCCGAAGGCTAAGGCTATGCCGCGTGATTGCCGCCCGTTTCGCTTTACCGCATAGCGCGGTGCTTTCCTGAAAAAACAAACGGCCTTGGCCGCGCTATGCGCGGCCAAGGCCGTTTTCCTGTCAAAAATCCGCCGCGATCACATCAAACAACGCATTGATGCGGTCGTACTGCTGTCCCAGATACAGCCAGCCGAACAGCGCTTCGAGCGCGGTCGCGTAGGCATATTCGGCGCTTGAGGCCGATTTGGGCACGCTTTTGGGCTTGGTGTTGCGGCCGCGGCGGAACACCGCCTGCTCCTGCTCGGAGAGCAGCGGCAGGATACGCGCGGCCGCCCGCGCCTGCGCCCCCGCGCGCACGAGTGTGATCGTCCGGCTGTGCAGATCCTTTGCCGTCTGCGTGCCACCGCAGGCAAGCTGGGTGCGCACCAGCACCTCATAAACGGCGTCGCCCACATGGGCGAGCGCAAGGCTCGACATGCGGGCGATCGCAGCGTCATCCAGCCGGGGATGCAGATAGTCCATTACTGCGCTGCCTTTGCCGCTTCGGCCTTGGCCTTTGCGGCAGCGGCCTGCTTGGCCTGCATCTCCTTGAACTTCGCCTTCTCCTCGTCAGTGGGGATCGGCTCGATACAGTTCTTCGGGCAGACCTTGGTGCACATCTTGCAGTTGGTACACTTGTCATAGTCGATCTTGGCGACGCCGTTTACCACATGGATCGAGTCGAACTTGCAGGTTTTTTCGCACATTTTGCAGCCGATGCAGCCGTTGGAGCAAACCTTGATGACATCCGGCCCTTTATCCCGGTTAACACAGTTGACGTGCACCTTCTTGGAGGCGGGGATCAGCTCAATCAGCTTCTTCGGGCAAGTGGAGACGCACTGGCCGCAGGCGACGCACTTGTCGGGGTCGACCTTGGCAACGCCGTTTACGATGTGCAGCGCGTCAAACTCGCAGGCCTTGACGCACGAGCCAAGCCCCATGCAACCATAGGAGCAGGCCTTGGGACCACCGGCGACGCGCGCGGCCGCGTTGCAGTCCTGCAAGCCTTCGTACTTGGTCTTGTCTACCGCGTTGCAGCCACCATTGCAAAACACATGGGCGACCACGCGCTCAGTGGCGCCCACCTCCACGCCCATGACCTCGGCGATCTTGGCGGCCGTCTCCGCACCGCCGACCGGACAGCCGTTGACCGGCGCGCTGCCATCGACGATGGCGGCAGCCAGACCGTCACAGCCGGGGAAACCGCAGCCGCCGCAGTTTGCGCCCGGCAGGCACTCGCGCACGCGCGGAACACGCTCGTCAACCTCGACCGCGAAGACCTTAGCGGCCACGCCCAGCAGGATGGCGAATACGATACCCATGACAAACAGCACCGCTGCGGCAGCAATTACATTATTGAAATCCATTTCTTATCGTCCTCCCTTGCTTACCACGGAATGCTCAGGCCGGAGAAGCCCATGAAGGACATGGCCAGCAGCGCCGCCGATACCAGCACGATCGGAAAGCCCTCAAAGCATTTCGGACATTTGATGGTCGCATCCATACGCTCGCGGATCGATGCGAACAGCACGATCGCCAGCAGATAGCCGATGCCCGCGGCCACGCCATACACGACCGAACCGATGAACGAATTGCCATTGTCGATATTGGTCTTGGCCGCGCCCAGCACCGCGCAGTTGGTGGTGATGAGCGGCAGGAAGATGCCAAGCGCCGAATACAGCGAGGGCATCGCCTTTTTCATGAACATCTCGACAAACTGCACGAGCGTTGCGATCACGAGGATGAACGCAATGGTCTGCATATAGCCGAGGCCGAGCGGATCGAGAATGAAATACTGCACCGCCCACGACGCTGCGGACGCGATTGCCATAACGAAGATGACCGCCATGCCCATGCCGACCGCTGTGTCGGTCTTTTTGGAAACGCCGAAGAACGAGCAGCAGCCGAGGAATTGCACCAGAATGTAGTTGTTTACCAGAATCGCCGCGATGGCGAGCGACAAAATATCGGTAAGCCCCATGGAGGCAGGTAGGTTAAACATTTACTTGCCCTCCTTTCCGGCCATGACCTTTTGGATGACCGCGAAGATAAAGCCCATCATCAGAAAGCCGCCGGCCGGTAGGATCATCATCACCGCAGGGTTTGCGTTGAAGAACGGAACAGCAATGCCCTTGCCTGCGTTGACATAGCCGGAAAGGATGGTGCCCGCGCCGAACAGCTCACGGAAGAAGCCCATGAGCACGAGCGCAAAGGTGAAGCCGAGGCCCATGACGATGCCGTCCAGCGCGGAGGGCAGTACCTTGTTCTTGGAGGCGAACGCCTCGGCGCGGCCAAGGATGATGCAGTTTACCACGATAAGCGGCAGGAACAAACCCAGCGAGGCCGCCAGATCGGGCAGGTAGGCCTGCATCATCAGGTCGATCATGGTAACGAAGGTCGCAATAATTGTGATAAACGCCGCGATACGCACCTTATCCGGGATGATCCTGCGCAGCAGCGAGATAACCACGTTCGAGCAGACCAGCACGACGGTCGCCGCCGCACCCATGCCGATAGCGTTGGACAGCGAGGTCGTCGTGGCCAGTGCAGGACACAGGCCGATGGTCTGGATGAAAACCGGGTTATTGAGGATAACACCGGCCTTCAGTTGTTCCTTGAAATTCATATTGGCTTTCCTCCTTTAACCCAGCATGGCGACATACGACGCCGCGGTATTGACGCCCTTGGTCACCGCGCGGGAGGTGATCGTCGCGCCGGTGATGGCGTTGATCGAGCCGCCGTCCTTATTGACGGCGATGCTGCCGTCAGCCGGCTGGCCGACGTACTGCGCGATCCACTCCGCGTCCTGGCTCTTGGCGCCGAGACCCGGCGTTTCTCCGTGGGCGGTCACCTTGGCGCCCGCGACCGTGCCGTCCGCACGAATGCCGACGATCAGCGTCAGCGCGCCGCCAAAGCCCTTGGGCTTGACCTCGAGGCAGTAGCCCACCGCGTCACCGTCGATGGTCGCCTTATACACACCGCTGATCTCGGGCGTGTCCTTATCCGGCGCGGGCACGATGGTGTTCAGATCCTCAAACGCCGCGCCGGGGATGATCTCCTCCATGGCGGTGTTGCGCTTGTCGATGTTGTTCTGCACGATCTTGTCCGCCGTCATGCCGTTAATCACGCCGAGCAGCAGCGCGCAGAACAGCGTGATGAGGCCCAGTACGACGACAAGCTGTACAATGCCGCCTTCTTTTTTGCTGCTTTCCATAAATTACTGCGCCTCCTTCTTTACTTTATCAAGCTTATAGCCGAACTTGCGCGGATGGGTCTTCTTGTCGATCGCCCAAACCAGTGTGTTCATGATCAGGATCGAGTAGGAAACACCCTCGGGCAGGCCGCCGAAGTAGCGGATGAACACGGTCAACAGGCCGCAGCCGATGCCGAAGATGATCTGCCCCTTGGGCGTTACCGGGCTGGTGACGTAGTCAGTCGCCATAAAAATCGCGCCGAGCATCAGGCCACCCGAGAGCAGATGCGAGCACATCCACTCCACGCGGGACAGGTCGCCCACCGGGAACAGGAAGGTGATGACCGCGACGGTCAGGATATATGCCGCCGGGATGTTAATGGTGATGACCTTGCGGTAGAGTAAGTACAGTCCGCCGGCCAGCAGAGCCAGTGCACAGGTCTCGCCCAGCGCGCCGCCGGTCTGGCCGAGCAGCAGGTCGATCAGCGCGACAGGCTTGGCTGGCGGGGCGGTCGGGCCGCTGACCGCGTCCAGAATGGTGCTGACCTTGAGTGTGGTCAGCGGGGTCGCGGTTGAGATCGCGTCAGTCACGGTCACATTGCCGAAAAGCGGTAGGCTGGCATGCGCCGCGGTCCACGCAGTCATCAGCGCGGGCCACGAGGCCAGTAAGAACGCGCGCGCGCCGAGCGCGGGGTTCATAAAGTTCCGACCGATGCCGCCGAACAGCATCTTGACCACGATGATGCCGAACAGCGCGCCGAACACCGGCAGCCACCACGGCGCGGCGACCGGGATGTTGAACGCGATCAGCACACCGGTGACAAAACAGGACAGGTCGCCCACCGTATTCGGGTGCCCCACGATTTTGTTGTAAATAGTCTCGAACACCGCGCAGGCGACCATCGAGATAACGGTCAGCACCAGTGCGCGCGGGCCGAAGGTGAATACCGAAACAGCCAGCGCCGGAATCAGTGCGATCAGCACATCGAGCATCAGGCTGCGGGTGTCGTCATCCGCCTTGATATGGGGTGAGGAGGTGACAACTACTTTACTCAGATCATATGCCATTTCGTTTTCCCCTCCTTACTTCTTCTCGGCCTTTTCGGCCTCAGCCTTGGCCTTTTCCGCCATGCGCTTAGCCTGTATCTTACCTTTGGACAGGCGGAACTGCGCGACCAGCGGGATGCGGGCCGGGCAGACATAGGAGCATGAGCCGCACTCGATACAGTCCATCATGCCGCACTCGATCGCGTTGTCAAAGTCGTTGACCTTGCCGTACACGTTCATGTAAATCGGCAGCAGGTGCATCGGGCAGGCGTCAATGCAGCGGGCGCAGCGGATGCACTGCGGATCGTCCACACGCTTATCCTCGTCCCCGGCAAAGCAGAGAAAGGCATTGGTGCCCTTGACAACCGGCGTATCCAGCGAAAACTGGGCGTTGCCCATCATCGGGCCACCGGCCAGCAGCTTGTTGGGCGCTTCCTTGAAGCCGCCGCAGGCGTCAATCAGCTTTTCTATCGGTGTGCCGATGCGGGCTTCAAGGTTTTTCGGATCGGCCACGGCCGAGCCGGCGATGGTGACCACGCGGCGAATGACCGGCATACCCGTGGTAAACCGGCGGTATACCGCGCCGGCGGTATCGACGTTGAACACGGCGCAGGCCGCGTCCGCCGGCAGCTTGCCGGAGGGCACCTCGCGCCCGGTGCAGGCGTTGATGAGTTGCTTTTCCGCGCCCTGCGGATACTTACACTTGAGCGGGTAGAGCTTGAGCCGCGGATCGTCCGCAATCAGCTTTTCAATGCCGGGGAAGGTGTCGGCCTTGTTCTCCTCAATAGCGATGATCGCGTTCTGCACGCCCATGATGTCGGCCAGCATCTTCAGGCCGCCGATCACCTCTTCAGGGCGCTCGAGCAGCAGACGGTGGTCGCTGGTGATGTACGGCTCGCACTCCGCACCGTTGATGATGACCGTGTCGCACTTGCCAATGCCGGATTGGATCTTGACGTGAGTCGGGAAGGTCGCGCCGCCATGGCCGACGATGCCGGCCGAACGGATGCACTCGATGCGCTCCTCGTTGGACATGGACGCGAAGTCATACGGATGTACGGACTCATGCGGACGATCCTCTCCATCGTTTTCGATCACGATGGACAGGAGCTTGCTGCCGCTCGGATGCAGGCGGGGTTCGATCGCCTTTACCTTGCCGGACACGGTTGCGTGGACAGGGGCGCTGACAAAGCCGCCCGCCTCCGCGATGGGCTGCCCCAGATCCACGACATCACCGACCGAAACGATCGGCTTTGCCGGAGCGCCGATATGCATAGAAACCGGCAGGACGACCTCGTCCGGCAGCGCCAGCTTCTCGATCGGCTTGGTGTTTGTCGCGGCCTTGTAGCCCGGGTCTGCGTGGGTACCGGGATGAATGCCGCCACGGAACGAATACACCATGTTTTTCACCTCTCTGTTATTCTGCGCAAGAAGAACCGGAACCAAGCTCCGGCTCCATCTTCATAATGGATCGGCAGGCCGCGTACACGCACAGCCTTGCACCTTAGATTATACTGTTTATCACACCAAATAGGCAACCCTAAAACACAAAAAATTTGACCAAAATTTCACGAACATTGTGGGTCGGCCCGGCGACGGCGCGCCTGCTCCCTCTCCATCAGCCGCGCAAAAAGCAGCGGAGAGACCGCAAAACGGCCACTCCGCTGCTTGTATCGGTGTGAAAAGATGGTTTTTCTGATTTTTCCGCGCCGAACGCGGCGTCACCGTCCATCCGGGCGGCAATAGCGCTCGGTGTATTCGGTCGCGGCGGGATCACCGCGCAGCGCGTGCTCTCCGGGATGCCCGCCCTTCGGGGCGACGGCTGCGGTGTCGATATGCGCTGCGTCGTCATACCGTGGGAATGCCTTTGGCTCGTTTCCGTGCGTCTTTCTGTGCTCCATGCCGCCGCGCCTCCTCACATCGCCACGCGCTTGGACAAAAACTGCGCCGCAGTCTGGCACAGCTTGACGCCGACCTCGTCGGCCGCTGCGTGGTCATCCTCGCTGACAAAGATGACGCAGCCCGTCACATCGCCGTCGGTGATGATCGGCACAGCGACCACCACATTATAGGAATCGCTCGGCGACACGAGGATATCCGAGCCTTGCTCCGCGCCGCGCTCGTAAACCGCGCGCTGCTCCATCAGCGCCTCCAGCTCGGCCGAGATGCTCTTTTCCAGAATATCCTTTTTCGCGCCGCCCGCTGCGGCGATGACCGCGTCGCGGTCGCAGATCGCGCAGCTGACGCCCGCCGTGCGCGCAAGCGCCTCGGCCAGCTCGGCTGCGACTGCCCCCATCTCCCCCATCGGAGAGTATTTTTTGAAAATGACCTCGCCGTCGCGGTCGGTGAAAATCTCCAGCGGGTCGCCCTCCCGGATACGCAGTGTGCGGCGGATCTCCTTCGGAATGACGACGCGGCCCAGATCATCTATACGGCGTACAATGCCGGTTGCCTTCATTTGCGTGTTCCCTCCCATACGGAATTTCTGGCTGTGGAGGTAGTATGACTTCGCAGCGGATAATTATGTAGCGCTACGTTGTGCAAATTTTGGCAGGCTGCTGCGCGGCAAGCGACAATATGTTATTTTAATATAAATTATAACTTATTATATACCCTTTTGCCGACCATGCGCCGTCATGTGCGCGGCTCACGCCTCGGTCACGCGGCAGCCGGTGACAATGGCGCGCGGTGCGCCGGTGAGCGCTGCGCCGGTAAACGGCGTATTGCTCGATTTGGAGCGGTAGCTTTGGTACACCTTGTTCGCGGTCCAGTCGAGCAGTACCAGCCGGGCATAGTTGCCCGCCCGCACCGCGCGGCCGGTCAGCCCGTACACCTTGGCCGGGTTCATGCTCATTTTTTCAATGAGCTGCATGGGCGTCATGCGGCCAGTCTGCACCAGATAGGTGCAGCAGACGGAAAACGCGGTCTCCAACCCGGTGATGCCCGAGGGCGCTTTGGCAAACTCCCGCGCCTTTTCCTCCGCCGTGTGCGGCGCGTGGTCGGTGACGATCATGTCGATCGTGCCATCGCACAGCCCCGCAATTAGCGCCTGCCGGTCAGTCTCCTGCCGCAGTGGCGGATTCATGCGCGCCAGCGTGCCGTGGTCAAGCACGTCCTCCTCGGTCAAGGCGAGGTGATGCGGCGTGACCTCAGCGTATATTTGTGCGCCCAGCGCCTTGCCCGCGCGGATGAGCGCGACCGACTGCGCCGAGGACACATGCTGGAACAGCACACGCGCGCCCGTATCGAGCGCCAGCGCAATATCCCGCGCGATCATCGCGCTCTCGGCACAGGCACGCGCGCCGGGCACACCGAATTTTTCCGCCGCCGCCGAGCCGAAATTGACGCCCGGCGAGGGTACGAGCGACGGCTCCTCCTCATGGAAGGACAGCAGCGCGCCTAGCGCGGCCGCCCGCTCCATCGCCGCGCGGCACAGCCCGGCTGAGGTCAGGTTGATGCCGTCGTCGGTCAGGCAGGGCGCGCCAGCGTCCAGCAGCGCGCCGAAATCGGTCAGCTCCTGCCCTTTCAGTCCCCGGGTCACTGCGCCCGCCTGTAAAACCTGCACAGGACAATCCTTAGCCTTATCGGCCACATAGCGGATAATCTCGGGCGTATCGCAGGTCGGCAGCGTATTGGCCATGCAGATGACCGTCGCATATCCGCCCGCGGCGGCCGCCGCCGCACCTGTCAGCACATCCTCCTTGGCCGTCTGGCCGGGGTCGCGGAAGTGGACGTGCCCGTCGACAAAGCCCGGCGATACGGTCAGCCCGGCCGCGTCATACACCGCGCAGCCCGCGGGCGCGGCAAGGCGCGGCGCAAGCGCTTCGATCACGCCGTCCTCCCCGATGAGCACGTCGCCCGGTGCGTCCGTACCGGTGTACGGGTCGAGCACCCGTCCGTTTTGTATCAGCAGCATATGCAAACCTCCCTGCAAAGCGTGTTCTGCCTTCTATTATAGCCGATGGCCGCGCACCTGTCCATGTTCGCGCCGCGTTTTCACAAAAAGCGCCCGCGGAAAACCTTCCACGGGCGCAGCGCTCATTACATCTTGTGGTCAAAGGTCACCACAGGGTTATACCGAACGTCAATTTCTTTTAATTGATTACGAATTGTCATCATCAAATTGCGCTTGGCGCTGACATCATATGTAAACGGTACGACCACATCGAAAATCAGGTTGATCTGCCGCTCACCGTCCACCACACGGAAATCGTGCATCGTCAGCGCTGGGTCGATCGCGCGCAGCGTGCTGTCCACATGCTCGCGCAGGGCGGCGATATGCGCGTTGTTGACGTCGATCGGATCCATATGGATGACCAGATACACACCGGTGCGCTGCCATACGTGCTTTTCCGCCTCGTCGATCGCCTCATGCACGGCGACAAAGTCCGAATCCGCGGGCACCTCGGCATGAATTGAGGCCAGCGAGCGCCCCGCGCCGTAATTGTGCACGATCAGGTCGTGCACACCGACGATGCAGTCCGACTCCATGACGATTTTGATGATGCTCTGCGCAACTTCGGGGTCGGCGGCCTCGCCCAGCAGGGGCGCGACCGTGTCCCGTGCGATGCCGATGCCCGCCCAGATAATAAAGCCCGCCACCAGCACGCCCACATAACCGTCCACCGGCAGGGTGGTGAACCGCCCCGCGATCATGCCGAGGACGACCACGCCGGTCGTGATGACATCGTTGCGGCTGTCCTGTCCAGCGGCCATGAGCACGGGCGAGTCGATGCGCCGGCCAATGCTGACGTTAAACGCGCCCATCCAAAGCTTGACGAGCATGGATGCTGCGAGCACGCCGAGCAGCACGCCGGAAAACGCCACGGCGGTCGGGTGGAGGATACGGTCGACCGAGGTTTTGAAAAATTCCACGCCCACCAAGATGATGAGAAAGGCCACGGCCAGCCCGGCGATGTATTCGGTGCGCCCATAGCCAAAGGGGTGCTTTTCGTCCGGCTCCTTGCCCGACACCTTGAAGCCAATGATCGAGATCAGGCAGGAAAGGCCGTCCGACAGGTTATTGAACGCATCTGCCGCGATCGAGATCGAGCCGGTCAGCAAGCCGATGGTCAGCTTGAGCGCAAACAGCAGCACATTGCAGGCAATGCCCACTGCGCCGGAAAGCACGCCGTAGGACTCGCGCACCCGCGCGTTGCGCGTATCGTCCGCGTTTTTGATGAACAGATGGATCAATGCATTGGTCATAGCAATCCCCTTGAATACAATATGTTATATATGCCAACAATGATTGCAATTTGCAATATCATGATTGCCGGAATACCCAGCATAAAGCGACGGTGCAGCGTTTTGTGCCGAATGAGCAGCATGGTCAAATAAACGCCCGGCCCACCGCCCACCAGCGCCCAGAAAAACAGCGTGCGCTCGGGCACCCGCGTCCAGCCGCGCGGCGCGGCCAGCTTATCATAAACGCAAACGGCCGCGCCGATGGCGCTGACCGCAAGAAAATACCAGACCGCGTCACGCACGGCAGACCTGCCCCCTTGGAAGATGCTTTGTTGTTCCAGTATTGTACCACATACCCGGCGCGGCTGCAAAGGGCTGACGGCAAAAATAGCCGCCGCTAACAAAACCGGCATCCCGCATAGCTGCGGAACACCGGCTGTTTCTTCATCTTTTGGCGGCGGCACACTTTTTGGGGTTGCCGTTATCGAACGGTTGGTCAAACCGTCCGTGCAGCGTTAGCCCCGCGTCGAACTGCGCGGTATACTGCCCTGCGAGCGCAGCCGCGCGGATGCGCGCCAGACCGAACAGGTCAATGACTGATTCGCTGCGCGGCTGGCCGGGTGACCAGAGGTTGTGCCATGGGGCGTGCGCATCGTTGAGCGCGTCCCACGCGGGGCGCTCGAGCTTCATATGCCCGGTCAGCAGCGCGCCGCGCCCCAGCAGACGCTCAAGCCGCCGCGCCGCGCGGTATACTGTGCGGCTTTCGGAATACAGGAAGCTCTCCCACGAGAGCATCTCGTCAAACGCGCCGCGCAGTTCGCCGGTCGGCACGTCCGCGCCGTATACCCGGCGCAGCACGGTATGCAGCAGTACGGCCAGCACAGCCTTTTCCGTCGGTTCGAGTATGTAAAAGTCCTCCGGCTCAAACGAGGTCACCGGCAGGTGCCTGACGCGCTCATACAGCAGAAAGTCAATATCGCTCTCAATTTGGCAATGCACGGCCGAGGCGGACAGCTTGCCATCCGCTGCGCGTATCTGCTCCTGCCGGCAGTAGACATAGGGGTGCAGCTCGCTGTCGAGCGCATAATGGCATACAAAGCCGAAAAAATACGCGGCGGCGATCTCATGTCCCTCCCCGCTGAGCGCCTGCACGGCGCGTGCCAGCGCGGCGAACAGCGCGCCGGTCTTTTCCCCGTGCATCCGGTTGCCCAGCTTATGCAGCGGACTGCCGCACAGCAGCTTGCGGTAAAACAGTGGATCGGGTCCCTGACACCCCCAGTGAAAACAGGCCGGGTGCGCGGCCGCGATCTGCTGCACCGCGGCTGGAAATACCCTGAGCGCTTGCTCCCCAAACAGGTGATGTGCTGCAAAATCTGCCATGCGCAAGCCTTCCTTTCTCTTTGTGCAGGCTGCCATACGGCACCGCGCGGATACACGCGGCCGAGGCGATCACAGAGCCTCTCAGCCCTCGTAATCGTCCTCGTTCTCCCAGTTATGCCAGACGTTCTGCACGTCGTCGTTATCCTCCAGCGCGTCGAGCAGCTTGCGCATCCGCACCATATCCTCCTCTTTTTCAAGGGTGATATAGTTTTGCGGCACGCGCTCGACCTGCGCCTCGACGAATGAATAGCCGAGCGTCTCGAGCGCCTCGCGCACAGCTGAAAAATCGTCCGGCGCGGTGTATATCTCAAAGGTCTGCTCGTCGGCGCGGAAGTCCTCCGCACCGGCGTCGAGCGCCTGCATCATCACCGTGTCCTCGTCCAGCTCGCCGCGCTCCATGACGATCACGCCCTTTTTATCAAACTGCCACGACACGCAGCCGGCCGAGCCGAGGCCCGCGCCGAATTTGTCAAACCAGTGGCGCACGTCGGCCACCGTGCGGTTTTTGTTGTCTGTCAGCGTCTCCACGACGACGGCAACGCCGCCCACGCCGTAGCCCTCGTACTCATTGGCCTCGTAATTGACCTGACCGCTCGCACCTGAGTATTTATCCAGCGTGCGCTTGATATTGTCGTTGGGCATATTGTTGGCCTTGGCCTTTGCGATGCAGTCGCGCAGGCGCGCATTGAAGTCCGGGTTGGCCGAACCGCCCTCCTTGATGGCAATGGCCATCTCTCGGCCGATCTTGGTGAATATTTTTGCTTTTTTCGCGTCATTCGCGCCCTTGCGCTTGGCAATGTTATGCCATTTCGAATGTCCCGACATGGTGTATATCCCTCTTTCTATCATGGTAAATAGCGACAAAGTGATAAAACGCCGACAGGCGTAGCGTATAAAGTGTATCAAATTTTTTGCTCTTTCGCAAGACCTGCGCGTATATTTTCCCGCCAAGGCGCGCAAACTGAAGTCGAAAAATCTAAAAAAGAGGTGACTCGTCATGAGCAAGCAGAATAAGCAGAACGAGCAGCAGAACCAGCAGAACAACCAGCAGCAGAATCGCAACCAGCAGCAGAATCAGCAGAACAAGAAGAACGACCAGCAGCAGTTCTGAGTTCTCTGCCCCCCCTTTCGGGGGTACATAGAGCCGCGCGGCACGCCCGCTGCGGAAATGCTCCGCCCCGCTTTTTACCGCCGCGGGTGCGGGGCATGTTGTTTTCCTGCGCAAAAAACGCGGCCTGCCGCCGCATATCGGTATTTGACAGTCCGCCGTGGGTCTGCTATAATGAAAGACACGCCGCCATGGCGGAACTGGTAGACGCAGGGGACTTAAAATCCCCCGGTAGCGATACTGTGCCGGTTCGATTCCGGCTGGCGGCACCAATAGAAACCCCGTATTCATCAGAATACGGGGTATTTTTTTAATTTTTTATGATTTTACTTTTCATCCCAATTGCGTTTTGGTGTTTGTTTGGTGTTTATCGCACCGTTTTCTGCCCTGCGCTGGATAGCACCCGAAAGGACAGTTTCCAGCGCTTTCGCTGCCGCCGCCCCAGCATGTAAATAAACGGTCTGCCTCTTTCCAGTGGTCGCCTACCTGCAACCGCTGCTTAGATTGGCTAAGGCGGTGCTGTTTGAGCCTATACAAGGCATCCGCAGTCAATTTAATAACGCGGCGGGAAGCCCTTTTTTCCAGTCAATATCTTTCCATTCCAGACCACAAAGTTCGCCGCGCCGCAAACCCGTATATAGTAGAATCGACACCATAACGCGATACTGCTCAGGGGCATCTTGCAGGGCATCCAATAATTGCGCCGACTGCTCGACGCAGGGCAGACAGAAATCAGCAAGCGCGGCCTGTTCCAGCTTGTCAACGGCAGGATGGGCAATATGGAACGGATGCAGCCCAGATTAAACGTGCTGCTCCGGCGCGGCTATCTGTGCCTGAAAAAACACGGCACAGGAGGCAGGCCGACGGGAAAATCATTCTGAACCTATTGAACCTGCGAGGTGGGTGTTTCATAGAAGTATACAAAACACGACACATTGCCTTGGTATTTAGGCGTATATCATAATGCGCCGTGCCCTATGGGTGCTTAGATGGCGGAATCAGGAGGTGTTCCCCGAATGAGGAAAAACCGGGTTTTAGGCGCGGTGCGTCTACTCGGCGGGGTGCTGGACAAGGGAAACCCGCTCGCGCGTATGAGGGGGTAAAACAGGTATTGACAAAGCAATTATAGATGCATATACTATTCATATCAAATTATTTTGATGTGAGGTGCGTTGTGGCAAACAGTTTTTATGCTCAGGCAAAAATATTCAAGGCACTATGCGACCCTAAGCGCTTAGCAATACTGGAATTGCTGCGCAGCGGTGAAAAGTGCGCTTGTGTATTAATAGACGAGTTGCATATGGGACAGTCTGCTGTGTCCTATCATATGAAAATTTTATGTGAATCTGGTATAGTATCAAGCCGTCAAGACGGAAAATGGACGCATTACAGCTTAAACACGGCGGGAAGCAAAGCTGCCGCTGCCCTACTGTTGCAGCTTACGACACCAGACGCGGAACAGCTTGGCAAAAGCGATTGAGAAAGCCATCTTTCAGGGATGGCCTTTTTTTAGCACCACACATCAAAATAATTTGATTTAAAACTCAAATGGAGGTTAGATTTTGGAAATCTTAAAAACTTTCTGGCTGTTCATACAAAATCAAGTTCTCGGTATGCAGTGGTTAAACTCAATAATTGGAAAAGGGATTTCTGCTCTTGGACTAGATATCACAACTCGCTTAGGAGGCAGTATTCAGTTTTTCTTTTATGACACAATAAAAATCACGGTATTGCTTTGCCTACTGATTTTCCTTATTTCATATATTCAAAGCTATTTCCCACCGGAAAGAAGCAAGCGTATATTGGGGCGTTTTCACGGGATCTGGGCAAATATTGTTTCCGCACTATTGGGAACAGTCACTCCCTTTTGCTCTTGTTCTTCCATCCCGCTTTTTATTGGGTTTACCAGTGCGGGGTTGCCTCTAGGCGTGACCTTTTCCTTTCTAATTTCGTCCCCTATGGTTGATTTAGGGAGCCTAGTCCTGCTGATAAGCATTTTTGGTGCAAAAATAGCGGTAATTTATGTAATCGTCGGTCTGCTTATTGCCGTAATTGGAGGCACAATTATTGAAAAACTGCATATGGAACCATACGTGGAAGATTTTATTCACAGCACGGGCAGTGTAGATATCGAATTACCCACACTCACCAAACGCGATCGGGTGCAATATGCAAAAGAGCAGGTTGGTTCTACGTTTAGAAAGGTGTTCCCTTATATCTTGGTTGGCGTAGGCATTGGCGCAGTCATTCATAACTGGATACCCGAACATTGGATAAAGGCTGTGCTTGGCGGTAATAGTCCATTCGGGGTATTGGTGGCAACTCTAGTGGGTATTCCGATGTACGCTGATATTTTTGGTACCATACCAATTGCCGAAGCGCTGCTGTTCAAGGGCGCGCAATTGGGCACGATTCTCGCGTTTATGATGGCGGTAACAACGTTAAGTCTTCCCTCTTTGATTATGCTGCGCAAAGCGGTAAAACCAAAGCTGCTTGCTTTGTTCGTTGCTGTTTGTATGATTGGCATTGTAATAGTAGGCTACCTATTCAATGCCTTTCAGCCCTTTCTGGTTTAGGCATAAATCGTGACAATCACCACAATAACAAACGAATAGGAGACACTATAATGACACTGTTTGGATTGAAAAAGGATAAAAGCGTTAACCACAGTGCAACGAATAATGCTGATATGATGGAGCCTGTGAAAGCAAACAAAGCGAGCGCGGATGTAAAAGTATTGGGCACAGGGTGCGCTAAATGCAATGCGCTGGAAGTCGCGGTAAAAGAAGCGCTTACTGAGCTTGGTATGGATACGGCGATTGAGCATGTTACTAATTTTACTCAAATCGCGTCTTATGGGGTAATGACAACCCCGGCGCTTGTCGTGAATGGGAAAGTGGTTTCGTATGGCAAAGTGCTGAAAAAAGATGAGGCAATCGCATTAATACAGAAAGAGAGAGCATAAGTATGAGGCAACGGCCGAAAGTGGCATTTATATGCGTTCACAACTCTTGCCGCAGTCAGATTGCCGAAGCTTTGGGAAAGGCTTTGGCAGCCGATGTGTTTGAAAGCTATTCTGCAGGAACGGAATTGAAGCCTCGCATAAACCCTGACGCTGTGCGGTTGATAAAACAGATTTATAACATTGACATGGAACAGACGCAACGGAGCAAATTGCTATGTGACATTCCCCCTGTCGATATAGTGGTTACTATGGGATGTAATGTTCAGTGCCCGGCAATTCCCTGCAGGAGGCGCGAAGATTGGGGGTTGGATGATCCAACAGATAAAGGGGACAACGAGTTCAGACAAATTATTGCCTGCATTCACAAAAAAATCATTCAATTAAAAGATAGTCTACGATGAATTAAAAAAGAGTTACCCGATAAATGGGTAACTCTTTTTTGGGTCTTTCATTAAAAATATTTTTACAGCGCCGCGCTCACGCCGTTAATGCACGCGGATTCGCCGTTTTCGAGCGGAATGACCAGGCATTTCTGCCCGCCGATGACCTCGGTCTTGATCTTTTCGGCCTTTTCCTCGGGCACTTGCAGCACGATGCCTGCGCCGGTTTCCGCCCACGGCGGCGCGTCGTCCCCGGCTTCTGCCTGCTGCGCGAGCTGTTCCTTAAGCGCCGAAACCTGCTCTTCCAGTGCGAGCGTGCGTTCGCGCTGCGCGCTCTGCGCGACGAGTTTGGTATCCAGCAGGTTTTGCGCGGCAGGCGGCATCTGGCCGAACTCCTCAGCGTACGCCCGCTCGATGTGCGCTCTCGCGCTGTCCGCCACGCCCGCGTCCTCCAAAACCCCGGCGACGGCCTCGCGCGTCAGCGTGACCGGAGGAAGCGTTTCGTCCTCCTCTTGCTCGACGACCAGACCGTTTAAATTCTTCTGGATCTTTAAAAAAGCGGTCTCCGCCTGCTCTTCCTCTTCGCCGAACGCGCTTTTCACGATGGTCTCGAACGTTTCGCGCTCTTCGGCGGCGGTGCGCTGGGACACACAGCCCAGCACGTTCTCCACAAACTCCGGATGGGATTCCTTGGCGTTTTTCAGGTAATACAGCGCGGCGGAAACGTCGCTCCCGCGCTCGGCAAACGCGGGATAGACGAAGCCGAGATCGGGCAGGCCGACCACCCAGTCGCGTGCGCGCGCGCCGATACGGTTTTCCTCCTCGCGGTAACCCAGCCCGGGCTTGGAAAGCTCGACCGGGCAGACCGCGCACAGCAGGTATTCATAGATTTCCTCGGATTCATCAAGCTTCTGGCGGTCGCTCGTGCGGGTCATCACGTCGTAAACGTCGTGATAGACGAGGATTAAGTAGTTGCCCGGATAGCGGTAGTGCTCGATGATCTGCTCGTATAGGCGGTCGAGCAGTTCGTCGTTTTTCAGCTTGCTGCCCTTGAGCGCGAGCAGGTATTGCTGGCGGGCGGCGGCGTCCTCTGTGCGGTCAAATTCCAGCTCCAGCAGGTTGTTGCCCAGCGTGCCCGAAAGCGTTTTTTTGGCGATCTCCAGATATTTAAAGAACTCGTCCTCCTCCAGATCAAGGAAAGGCTCGCTGAATTTCAGCACGACCTGCTTGCCCGAATTGACATAGCAGCCGCACACCCGCGTGACCGAGCATTCGGTCTTCTTCATCCGGCGGCGGAGTTCCAAAATATCCCGTTTTGTGATGTTCATGGCTTTGATGTTCCTTTCGCGATGCTCTTGTTTTCCAGTATAAGCTTTGGGAGCGCGGCGCGCAAGCGAAAAAATTCTGAAAACTTTTGTCCCGCCGGGTTTCGGTTTGGCGGAAAAGCATGTATAATGAGAGCACCACACGCGGAAAGGATGGAGAAAATATGGCTGACTTTGTATCCCATCATCTGTTTGGCGAGGACGTGCTGCCCGTGATGCCCGCGCCCGCGCAAATGGCCGCGAGACGCCGCCCGGCATGCTTTCGGTGGGGCTGCCAGGGCCCCGACCCGCTGTTTTACCGCAAAATTGCGGTCGGCAGCCCGCTGCACCGGGCGGGCAACCGTATGCACTCTGAAAAGGCCGGCGAACTGTTTTCCGCGCTGTCGCGCGCGGTGCATTGCCTGACAGGCGACGCGCACGAGATCGCGCAGGCGTATTTTTACGGCTTCCTTTGCCACTATGCGCTCGACAGCGAGATCCACCCCTACGTTTACTGCCGGCAGGAGCAGATCCGCTCGGCCGACCCGAAGCTGTCGGCATCGGCGGTGCACTGCCAGATTGAGAGCGATATCGATTATGCGCTCTATCTCGTACGCGAAAACGAGCCGGTCACAAAGTTTGACCCGGATGCGTTTTATGCGCTCGAAACGGACGAGCTCGCCGTGATCGCCTGCGTACTGCACGCTGCGCTGCGCATGGTATACGGTGAAGACGTGCCGACACGCGAGCTGCGCCGCGCATTCCAGGAAATGCTCGCGTGGGAGAATTTCCTCTATTCGGAAAGCCGGCTGGTCTACCGCGGCATGCAGAAAATCGAGCGCGCGCTCGGGCGCGGCGCGCTGCTCACCGGGCACATGAAGCTCGAGCGTCCAGAGTGGGACTGCCTCAATGAGGAGCACGGCCCGTGGAACAATCTGTGGACGCCGGGCGAAACGCGCACCGATTCGGTGCCCGAGCTGCTCGGCCTCGCGCGCATCCGCGCCGCCGCGCTCGCCGGGCAGTATGCCGCGCAGTTCGACGCGGGCTGGTTTTTGCAGCAGCCGTTTGACGTGCCGTTTGACAACGGCAACCCCAAACGCCTTGTGAAGCCAGAAGGCTAAAGAAAAACGCGCCGCTTTTGCGGCGCGTTTTGACGGTTTACCCTTGGCTTACCGCGGCATGCTATGGTAGAATAAACAAATAGTTTGCATTGGGAGGGGAGGCGGCGCACATGCTGCGGCATATGATCTATTATCTGCTTGCGGTCAACCTGATTGGCATGGCCGTATGCGTTTATGACAAGCTGGCGGCGCCGCGTTCGTGGACGCGCGTACCCGAGCGCACGCTCTTTTTCTGGGCGCTCGTGGGCGGCGGGCCGGGCGTGTACCTGACCATGCTGCTCATCCGGCACAAGACGCTGCATAAGCGGTTCATGCTGGGCATCCCCGCGCTTATGCTGCTGCAAGCGGCGATTTTTGCGGGACTTTATCATCTTTTAAAAGTAAGAGGGGTATTATGACAGACATCCTCATCCGCCTATTCGTGCCCGGCGCGGACAACGCGCGCGACGCGGCGGTGCGCGAACGCTACGGCGTGCTCTCGGGCGCGGTCGGCATCGCGTGCAACGTGTTTTTATTCGCCTTGAAGCTCGCGATCGGCCTTGTCACGCGGTCGATCTCGATCGCGGCCGACGCGTTCAACAACCTGTCCGATGGGCTTTCGTGCTTGATTTCCATCGTCGGCTTCAAGGTTTCAGGCAAGGCGCCGGACGCCAAGCACCCGTTCGGCTATGGCCGTACCGAATATATCGCGGGGCTCGCGGTGTCGATGATTATTCTGCTGGTCGGCGTGGAATTTCTCAAAACCTCGTTTGACCGCATCCTACACCCGGAGGAAATTGTATTTTCGGGCGTGCTGGTCGCCATTCTGGCGGTTTCCATGCTGGTCAAACTCTGGATGGGCGCGTTTAACCGCAAGATCGGCACACGCATCGACTCGCCCGTGCTGATGGCCGCCATGCAGGACAGCATCAATGACGTGGTCACGACCGGCGTGGTCATTCTGGGCATGGTCGCGGGCCGGTTCACCACGCTCCCGGTGGACGGCTATGTGGGCGTGCTGGTCGCGCTGTTCATCCTGTGGGCGGGCTTCGGCATCGCCAAGGATACGCTCGATCCGCTGCTCGGGCAGGCGGCTGATCCTGAGGTCGCGCAGGCCATTGAAAAGATTGTGCTCGAAGCCGATTACATCGTCGGCGTGCACGACTTGATCGTGCACAACTACGGCGCTGGCCGTTCGCTGGCCTCGCTTCACGCCGAGGTGCCGTGCAACGCGGACTTCGTCGCCGTGCACGAGATCATCGACGAGGCGGAAAAGCACGTCTGGCAGCGCACCGGCGTGTATCTTGTCATCCACATGGATCCGATCGACGTGGACAACGCGCACGTCGCCGCGCTGCGTGAGCAGGTGGACGCGACGCTGCGCGAAATCGACGAAACGCTCACCATGCATGATTTCCGCGTGGTGGACGGCGAGCGGCAGATCAACCTGATTTTCGACGTGGTCGTGCCGTTCAGCTATGACGACGACGACCGCCGCACGCTGATGATGACGCTGCGCGACCGCCTCAAAGAGATCGATAAGCGGTATAACCCGGTCGTCACGTTCGACCACCTGATGTGATATAAGGAAAGGGAAAACACATGCTGCTGATTCAAAATGGCCATATCATGGACCCTTACACCGGCCTCGACGAAAAGCGCGACGTGCTCGTCGGGGACGACGGGGTGATTTCGCGCGTGGACGCGCGCATCGACGCGCCTGCGGGCTGCGAAACGCTCGACGCTGCGGGGCTGACCGTCTCGCCCGGTTTTGTGGACGGCCACGTGCACTTCCGCGACCCCGGCCAGACCGAAAAGGAAGATGTGCATACCGGCGCGGCGGCGGCCACGGCGGGCGGCTACGCGGCGGTCATCTGCATGGCCAACACGCTGCCGACCTGCGATACGCCCGAAATCATCCAATATGTGACGAAAAAAGCGGAAAACGAACCGGTACAAGTGCTGCAGGCGGGCGCAGTCACCAAAGGCCTTAAGGGACAGGAGCTGACCGATTTCGCCGCCTTGCAATCGGCGGGCGCGCCCTGCCTGACCGACGACGGGATAAACCTCACCTCGGCCGCGCTGTGCCGCGCTGCCATGTGCGAGGCCAAACGGCTGGACATGCTGCTTTCTTTTCATGAAGAGGAACCGTCGCTCGTGCCGTCGCCCGGGGTCAACTTTGGATCGGCGGCCGCGAAAAAATTCGGCGTGCCCGGCGCGATGGCAAGCGCGGAAAGTGCGATGATCGCGCGCGACATCGCGCTCGCGCTCGATACCGGTGCGCGCGTACTGTTCCAGCATGTGTCGAGCGCGCAGTCGGTCGCGCTCATCCGCGCGGGCAAGGCGCTCGGCGCGGACATCCACGCCGAGGCGACGCCCCACCATATCTCGCTGACCGAGGCGGACGTGCTCACCTATGGCACGCTCGCGCGCATGAACCCGCCGCTCAGGAGCGAAAAGGACCGTCTCGCACTCATCGAGGGCCTGCGGGACGGCACGATCGACATGATTGCGACCGACCATGCGCCGCATACCGCGGCGGAAAAGGCGCGCGAGTTTGCGCGGGCGCCCTCGGGCATCACCGGGCTGGAGACCGCGTTTTCCGTTTGCAACACCTCCCTTACGCGGGCAGGGCATCTGACCAGAATGCAGCTTTTGGACAAAATGAGCCGCGCGCCCGCCGAATTGTACCGGCTGCCGCGCCACGCGGTCGAGGCGGGGTGCTTTGCAAGGCTCGTGCTGCTCGATTGGGACTGCGAAAAGACGTACACGTCTTACCGTTCCAAGGCGTCCAACACACCGTATACCGGCTTGAAACTGTATGGCACGCCGGCAGGCATCGTGACCGGATGCCGTGTCACCCGGTGACGTTATAAAAAATGAAAAACGCCCGGACGCTTTTCTGTCCGGGCGTTTTTGCGCTTTTTGGGCGGTTGAGAAAAAATTCCCAAACCAATGCCTACATATTTACAGCGCGGGCAGGGATACTACCACTACAGCCAAAAATTCCGTATTGGGAGGGAACGCAACAATGAAGGCAACCGGCATTGTACGCCGCATCGACGACCTGGGGCGTGTCGTCATTCCAAAAGAGATCCGCCGCACTCTGCGCATCCGGGAGGGAGACCCGCTTGAGATCTTCACCGACCGCGACGGAGAGGTGATCTTCAAGAAATATTCGCCCATGGGCGAAATGGGCACCGTTGCAAACGAGCTGGCCGAGGCGCTTTCGCGCACGGCGGGCCTGAGCTGCGCGATCTGTGACCGCGACGCGGTCATCGCAGTCGCGGGCGGCGCGAAAAAGGATATTTTTGAAAAAACGCTTTCGAGCGATTTTGAAACGCTTATGGAGCAGCGCACGGTCTACGAGCACAAGCTGGGCGACCCCAGCGATATCAGCATTTCCGAGCATGACGACTACCACGTGGTCGTCGCCGCGCCGATCATCACCGACGGCGATGTGACCGGCTGCGTCGCTTTCCTCAGCGAGGACGATTCGGCGGCGGCCAGCGAGGTCGATTCCAAGCTGAGCCAGACCGCGGCGCAGTTTTTAGCCAAGCACGTGGCGATGTAAGATTAAAATACCCGGCGGGGCGGCACACTATCCTTAAGAAAGATTAACTATTAGAAGTCAACCCCAAAAATGAAGGATGGTGGTAAAAAGTCAGATGGCTCGAAAAAGGTATAGCAAAGCAGAGGTCCGGCAGGACCTCAGATGGCTATTAAGGGGGATCAGGCTGCGGGGCAGTA